>JBQCHF010000075.1:0-7271 GCA_051954955.1 Motilibacteraceae bacterium
AGGGCCGGCTGGTGCTGGCCAACCGGACCCTGGAGACCTTGGCCGACCGGCGCTGGTACCAGCTGCTCGGTCGACCATGGACCGTGCTGGCCCACCACTACGACCGCTCCGGCGTCGAAGGGCTGTGGGCCAGCGCGGCCCCGTCGCGGGTGCAGCTGCGAGCCACCTTCCGGGTCGCCGTGCCCGGGGCCGACCGGTGGGTCGAGGCGCTCGTCGCGCCGGGGCCCGAGGACGGGTGGGTCCTGGTCCTCACCGACGCCGGGGAGCGGGTCGCGGCCAGCGCCGCGCTGGTGGACTCCGAGCGGTGGCTGCGGGCGGTGCTGGACGCCGTGCCGGTCGGGTTGGCCGTCCACACGCTGGACGGGCGGGCGGTGGTCGTCAACGAGGCGCTCGCGACCACGCTGGGCACCACCCGCGAGGCGCTCGGCGGGGCGAGCCCGGGTGACCTCGTCTTCACCGACGAGCACGGCACGCCGGTCCCGCTGCTGGACCGGCCCTCCGCCCGCGCGGTCCGCACCGGGCAGCCCGCCTCGGCGGTGCTGGGCACGGTCGACGATGCGGGGGAGCACCGGTGGCTGCAGGTGAGCGCCAGGGCGCTGCCCCTGGACGACGAGACGCTGGCCCGCGGCGTGGTGACCACGGCCGTCGACGTCACCGCCGACCGCGCGCTGGCCGCCCGGCTGGCGCGCTCGGAGCGGCGGCACCAGGCGCTGCTGGAGGTCGCCGGCGACCTGCTGCTCGAGCTGGACGCCGAGGGCCGCTGCCGCCCGGTGCCCGACGCCTGGGCGCCGGCCTGCACCCACCTGCTGGGCCTGGCGCCGGAGCAGCTGACCGGCCAGCGCCTGCAGGACCTGGCGCACCCGGACGACGCGGCCGCGCTGGGCGACTTCCCGGCGGAGCCGGCGGCTGCCCCGCAGCCGGCCGGGACCGCGGGGACGGACCATCGGCTGCTGCTGCGGCTGCGCAGGGGCCCGGACAGCTACGGGTGGGTGCAGGTGGTCGCGCTACCCGAGCCCGAGGACAGGACGCACGCCGGCGGCCCGGCCGGCTGGGTCGTGCAGCTGCGCGACGTCGACGACCTGGTGGGGCGCCAGGCCTGATCCGGTCGGGACCGCTACGCGGCAGAGGCCCGCACGATCTGCTCGTACACCGACGGGTCGTCGGAGACGATCTGCGGGAAGCCCGCTCCCGGCTTGCCCTGCCACTTCACGACCGTGCCGGGGTTGTGCACCATCTGCCCGTCCGGCAGCACGAAGGTGGGGCTGCCGGGGATCTCCAGCTCGCCGGCCCGGCGCCAGTCCTCCAGCACCGTGCGCCGGCCGCTGCCGGCGGTGAGTGCGTCGAGCAGCGCGTCCGCGTCGACGGCGGGGCACGAGCGAGCCACGTCCAGCACCTCGGTGAGCAGCTGGATGGGGCGGCTCTCCGCGAAGAACGCATGCCGCAGGGCCGCGTCGAGCTCCTCGCTGGCTCGCAGCCCGCCCACCCGGTCGGCCTTGGCGGCCTGGACCGCCTCCATCGCCACCAGGACCGTGCCTGGCCACTCGTAAGGGGCCCGGCTCCAGCCCTCCATGACCAGCGTCGTGTCCTTGGCGCCGATGATCGCCATCTCGCTCTCGAGCAGCTCCTTGGGCGTGGGCCGGGCGTTGATGAGCTCGAGCGGGAACGCGCGGTGCACCAGGCGCAGGGTGCCGTCGAAGCCCAACCGGGCGCGCGCCGTGCGCAGCCGGTGCAGCGCGAGCGTCGCCCAGGGGCAGGACAGGTCGGACCAGACGACGATGGTGCCGCGGGACACGGGCGGGTGCTGCACAGGACCTCCTACAGGCTGTCGTGACGGCGGGGGCGCATGCCCAGTCTGCTCTGCTGACGGAGCCCCAGCCCGCCGTGTCTCATGGGGCGGTGGGGCCGTCGTCGACAGCGTCGTCGTCAACAGCGCCGGTGCCGCGCTGCGCCTCGCGGACGACCGGATCGCGCTCGGCGCGGCTGTGCTCGGCCTCCTCCGCGTCGCGGTGATGCGGGGTGCCGGCCGAGGCGAGCGACGGGTCGCCGGCCCGCTCCTCTCCGCGCGCCGTGGTGCGCTTCACCGGCGCGCCGATGCGCTGGCCGTCCTCGGCCACGTCGCTCACGTCCGGCAGCCCGTCGGTGCGGACGTCGGCCTCGAGGTCGGCGGGCACGTCGGCGTGGCGCGCGCGACCGCCGCGGTCCTGACCGAGCACGTCGTCGCGCGCGCTGTCCTGGTCGCGGCGCGGCACCAGGTCGTCGGGCCGGCTGCCGGTGACCGACTCCATGTCGGCGATGTGGCCGGCGTCGGGCTGGCTGCTCATCGATTCCTCCTCGCGCCGGTCGCGCCGGCGCCGGGCTGGTTCTGGGGGCTGGTTCTGCAGGCTGGTTCTGCGGGCTAGCTCTCGCGGTCGTGCCGCAGGGCCTGCTCGACGGGCTCCTCGAGCGGGCGCTCCTCGCCCAGCGGCGCCTCGCCCTCGAGCTCGAGGTAGGCGTCGACCTGGTCAGGGGCGGGGTCGATGCCCGCGGACTCGGCGTATTCCTCGGCCAGGTCCGGGTCCGGGACGTCGACGCCGCCCCGCAGGGTCTCCTCGCCCGCCAGGTCCGCTGGCAGGGCGGCGCCGTGGGAGGCGTCCCGGCCGGCGCCGGCACCGGGGTCGATGGTCATGCCTTCCGCCTACCCGGGGCGGACTGCGTGACACGTCGCGGGCAGCCGCTACCGGCGCGGCGGGAGGGGGATGCGGTCCAGGTCCCGCGCCAGCACGACGTCCGGGTGCACCGCCCGGGCCTCCGCCAGGTAGGCGCGGGTGAACTCCTCGTCGTCGCCGTAGCGCTGGGAGAAGTGGGTGAGCACCACCCGCCGGGCCCCGGCGTCGTGGCCGATCTGCGCGGCCTGCCGGGCCGTGAGGTGACCGTACTGGGCGGCCAGGTGCTGGTCGCGGTGCAGGTAGGTGGCCTCGATCACCAGCAGATCGGCGTCCTCGGCGAGCGCCAGCGCCCCCTCGCACGGCCTGGTGTCCATCACGTGCGCGACGACCTGCCCCGGCCGCTGCTCGGACACCTCCGCCAGCTCGACCCAGTGCCCGTCCACCTCCAGCCGGCCGACGTCGACGAGCTCGCGGACGGCCGGTCCGCCGATGCCCCGGGCGGCGAGCTCGGCGGGGAGGAGGCGTCTCCCGCCGGGCTCCTCGAAGCGGTAGCCCACGGCGGGCACCCGGTGGTCGAGCTGGCGGGCCACCACGCGCCAGGGGCCGTCGGCCAGCACGCCGTCGCCGTGCACCGGGCTGTCCAGGACCCGTCCGGCGGCACCGTTGCCGGCTCCTGCGGCGACGCGCAGGGCGTCGACCTGCGGCTGCGCGGCCACCGGGAAGTGCAGCGGCACCTCGTGGGCCGGCGCGCCCTCCTGCTGCGAGTCCAGCGCGATCCGGGACAGCACCCCGGGCAGACCGAAGCAGTGGTCGCCGTGGCCATGGGTGAGGCAGATGCGGGTGAGCCGGACCGCGGCGACCCCGGCGAGGGTGAGCTGGCGCTGCGTGCCCTCCCCGGGATCGAGCAGCACCAGCTGGTCGTCCAGGCGGAGCACGTAGCCGTTGTGGTTCCGCGTGCGGGTGGGCACCTGCGAGGCGGTGCCCAGGACGACGAGCTCGCGTGCGGCCACGCGCCTGTTCCTACCACGCCGCCCTCCAGACCCTCCGGTTTCGTCCACAGCGTCGCGGGGACGGCTCGAACGTCCGCAGACCGCATCACGAACGGACAGGAGCACGACGTGCCGAACCCCCAGCAGCCCGAGCTGCGGCGCAAGGAGAAGGGCTCGACGACCGAGGACGGCAACGACGTCCAGGCGGCCGGCCAGCAGCAGTCCCACGGCGGCAAGCCGCACGGCACCGACGCTGGGAGCAAGGGCGGTGGCCGCGGCGGCGGGACCCCGCCGGAGCAGCAGTCGCCCTACCCGTCCTGAGGAATCAGCTCCTACCAGTTGTAGGTGAGTGAGGAGAGACCTGTGACCGACCTGCCCCGTGACCCCACGACGAGCACGACGTACGCCGACGCGGCCCTCCCGCCGGCGGACGAGAGCGACGCCGAGCTCCTGCGCGACGCCGACGCGCTCGAGCAGCTCTGGAAGGAGTTCCACGCGGCGGTCACTATGACCAGCCGGGAGCTGCGCGACTGGCTCGGCAGCTCGGCGGAGGTGGAGGGCGCATCCGGGGCTCGCCCGGTGCCCCCTGCCCCCGGCACCGCGGGCATGCCGCTGCCGGGCATCCCCCCGGCCACCGACCCGACGCCCGAGCAGGTCGCCCAGGCTCGCGTGCAGGTGCTCCTGCAGTCTCCGACGGCGCGTCGGAGTGTGGGAGAGCGGGTGGCCGAGGTGCTCGGCAAGCGCCGGGGCGACCTCACCGTCGACGACGTCGGCGCGATGCGCGCCGTGGTCGCCTTCGTCGCGCGCGAGCACCCCGACCCCGACGCCGGCGACCTCTCCGACGACGCCTGGCGCCGCCGCCTGATGGACGTCGGTCACGACCCGCTGGCCGCACCCCGCGCCTGACCGGTCTGCCACCCCGGCCCCGGCCGGAACGATCACGGGACCGTGATCCTTGCTCGCCCACCGAGGAGAATTCACCTCGGTCGGCGAGGAGAGATCACGGTCCCGTGATCATTCCCGAGCAGGCCCGGGGGGTCTGGCCGCTACGAGGTCTGCCGCTACGAGGTCTGCCGCTACCAGGTCTGGTGCAGCGGCCGGCCCTCGGCGTAGCCGGCGGCGGACTGCACGCCGACGACGGCCCGCTCGTGGAAGGACTCCAGGTCCGCCGCCCCGGCGTAGGTGCAGGCGCTGCGAACACCGGCGGTGATGACGTCGAGCAGGTCCTCCACACTCGACCGGCGCGGGTCCAGGTACATCCGCGAGGTGGAGATGCCCTCCTCGAACAGCGCCTTGCGGGCGCGATCGAACTCGGTGTCGTCGGCGGTGCGCCGCTGCACCGCGCGGGCCGACGCCATCCCGAAGTTCTCCTTGTAGAGCCTGCCGTCCGCGTCGCGCAGGACGTCGCCGGGGGACTCGTGGGTTCCGGCGAACCAGGAGCCGATCATCACGTTGGAGGCGCCCGCGGCGAGTGCGAGGGCGACGTCGCGGGGGTGGCGCACCCCGCCGTCGGCCCACACGTGCTTGCCCAGCCGGCGCGCCTCGGCGGCGCACTCGAGCACCGCCGAGAACTGCGGCCGGCCCACGCCGGTCATCATCCGGGTGGTGCACATGGCGCCCGGGCCCACGCCCACCTTCACGATGTCGGCGCCGGCCTCGACCAGGTCGCGCACGCCCTCGGCAGCCACCACGTTGCCGGCCACCAGCGGCACCTGCGGGTCCAGCGCCCGCACGCCGCGCAGCGCCTCGAGCATCTTGTCCTGGTGCCCGTGCGCGGTGTCGAGCACCAGCACGTCGACGCCGGCCTCCAGCAGCGACGTCGCCTTGCCGACGACGTCGCCGTTCACGCCGACCGCGGCGGCCACCCGCAGCCGGCCTGCGGCGTCGACGGCCGGGCGGTAGAGCGTGGCGCGCAGCGCGCCGGGCCGGGTGAGGATGCCGACCAGTCGGCCGTCCTCGTCGACGACCGGGGCGAGCCGGTGCCGGCCGTGCAGCCGGTCGAACGCCGCGCGCGGCTCCCCGCCGGCGGGCAGGGTGAGCAGGTCGCGGCTCATCACCTCGCGCAGCTGGGTGAAGCGGTCGACGCCCGGGCAGTCGGCCTCGGTCACCACGCCCACCGGCCGGCCGGCCTCCGCCACGATGACGCCGCCGTGCGCCCGCTTGGGCAGCAGCGCCAGCGCCTCGCCGACGGTGTCGCCGGGGGTGAGGGTGATCGGCGTGTCGTGCACGAGGTCGCGGGACTTCACGAACGCGACGACGTCGGCCACGACGTCGGCGGGGATGTCCTGGGGGATGACCGCGATACCGCCGCGGCGGGCGATCGTCTCGGCCATCCGGCGCCCGGCCACCGCGGTCATGTTGGCCACCACCAGCGGGATCGTGGTGCCGCTGCCGTCGGTGGTGGACAGGTCGACGTCGGTCCGGGAGGCCACCGCGGAGCGGCGGGGAACCATGAAGACGTCGTCGTAGGTGAGGTCGTAGCCGGGCGACGTGGAGTCGAGGAAGCGCACGAGTAGACGAGGGTACCCGCCGGACTCGCTCAGCCTCCCGGCTTGGGCGTGATGGCCAGTGCGGCCAGGCGCGCGACGACGGCGGCGGGGAGGTAGCCGAGGCTGCGCCCCTCGGGGTCGACGACCCGTCCGCAGCCGCCCGTCTCGACCAGGGCGGTGGGGGCCGCGTGCGACGGGCCGAGGCGCAGCTCGAGCGCGCCGGACACCGTCGCTGGGCACGGCGTCGCCGGGCGAGGGGTCGGCTCGAGCCGGCCGAGCGCCCCCGCCGTGGTCGCGCCGCTGCGCACCAGCGCGAGGTCGCCCTCGCGAGCGTCGTACGCGCACACGCTGACCGGCGCGGCCCCGGACAGCGTGGGCAGCGGAGCTCCCGAGCCCTCCACCTGCCCCAGGCCGGTCAGGACGTCCTTCCAGCGCTCGACGCAGCCGGCCGCAACGGCGCCGGCGCTGCGCTGCTGCTCCACCGGCACCACCCGTGCGGCGGAGGCGGCCCGCAGCCGGTCCAGGACGGCGGTCACGTGCGGGAGCGGGGCGCCGCAACCGTTCTGCGGCAGCGCGGGTCGGGCGGTGGTGCCGTCGGCGAGGTCGACCTGCAGGTCCGGGGTCAGGTAGGCGATGGCCGGGCAGCCCACGCCGGCCGCGCGGGGGACGTCCGGCTCGTGCAGCGCGGCGTCGAGGTGGCGGGCCAGGTCGCCGGTGGCCCGGGCCTCGAGGCGCACCCTCCACTCGCCGCGCTCGGGCAGCAGCCGGCTGCCCTGCCAGCACATCAGCGCGCCGACGACGTGGGCGGAGGCGGGCAGCCGTCCCCGCCCCGCGTCCGGGCCGATCTGGCCGGTGCAGGACGTCGCCCGGCCTGGCGTCGTCTGCGCCACCGGGCTGCCCGTGGCCGTCCCGCAGCCGGCCAGCAGCGCGACCGCTCCCACCGCGGCCGTCCACCGAGCGCGTCTCGTCATCGCCCGCCCCCTCTGTCGAGGCTCGGACGGCGCCCACGGCGTTCCGGTTCCCGCACCGCCCGCACGAGATGGTCGCCGCCCCCGCGGAATCCCGCGGGGGCGGGGGCAAGGGATCACGGGGCCGGGTTCGGTCCGGCCGGGGGGGGGGGGGGCGGGGCGGCTCAGCCCGGCAGCGGT
>JBQCHF010000076.1:0-10230 GCA_051954955.1 Motilibacteraceae bacterium
CCTCTACGTCGCCACCACCTACGACGGCGGCCAGACCTGGTCCACCGTGGACGCCACGCCGAACGACCCGGTGCAGAAGGGTTCGATCTGCACCGGCGGCACCACCTGCGGTCAGGACCGCAACCTGCTGGACTTCATCGACTCCACGGTCGACCAGCAGGGACGGGTGCTCGTCGCCTTCGCCGACGGCTGCACCGGCGCGTGTGCGAGCGGTGGCGCGCAGAACTTCGACGCCCTCGCCACGATCGCCCGGCAGGCCGGCGGGCGCACGCTGTTCGCGGCCAGCGACCCCAAGCCGAACCTCACCGTCACCGCGGTGAGCGCCTCGGTGAGCCGCAGCGGCAAGAGCACCGTGAGCAGCACGGTCCGCAACACCGGCGTGGCGGCGGCGCCGGAGACCGTGCTGCAGGTCCAGGACGGGTCGGCGCTGGTCGGCACCGCCGTCGTCCCGGCCCTCGCGCCGGGGGAGTCGGCCACGCTCACCGTGAAGTGGGGCACCAAGAACCTGCACGGCACGCAGACGCTGGTGGCTACCGCGGACGCCACCGGGCTGGTCGCCGAGTCCGACGAGCAGGACAACACCCGCTCGACCACGGTGACCCTGCCGTGACCTGCAGTTCACAGGTGCGGGCGCGGCGGGCCGCCGCCGCGCTCGCACCGCTCCTCCTGCTGGTGCCGGCCCTGTCCGCCTGCTCGCCCGACCACGTCTGGGAGAAGGTGCACGGCGAGCCGGCCGGGGAGAAGGAGCTTCGCGCCGCCCAGGCCCCCGCCCCCCGCGACGTCTGCGCGGCGGAGGCCAGAGCCGTCGCGAGGCCGAACGCGGTCCCGGCCGACCTGCCGCTCCCGGCCGGGACGGTCGTCACGGCGGCGGACGCGCGCAGCGGCGGGCGCACCGTGGTCACCGGCATCGCGCCGACGCCGTTCGAGGACGCTCTCGTGCAGCTGCAGCAGGCCTTTCCCGCCGCCGGCTACGCGCTGGCCGCGGGCGAGGTGGAGCAGCGCGACGCCGAGTCGAACTGGGCCGGCCACGGTCTGCGTGGCCGGTGGGCGCTGCGGGCCTCGCCGACCTGCGCCGGCGAGGTGCTGGTCAGCGTGCTCGTCGCCCCCGCCGGCTGACCGACCCCTGCGGCTGCGCCGCTCCCTCTGTCCGGGAGGACAGCACGGGGGAAGGGAGCGTGCGCAGTCGCAGGACCGGCAGCCCAGAGCTCAGCAGCTCCGACGACACGTCGGAGAGAATTGAAGGCCACTCCGTCCCTGGCTCGCCGCTCCCGTCGAGGACCACGAGCCCGACGCCGTCGAGGGTCGCGCGTTTCAGCTGCCCGGGGCGCAGGAACGAGAACTCCGGCTCGGCCGCCGCCTCCTCGGCCACCGCCGCGGCGTCCTCCGGGGTCGGGTCCCGGGCGATGGTGGGGGAACGCGTCGAGCCCTCCACCGGGGGACCCGGCTCCGGCCGCGACCGCTCCGGCGCCAGCTCCGGTCCCTGGGTCACCCACGCCGTCGTCCCCGGCGTGCACAACCCGGCCAGCAGCCCCGCCGTGGTCGCCCCGCCGCCCGGCGGCAGCGCCACCTCCATGTGCCGCCCGGCCGCCACGGAGACCACCGCCCGTTCCTGCTCCGGCCGGGCCTCGTCCAGCCCGAGCAGCGCCAGCGCAGCGGGCAGGTCCAGGGCGCCGGAGTGCCCGCGGCGCACCGGCCAGCGCGGGAACGCCGCGCGCGGCCACACGTAGGGAAGGTCGTCGGGCACGTCCGGGAACAGCGGCCGGTAGTGCTCGGGGTCCTTGCGCACCAGTGCGGAGCGGTGGCTCGCATGCACCGGGTCCTGCCCGAGCCACGGCGGCAGCTGTCCGCGCGCCGCCAGCTCGTCGACGTCGGGGGCCCGGCCGCCGGTGAACCCGAGCAGCGCCTCGCCGACCGCGTCGACCCGCCCGCGGGCCACCCACTCGTCGCACACGGCGAGCCCGTAGGCGACCAGGCCGGGCACGAACCCGCGCCACATCCGGACGGCCGGATGGTTGCGCCAGCCGTAGGAGGTCCAGGTGAGCGCGCGCAGCACCTGGAGCACCTCGACCCGCTGCTTGCCCAGCCGCCGGTCGTCTAGCAGGGCGGCCGAGGCGCGGAACCCGGGGCAGGGGAGGAAGGTCTGCATCGCCACCTGGTGTGCCCCTTCGAGCGCGCTCCGAACGGCCGGCGGCACGGTCGTGACGCGCGCCACCGCCCGGCGGGACCTTCGCCCCGTCCCGCTGCGTGAGACGCGGTCGATCCTGGGTCACGTCCCACCCCGCACCGTGCGCGACGTCGCTCCGGTCGGCACCGGCCGGAGCTGCCTGCCGACAGGAGTGAGTGCCGTGAGCCGGTTCGTCTACGCGTTCTCCGAGGGCAGCAAGGAGCTCAAGGACCTGCTCGGCGGCAAGGGCGCCAACCTCGCCGAGATGACGAACCTCGGCCTGCCGGTGCCGCCCGGCTTCACCATCACCACCGAAGCCTGCCAGGCGTTCCTGCGGACGGGGGCGGAGCCGCAGGAGCTGTCCGGCGAGGTGGCCGAGCACCTGGCCGTGCTCGAGGAGCGGATGGGCAAGCGGCTGGGCGACCCCGAGGACCCGCTCCTGGTCAGCGTTCGCTCCGGGGCCAAGTTCTCCATGCCCGGCATGATGGACACCGTCCTGGACATCGGGCTCACCGACGCCTCGGTGCACGGGCTGGCCAAGCACACCGGCGACGAGCACTTCGCCTGGGACTCCTACCGCCGCCTGGTCCAGATGTTCGGCAAGACGGTGCTCGGCATCGACGGCGCCCTGTTCGAGGACGCGCTGGAGCGGATGCGTGAGGCCCGCGGTGTGGGCACCGACGTCGAGCTCGGCGCCGACGACCTGCGCGAGCTGGTGCGCGAGTACCGCGAGGTGGTGCGCCGCGAGACCGGCCGTGACTTCCCGCAGGACCCGCGCGAGCAGCTCGAGCTGGCGATCCGCGCGGTCTTCGCCTCCTGGAACTCCCCTCGCGCCGTGCTCTACCGGCGGCAGGAGCGCATCCCGCAGGACCTGGGCACCGCCGTCAACGTGGTGGCGATGGTGTTCGGCAACCTCGGTCCCGACTCGGGCACCGGCGTGGCGTTCACCCGGGACCCCGCCACCGGCGAGCAGGGCGTCTACGGCGACTACCTGCCCAGCGCCCAGGGCGAGGACGTCGTCGCGGGGATCCGCAACACCGTGCCGCTGGCCGAGCTGGAGCGGATCGACCCGGCCTCCTACGCCGAGCTGCTGCGGATCATGAGCGTGCTGGAGAAGCACTACCGGGACCTGTGCGACATCGAGTTCACCATCGAGCGCGGCCGGTTGTGGATGCTGCAGACCCGGGTGGGCAAGCGCACCGCGGCCGCCGCGTTCACCATCGCGGGGCAGCTGGTGGACGAGGGGCTCATCGACCTCGACGAGGCGCTGGGCCGGGTGACCGGCGCGCAGCTGGGCCAGCTGATGTTCCCCCGATTCCCGCTCGCGCCGGACGCCCCGCTGCTCACCACCGGCGTCGGTGCCTCCCCGGGGGCGGCCGTGGGCAAGGCGGTCTTCGAGTCGCGCCGCGCCGAGCAGTGGGCCGCCCGCGGCGAGCAGGTGATCCTGGTGCGCCGCGAGACCAACCCCGACGATCTGCCCGGCATGATCGCCGCGCGCGGCATCCTCACCAGCCGCGGTGGCAAGACCAGCCACGCGGCCGTCGTCGCCAGGGGCATGGGCAAGACCTGCGTCTCGGGCGCCGAGGAGCTCGAGGTCCACATCCGCGAGCAGTTCTTCGAGGCCCCATCGCGCGACGGCCGGGGCGGGCGCGTCGTGGTGCACGAGGGCGACGTGATCAGCATCGACGGCACCACCGGCGCGGTCTACCTCGGCGAGGTGCCGGTGGTCCCCAGCACCGTGGTGCGCTACTTCGAGGGCGAGGTGGGCCCGGCGCAGGAGCCGGTGGTGGCTGCGGTCGACCGGCTGCTGCGCCACGCCGACGCCCGTCGGCGGCTCGGGGTGCGGGCCAACGCCGACACCCCCGACGACGCCGCCCGCGCGCGCAGATTCGGTGCCGCCGGGGTGGGCCTGTGCCGCACCGAGCACATGTTCCTGGGCGAGCGGCGCCGGCACGTGGAGAAGCTGATCCTGGCCGACAACGAGGAGGCGCGGGAGAAGGCCCTCTCGGCCCTGCTGCCGCTGCAGCGTGCGGACTTCGTCGGCATCCTCGCCGCGATGGACGGCTGCCCGGTCACCATCCGGCTCCTCGACCCGCCGCTGCACGAGTTCCTGCCCGACATCACCGAGCTCTCGGTGAAGGTGGCGCTGGCCGAGCACACCCCGGCCGGCATCGAGGAGCAGGACCGGGTGCTGCTGGAGGCCGTCCGGCGCCTGCACGAGCAGAACCCGATGCTGGGCCTGCGCGGTGTGCGCCTCGGGCTCGTGGTGCCGGGCCTCTACGCCCTGCAGGTCCGGGCCATCGCCGAGGCCGCGGTGGAGTGCGCGCGCCGCGGGCTCGACCCGCAAGCCGAGATCATGATCCCGCTGGTCGGGGCGGTGCAGGAGCTCGAGCTGATCCGGCAGGAGGCCGAGGGGGTGCTGGCCGCGGTGGCCGCGGAGACCGGCGTGCGGCTGACCTACCCGATCGGGACGATGATCGAGGTCCCACGAGCGGCCCTGACCGCCGGCGAGATCGCCGAGGTGGCCGAGTTCTTCTCCTTCGGCACCAACGACCTCACCCAGATGACCTGGGGCTTCTCCCGCGACGACGTCGAGGGCGCGTTCTTCAGCCGCTACATGGACCTCGGCATCTTCGGCGTGAGCCCGTTCGAGACCATCGACCGCGACGGCGTCGGCCGGCTGGTGGACGAGGCGGTGCGCAGCGGGCGCGCGACACGCCCGGACCTGCATGTCGGTGTGTGCGGCGAGCACGGTGGGGATCCTGAGTCCGTGCACGTCTTCCACGACCTGGGGTTGGACTACGTCTCCTGCTCGCCGTTCCGGGTGCCCGTCGCCCGGCTCGTGGCCGGGCGGGCCGCCGTGCGCAGCGGTGGCGCTGACGGAGGCACCGACACCCGTTGATCCTGTTCCGTCTGGCACGGCGGCTGCTGTCGCTCGTGCTGCTCCTCGCCGTGCTCGTCGTCGTCGTGACGGTCGGCCGTGTCCTCTGGGTGGCGCACTCGGACGACCGGCGGCCCAGCGACGCGATCGTCGTCCTCGGTGCCGCGCAGTACGACGGCCGGCCGCAGGAGGTCCTCCGGTCCCGGCTGGACCACGCCGCCGCGCTGCTGCGCGCCGGCGTCGCCCCGCGGATCATCACGGTGGGCGGCTCCCGCCCCGGCGACCGGTTCACCGAGGCCGAGTCCGGGCGGGCCTATCTGGCCGAGAAGGGGATCGACGCGTCCAAGATTGTCGCGGTGGGCAAGGGTAGCGACACGCTGGACAGCATGCAGGCGGTGGCGAAGGTGATGCGGTCCCACCACTGGGACAGCGCCGTCGTCGTCACCGACCCCGAGCACTCGCTGCGGTCGCGGGCCATGCTGCGCGGCCAGGGCATCGACGCCGTCGCCTCACCCACCCGCTCCGGCCCTGACTACGGCTTCGCGGGCGAGGCCCACTACGTGCTGCGCGAGACCGGCGGCTACCTCTGGTACGAGGCCCATCGCGGCCTGGACTCGGTGGAGAGCGCGCTGGGTGGGTGAGTGCGCCTGCGGTGCTCGGCCGCGGTGCTGCTCTCCACGGTCAACGGCGCTGGTGACGGCGACGGGAGCGAGGGGGGACGCGTCCTGCTTCCGGCCGGCGGACGCGCTGTTGTGTCCGAAAGGATCGACACCTATAGGTGACGATTCTTCGGACGTAAGCGCCGCCCGCAGCCGCCGACGCTGCTCCGCCGAGCGCACCACCGCGCGTCGACCCAAACACATCGGGGTACGATGTAATCGACCCGCTCCTCGTGCACGCCCGCAGCGCTGCGCCGGCCGCCGGAGCGGACCCAGCGCAGACCGTTCCGGGAGGAACCCGTGCCAGCCGTGCCGTCAGATCCGACGCCGACCAGCCGAACCGGGCGACCGGTGGCCGCACGCCTGGTCGTGCCCACCCAGGTCGACGGCCAGAGCCGGCAGGGCAGCACGGCGATGCACCACCTCGCCGACTTCACGGTGGGGCGCCGGGTGGCCGTCATCACGCTGCTGGCCCTGCCCATCGGCGCGGTCTCCGCGGTGGTCGCCTGGGCGCTCCTACGGCTCATCGGACTGATCACCAACGCGGTGTTCTACCAGCGGGTGAGCACGAAGCTGGTCGCGCCGGGCGCCGAGCACCACCCGTTCTGGCTGGTGCTGCTGGCGCCGGTGATCGGCGGTCTCATCATCGGCCTGATGGCGCGCTACGGCTCGGAGAAGATCCGCGGCCACGGCATGCCGGAGGCGATCGAGGCGATCCTCACCGGCGGCAGCAAGGTGGCCCCGCGGGTGGCCGCGCTCAAGCCGGTGGCCTCCGCCGTCGCCATCGGCACCGGCGGCCCGTTCGGCGCCGAGGGCCCGATCATTATGACCGGCGGCGCCATCGGCTCGCTCATGGCGCAGTTCCTCAAGCTCACGGCCGACGAGCGCAAGGTGCTGCTGGTCTCCGGCGCCGCCGCGGGCATGGCGGCCACCTTCAACGCACCGCTGGCCAGCGTGCTGCTCGCCGTGGAGCTGCTGCTGTTCGAGTGGCGCCCGCGCAGCTTCGTGCCGGTGGCCGGCGCGGTCGCCGTCGCCACCATGGTGCGCGTGCCGCTGCTGGGCGGCGCGGTGCTGTTCCCGGCCCCGGCAGGTGCGCTGCACCTGACCCCGCTGGTCTACCTGCTCTGCGTGGCCACCGGCCTGCTGGCCGCGGGCCTGGCCGTGCTCGCCACCCTGCTCGTCTACGCCGCCGAGGACGCCTTCCGCCGGCTGCCGGTGCACTGGATGTGGTGGCCGGCGATCGGCGGCGTGGTCATCGGTCTGGGCGGCCTGGTGGTGCCGCAGGCGCTGGGCGTCGGCTACGACGTCATCGGCGCCGAGCTCGACGGCAGCATCGGGCTCGGGCTGGTCGTCGGCATTCTCATCGTCAAGACGCTCATCTGGTCCCTGTCCCTCGGGTCGGGCACCAGCGGCGGCGTCCTCGCCCCGATGTTCATGGTCGGCGGGGCGCTGGGCAGCGTGGAGGCCTACTTCTTCCCGCACGTGGGCGCCGGTTTCTGGGCGCTGGTCGCACTGGCCGGAGTGCTCGGCGGAGTCATGCGCTCCCCGCTCACCGGCGTCGTGTTCGCCCTCGAGCTCACCCACCGCTTCGACGCGCTGCTGCCGCTGCTGGTGGGCGCCACCGCCGCCTACGCGCTGTCGGCGCTCGTGCTCAAGCGCTCGGTCCTCACCGAGAAGGTGGCCCGCCGCGGCTACCACGTGCTGCGCGAGTACGACGTCGACCCGCTCGAGGTGCTCTTCGCCAGCGAGGTGATGACCGAGGACCCGGTGGTGCTGCCCGCCGACGCCCCGCTGGAGCAGGTGCTGCCGCTGCTGGTGGAGAACGGCCACCAGACCCGCGACCCGCTGCACCGCCAGCGCCTCTACCCGTTGCTGGACGCCGAGGGCCGCTTCGTCGGGGCCGTCACCCGCCGCGACCTGCTCGACCTCGCGGTGGACTCCTCCGGGCAGCACGACCACGCCAGCCTGAAGGACCTGCGGGTGCTGGCCGACGTCGCCATCGAGCCGACGGTGGTGCACGACGACGACACCCTCAAGCACGTGGCGCAGACCATGGCGCTGGCCGGGGTGAGCCGGGTGCCGGTCGTCGACCGGGCCGACCCCACCCGGCTGCTCGGGCTCGTCTCGCTGCACCAGCTGCTGGCCGGCCGGCTGCGCGACCTGCAGGAGGCGCGCGACCCCGAGCGCGTGCTCCGCCTGCCCGCCCTGGTGCCCCTGCGCGGCCGGGCGGACGCTGCCGACCGTCGGGACACCGGCCTGGCCGCGCGCGGCTCCACCGCCGCCGGCTGACGGCTCCGCCGTGGTGAGCCGGGCGCACGCGGGTGGCAGGGTGGAGCGGGTGGACCAGGACGGCGTGACCGCGACGACCGGGACCCGTGCGACCGGCCGCAGCCGCCGGCAGCGGCGGATGCGGCCGGAGGACTACGCGCGGCTGCTCGCCTTCCGGACCACGCTGCGCCGCTTCACCCGGTGGAGCGAGGAGCAGGCCAAGGCCGTCGGGCTCACCGCCGCCCAGCACCAGCTGCTGCTGGCGGTGAAGGGTCACGACGACCCGCGCGGGCCCAGCGTCGGCGACGTCGCCGAGCACCTGCTGCTGCGCCAGCACAGCGCGCTGGAGCTGGTCGACCGCGCGGTGGCCGCCGGCCTGCTCGAGCGGCACCGGGACGAGGCCGACCGGCGGGTCGTCCGGCTCGCCCTCACCCCGCACGCCGAGGACGACCTCGAGAAGCTCACCCTCCAGCACCTTGACGAGCTGCGCCGGCTCGCCCCCGCGCTCGGCGGCCTGGTGGAGGGCCTGGACTGACGCCGGCTCGGGTGAACGGGCCGTCGTCGGGCCCGACGGATAGCCTCCCGCCCGTGAGCGCCGACGGCTACGACGAGGCGGCCCGGCAGCGCTGGGCCCCCGAGCCGCCCAAGCGCCCCGGGCGCACCCCGTTCGAGCGAGACCGCGCCCGCGTCGTCCACTCCAGCGCGCTGCGCCGGCTGGCCGCCAAGACCCAGGTGGTCGGCCCCGGCACCGACGACTTCGTCCGCAACCGGCTCACCCACTCCCTCGAGGTGGCCCAGGTCGGCCGCGAGCTCGGCCGGGCGCTGGGTTGCGCCCCCGACGTCGTGGAGACCGCGTGCCTGGCCCACGACCTCGGCCACCCGCCCTTCGGCCACAACGGGGAGGCGGCGCTGGATGCGCTGGCCGGGGCGTGCGGCGGGTTCGAGGGCAACGCCCAGACCCTGCGCCTGCTCACCCGGCTCGAGGCCAAGGCGGCCTTCCCGGACGGGCGCAGCGCCGGGCTCAACCTCACCCGGGCCAGCCTGGACGCCGCCACCAAGTACCCCTGGCCGCGCGCGCAGGGCGAGCGCAAGTACGGCGTCTACGCCGACGACCTGCCCGCGTTCGCCTGGCTGCGGCAGGGCGCGCCCGAGCGCCGGCGCTGCCTGGAGGCGCAGGTCATGGACTGGGCCGACGACGTCGCCTACTCCGTGCACGACGTCGAGGACGGGGTGCAGGCCGGCATGGTCGACCTGCGGGCGCTGGCCGACCCCGCCGAGCGGCGCGCGCTGGCCGACGTCGCCCGCCGTTCCTACGTGCAGGCCGAGGAGGGCGAGGTGCACGCGGCGCTGGACCGGCTGCTCGCGCTGCCCTACTGGCCGCAGCGCCCCTACGACGGCACCCGGCACGGCCTGGCCGCGCTCAAGCACCTCACCAGCCAGCTGGTCGGGCGGTTCTGCGCCGCGGCCGAGCGGGCCACCCGGGCGGCAGCCGGGCCCGGCCCGCTCACCCGCTACGCCAGCGATCTCGTGGTCCCGCGCGAGACCCGGGTGGAGGTGGCCGCGCTCAAGGCGGTGGCGGCGCACTACGTCATGTCCACCGAGGAGCGCGTGCTGGTGATGGGGGAGCAGCGCGCGCTGCTCACCGACCTGGTGCAGCGGCTCGAGGCCGGCGCGCCCGGCACGCTGGCGGTGGAGTTCCGAGCGGACTGGGCCCAAGCCCTCCAGCAGGACCTCCAGCAGGACCTCGAGCAGGACCTCGAGCACGCCGACGGCGACGCGGCCCGCCGCCGGGTGGTGCTGGACCAGGTCGCCTCGCTCACCGACGTCTCCGCGGTCGCCCTGCACCGGTCCCTCGCCGGCTGAGCGAGCTCGTCCCGACGCGCGGCGGCCCCACGCATCGAGGGGGGGTCGAGTGGCTGCTGTCGGTGCACGGGTGCAGGCTGCCCCCATGACCGATGCGGAGATCAGCAGCAGCACCGAGGGCACTGACGGCGGGTACGTGGTGGTGGGCGGCGGGCAGGCCGGCGCCAAGGCGGTGGAGGGGATGCGCGAGGCCGGCTACGACGGCCCGATCACCCTGCTCGCCGCGGAGAAGGAGCTGCCCTACGAGCGCCCGGACCTGTCCAAGGCCTTCCTCAAGGGCGAGAAGGAGTTCGCCGAGCTCCACGTCCACGACCAGGCCTGGTACGACGAGCACCGGGTGACCGTGCGCACCGGCGCCCGGGTGGTGGCCATCGACCGCGCCGCCCACCAGGTCG
>JBQCHF010000077.1:0-2675 GCA_051954955.1 Motilibacteraceae bacterium
CCGGTCACCTCCGACGTGACCGCCGAGATCGTGGCCGGGGCGCTGGCCTCCGCCGGGGCTCCGGCGGGGACGTTCGGCCTGATCCACGGCGTGCAGGCCGGGCTGAGGCTGCTGCGGCACCCGGCCATCGCCGCGGCCGGGTTCACCGGGTCGACCGGCGGCGGGCTGGCGCTGGCCAGGATCGCGGCCGAGCGCCCGGTTCCCATCCCGGTCTACGGCGAGCTCGGCTCGGTCAACCCGTCGGTGGTACTGCCGGGCGCGGCGTTCTCCCGCCCGGCCGCGGTCGCCACCGGGTACACCGGCTCGCTGACCCTCGGCACCGGTCAGTTCTGCACCAACCCCGGCCTGCTGTTCGTGCCCGAGGACGTCGGCCTGCTGTCCGCGATCGCCGAGGCGGTCGGCGCCTCGGCCGGCGGCCCGATGCTGACCGGCCGGATCTTCGCCGGCTACCAGGAGGCGGTGGAGGAGGCGGCGGAGCACCCCGGCGTCACCGAGCTGGCCGCCGGCCAGTCCGGCCCCGGCCCGTGGGGTGCCACCCCGCGGGTATTCCAGCTGACGCTGAAGGAGTTCGCCGACGACATCGCGGTGCTGTCCCGCGAGCGGTTCGGCCCGGCCGGGCTGGTCATCACCTACCCGTCGGTCGAAGACCTGCTGCCGGTCCTGGCCGCGCTGGCCGGCAACCTCGTCGGGACGGTGCACGTCGACACCGGATCCCCGGAAGACCTGGACCTGGCCCGCCCGGTGGTCGCGGTGCTCGAGCACATCGCGGGCCGGGTCGTCTGCAACGGCTGGCCCACCGGCGTCGCGGTGGTGGCGGCGCAGCACCACGGCGGCCCGTGGCCGGCCACCACGGTGCCGGCCTCCACCTCGGTGGGCACGGCCGCGATCAGCCGCTGGCTGGTCCCCGTGGCCTACCAGGACTTCCCGCCCGAGCTCCTGCCCTCAGGCCTCCGCTAGCGGTGCTACTTCGATGATCGCGAAGGGTTTACTCGCCTACCGCATACAGTAGTAAACCCTTCATGATCATGAAATTGGAGCGGTTTTTCGATGTGAGGTCAGGCTGTGCGGCTGGCTCTTGCCTTCGCGTCGGCCAGATCGATGCCGTGCAGGCGGAGCAGGTTCTCGCCGAGGATCTTGCGCTTGGCCTGGTCGGTGAGCTGCGGGTAGCCGTAGCCGGCGCACAGGTCCTCGGGGATCTGGAAGTCCATGAACGCGCGCAGCGCCCATTGCGGATGCCACAGCGGCGCCTCTGAGCCGTAAATGATCTTGTCTTCGCCGCACCAGAACAGCAGCTTGCCGAGGATTTCCGCGAACATGCGGGGCGCCCGGACCACGAAGTTGACGGTCGCCGCGATCGACGCGTACAGGTTCGGGTACCTGATCAGCTGCCAGCAGGTCTCGTCGAGGAACGGCAGCCCGACGTGGTAGATGACGAAGTTGATGTCGGGGAAGTTGGCCGCCGCCCCGTCCATGTCCCAGGTCTGGGTGTGCTCGATCGGCTGCGGGCCGAGCGGCACGCCCTTGTGCACGCCGATCAGGTTCACGCCGAGTTCCTGCGCCTTCTCGAAGATCGGGAACGCGACGTTCGGGTCGTCCATCCGCCACGGGTACGGCGACCCGAAGTCGTAGCGGACGTTGTAGAACTTGAACGCCCGCGCGTTGAACTCCCCGACCTGGCGCTCCATCAGGTCCAGCGCCCTGCGTCCCTCGAGCGGGTTGACCGAACCCCAGAAGACGGTCCGGTCGGGGTCGCGGCTGGCCAGATCGGCACACGCTTCCCAGGGAGACAGGCCGTCCCGGAACAGGTCGGTCAGCGGCAGCGGCATCGCCACCAGCATGTCGGTGTCCGACTCCTCGAACACCATCTTGCGGATGTCCGAAGGAGTCCACTCCCGCAGGAACTCCTCGGACGGAAGCTTGGGCTGGTCGTCAGGGGTGAGAGCGTTGTGGAACGCGTACAGGTGGTTGTTGAACATCAGGCCGGCGTTGCCGTACGCGTTCTTCGGGTCGAAGTTGAAGGGATGCGCCACGCAGTCGAAGACGAAGGCATCGTTGATCATCGCTACTCCTTGGCGGGCAGGTGGGCGCGGATGTACTCGTCGCGGTCGGCCACGGCCGAGGGCGGGGGGAGGAAGCGCAGGATGTCCCGCGCCCTGGAGGAAAGGCGGTCCGTCGTCCACGCCTCATCCCAGACGATCGACACGTCGGCATCGCTGATCCCCGGCTGATTGAGGATCTGCTCCTTTACCTCGGTGAGCACGCTGGCCGCGAACGGGCACCAGCCCGAGGTCAGCAGCAACTCGACCTTCGCCACCCCCTCTTCCACCTGGACCGAGCGCACCAGGCCCATGTCCAGGACGGAAATGCCCTTCTCCCGGCAGCAGGGATCGTAGACCCCGGCGAGAGCGTCGCGTGCCCACATTGGCAGCTCGGACATACCGCCCATCGTCATATGGGCTGGTACCGCCGGTCAAGGTGGTCCGGCGTTGCTACGGTGGTGCCGTGAGCCCCCAGATCGCGGTTAACACCGCAGTCACGCGAGATGAACTGCTCGACTTCGTCCGCCCGCGGCACCACGCCATCGTGATCACCGCCCGGGCTGACGGGCGGCCGCAGGCGTCGCCGGTCACCTGCGGCGTCGACGCCGAGGGCCGGATCGTGGTCGCGACCTACCC
>JBQCHF010000078.1:0-10071 GCA_051954955.1 Motilibacteraceae bacterium
GGGGGGGGCGGGGGGGGTGGGGGGGGGTGGCGGGGGGGGGGGGGGGTGGCTATCCGGTTTGTGTGGCCCACCCAGCCCCCCGTTTTCGCTGGGGTGCACCACCGCTATGCATCTATGCCTATGGGTGTGACACCCATGTGATCCGCTTCGCCGCCGAAGGACCGGCAGCCGGCAGCGCGACCGGGCCCCCCGCCCGCTGCCGCCGTCACCAGCGCCGTTGCCCGTGCCAGGCAAGGCCGCCGGCCGGAGGCGGACAGATCGACCACCCAGCGGCCCGATCGACCCGGACGTCACCCGTGCAGCACCAACGACAACCGAGAATCCCCGCCCGCCACCACCCGCACCGGCACCCCCCAGTCCTGCTGGTGCACGTGGCACGCCGGGAACTCGATCTCCGCGTCGTCGTCGCACGAGGCTGCCCGCACCGACACGTGCAGCACGCCCTCCGACACCGCGTCTGAGAGGAGCAGCGACCGCTCCAGCTCCGGCCCGGAACCGGCACCGGCGAGCAGCAGCTCCGGCGGCGAGGACGAGACCACCACGTGCGTCGACGGCCCGTAGCGGTCGTCGAGCTTCTGGCCGGCCGGTGGGACGAACACGACCTCGAGCGCGAGCGGGCCGGGCGCGACGTCGGTGGGCGGGCGCTGGGTGCGGAAGGCCTCGCCATCGACCCGGGTCGCCTCCTCAGGCAGCACGATGCGCACCAGCCGGTGCGCGGCCGACTCGACGACGAGCAGGTCGCCGTCGACGACCACCGCGTCGCTGGGCTCGGCCAGCCCGGTGGCGAGGGTGGACACCTCGTCGCTGGCCGGGTCGTAGCGGCGCACCGCGCCGTTGTAGGTGTCGCTCACCGCCACGCTGCCGTCGGGCAGCACGGTGACGCCCAGCGGGTGCTGCAGCAGCGCCTTCTCCGCCGGGCCGTCCACGTGGCCGAAGTCGAACAGCCCCTTGCCGACCTCGGTGTGCACGACGCCGTTGGTGATCCGGCGCAGCGACGACGTCTCCGAGTCGGCGATCCACAGCGTCTGCCCGTCCGGCGAGGCGGCCAGCCCGGAGGTCTGCGCGAACCAGGCATCGGCGGCGTCGCCGTCCACGAGGCCCTCGTTGGTCGTGCCGGCCCAGACGGCGAGCGCCGGGGTCACCGGGTCGAACCGCCACAGCTGGTGGATGCCGGCCATGGCGACGACCACCTCGTCCAGCGCCGGGAACCAGGCGACGTCCCACGGGGTGGAGAGCGGCGTGAGCGGGTCTGTGCCCGAGGGCGTGGGGTCGCCCTGCATCCACTGCCGTCCGGTGCCGGCCACGGTGCGGACCTCGCCGGTGGCGAGCACCAGCCCGCGCAGCGCGTGGTTCACGCTGTCGGCCACCACGACGTCGTAGCCGACCCGCGCGCGCACCTCGTCGGGCAGCAGACACAGCCCCTGCGGCTCGGAGAACTGCGCCGTCTCAGCGGCGCCGTCGGTCAGCCCCCGCTCTCCGGTGCCGATCCGGCGCAGCACGCTCTCGCCGTCCTCGGCGAGCTCGACCAGGCTGTGGTGCTTGGTGTCCGACACCAGGTAGGAGCCGCCGGGGAGCGCGATCACCTTGCCGGGGAAGCGCAGCTCGGTGGGCGCCGGCGGTGGCGGTACGTAGGGGCCGTCGCCGCGGTGCAGCGTGCCCTTGGCCTCGTGCTCGGCGACCAGCTCCTCCAGCAGGGCCTCGAGGTTGTGCGCGTGCCCCTCGCCGGACATCTGCGCGACGACGTAGCCCTCCGGGTCGACCACGACCAGCGTCGGCCAGGCGCGCACGGCGTAGGCCTTCCAGGTGGTCAGGTCCGGGTCGTCGAGGACAGGGTGGTGCACCTCGTAGCGCTCCACCGCCGCCAGCACGGCGTCGTGGTCGGCCTCGTGCACGAACTTGGGCGAGTGCACGCCGACAGTGACCAGCACGTCGGCGAAGCGCTCCTCCAGCGGGCGCAGCTCGTCGAGCACGTGCAGGCAGTTCACGCAGCAGAACGTCCAGAAGTCCAGGAGCACGATCTTGCCGCGCAGCGCCGCGAGGTCGACCGGCTGCCCGCCGGTGCCGATCCAGCCGCCGCGGCCGACCAGCTCGGGGGCGCGGACGCGGGCACCACGGCGCAGCGAAGGAGACGTCATGGCGTCGATTCTCCCAGCCGCATACCAACCCTCTCCGGCCGGCTCTACGGTGCCGGCATGGCCTACGACGTCGATCTGGCAGGACGGCTGCGCCCGCTCGTGGCGGAGGTGGGCCGGAGCGGCGTCGGTCGAGGAGAAGCGGATGTTCGGCGGGCTCGCGTTCCTGGTGGCGGGAAGCATGGTCGTGGCCGCCAGCGGACGCGGCGGGGCGATGGTGCGGGTGGACCCGGGGAGCGGGAGGCGCTGCTGGCCCGGCCCGGGGTCGACGTCGTCGAGATGGGCGGAGGCCGGGAGATGCGCGGCTGGGTTCGGGTGCACACCGACGGTCTCGACGACGACACGCTCCGCGCGTGGGTCCAGCGGGGCCTCGCGGCAGCCGAGCTGGAGCGGGACTAGCCCAGCAGCGCCAGGTCGGCCGGGACGAGCGAGAGCACGGTCAGGTCGACGCGCCCGCCGTGCACGTAGCCGGCGTTGCGCAGCACGCCCTCGGCGGTGAAGCCGGCCTTCTCCGCCACCCGGCGGGAGGCGACGTTGCCGGTGGCCGCCCGGATCTCGACCCGCTCGAAGCCCTGCTCCAGCAGCGTCCAGCGCGAGAGCACCCGCACCGCCTCGGTCATCACGCCCTGGCCGCGGGCCCACGGCGCGGTCCAGTAACCGATCTCGGTGGTCAGGCCGCGCCAGTCGGTGTGCTTGAGGTCGATGGCCGCCGCCATCCGCTGGTCCTTCTCCACGCAGAAGACGATCCCGCCACCGCTGCTGCGCGTCTGCTCGCTGAACTCGGTGACGTAGAACTGCGCCGACTCGAGCGTGTAGGGGTTGGGCAGCGGCAGCCAGGTCTGCGTGACCGGGTCGGTGCACGCGGCGGCGACGTCGGGGGCGTCGGCGGCGCTGAACGGGCGCAGGAGGACCCCGTCGCCGGGCAGGGTCACGACGGGGAAGGTCGGCTGCTCCATGCCTCCCGATCCTGGCAGACCGGGCACCCCCGCCTCACCCGCCGACGCGCTCCCGGCCCCCCACGGGATTGCCGAGAACCCGGTCCCGCAGCACCGGGAAGCGCTCGCGGGTCTGCGCCACCTGCGCGAGGTCGACGTCGGCTCGCAGCACCCCGGCGTCGACGCCGGCCTGGGCCAGCACCGCCCCCCACGGATCGACCACCATCGACCGGCCGGCCATCGCGGTGCCCAGCTGGGTGCCGGAGGTGCCGCAGGCCACGACCAGCAGCTGGTCCTCGATCGCCCGGGCCCGGGTGAGCACCTGCCAGTGCTCGGCCCGACGCTCGGGCCAGCCGGCCACCAGCAGCAGCAGCTCGGCTCCGCGGTCGACCAGGGCGCGGAACAGCTCGGGGAAGCGCAGGTCGTAGCAGGTGGCCAGGCCCGTCCGCCCCCACGGCGCGTCCCACACCACCGGCTCCGACCCGGCCGCGAGCAGCGTCGGCTCGCCCTCGTCGAAGCCGAACAGGTGCACCTTGCGGTAGACCGCCCGGACCTCTCCGTCCGGCCCGACGACCACGGAGGTGTTGAACATGCGGTCGCCGTCGCGCTCGATGAACGAGCCGCAGTGCAGGTGGGCCCGGGCGTCGCGGGCCGCGGCGGAGAGGGTGCGGACGGTGGGGCCGTCCAGCGGCTCGGCCAGATCCCGCCACAGCGGGTAGCCGAAGGCGCCCTGCGGCCACAGCTCGGGCAGCACGACGAGGTCGCTGCCGGCCTCACCGCGCACCTGCTCGGCGACGGCGGCCCGCCGCTGGTCGACGGGCACGTCGAGGTCGACGTCGAGCTGCAGCACCGAGACGCGCACGGGCATAGCCTCGCACGCATGGCGGACGGCGGGTCGAGCAGCGCGGGCACCTTCTCCACCCCGGGCGCCGCGCAGGCTGCGGCGTCGGCGCTGGCCGAGGCGCGAGCGGCCTGGGAAGGCACCCTGCGCGCCACCCTGGCGCTGGCGCAGAGCTTCACCACCGCCGACTTCGGCCGGCCCACCGATCTGCCCGGCTGGAGCGTGAAGGACGTCCTCTCGCACCTGGTCGGCTTCGAGCGGCTCAGCCTGGGCGAGGAGCCGCCAGAGCCTGGCGACCTGTCCGCCGAGCCGCCGCACGTGCGCAACGACCTGGGCCGGCGGGCGGAGGTGGACGTCGAGTTCCGCCGTTCCCGGCCCGGTGAGGACGTCGTGGCCGAGCTGGCCGCGGTGCTGGACCGGCGGGCGGCCGAGCTGGCCGATCCCGGGCTGCGCCCGGACGACCCGGCGGTCGGCCCGCTCGGCCCCACGACGCTGCTGGAGCTGGTGGACCTGCGCACCTTCGACGCCTGGATGCACGAGCAGGACCTGCGCCGGGCCGTCGGCCAGCCGGGCGGGCTGGACAGCGCGGCCGCGCGGGTGACCCGCCGCCGGCTGGCCGCGGCGTTCCCGTTCGTGGTCGGCAAGCGGGCCGAGGCGCAGCCCGGGCAGAGCCTGGCGCTGGAGGTGAGCGGCGAGCTGTGCGTCAGCAGCCTCGCCGTGGTGGGCCCGGACGGGCGCGCCTCCCTCGCCGACGCCGCCGAGGCGCGCACCGCCTCGGCCACCCTGCGCCTGCGCTGGCCGGACTACGTGCGCCGCTGCGGCGGGCGGTGCCCCGCCGACGAGGTGGAGGCGTGGTTCGGCGGCGACGTGGACCTCGCCCGGCGGGTGCTGGAGGCGCTGCCGGTCACCCCGTGACCGCTCGGCGTCCGGTGACCACGCGGGGGTGGTTGCTGATCATGCAATTCCTGCGTGTCCCGCTCAGAGCGAGCGGACAGTGTTCGCGCAGGAATTGCATGATCAGCAACGGTTCTTGCTTGCTCTCTTGCTCTAACCCCAGACCAGCGCGCGCGCCGGGTTCTCCAGGATGGCGGCGACGTCGGCGAGGAAGCGGGAGCCGAGCTCGCCGTCGATGAGGCGGTGGTCGAAGCTCAGGGCGAGCTGGGTGACCTGGCGGACCTTCACCTTGCCCTTGTGCACCCACGGCTGCTCGCGCACCGCGCCGAAGGCGAGGATGGCGGACTCGCCGGGGTTGATGATGGGCGTGCCGCTGTCCACCCCGAAGACGCCCACGTTGGTGATGGTGATGGTGCCCCCGGCCATGTCGGCCGGCTGGGTGCGGCCCTCGCGAGCGGTGGCCACCAGGGCGTCGAAGGCCTCGGCCAGCTGCCGCAGCGACATCCGGTCGGCGTCCTTGACGTTGGGCACCACCAGGCCGCGCGGCGTGGCCGCGGCGATGCCCAGGTTGACGTAGTTCTTGAGGACGATCTCTGCGTTGTTCGGGGTCGCCTCGTCCCACGTCGCGTTGACCCCGGGGTTGCGCCGGCAGGCGAGGAGGACCGCCTTGGCCACGAGCAGCAGCGGGCTGACCCGGACGCCGGCGAACTCCTTGTCCCGCTTGAGCTCCTCGACCAGCTTCATGGTGCGGGTGACGTCGACGGTCACCCACTCGGTGACGTGCGGGGCGGTGAACGCGCTGGCCACCATGGCCTGCGCGGTCATCTTGCGCACGCCCTTGACCGGCACCCGCTCCTCGCGCTCCGACGCACTGTAGGAGGACGGCGTGTAGGAGGCAGCGGGGGCAGCCGTCGCGGCGCCACCTGCGGCCGCCTCGACGTCTGCGCGGGTGACGACGCCGCCGGGGCCGGTGGGCGCGACGGTGGCGAGGTCGACGCCGAGGTCCTTGGCCAGCTTGCGCACCGGCGGCTTGGCCAGCACGCCGCCGGCCTTGACCGGCTCCTGGGCGACCGGCGACGGCGCGGGCGCGAACGCCGAGTGCACCGCGTCCTGCGCCACCGCCTCGGCCCGCCCGGCCGGCACCGCCGAACCCTTGCGGGGACGGCGCTTGGCCTCGGTGGTGCGCGGGCCGTAGCCCACCAGCACCGAGGTGCGCCCGCCGGGCGCGGGACCGCCGATGAGGCCCGGCTCGACCGCGCCCTCCTCCGGCGGCGCCGGGATGTGCGGCACCATGTTGTCGACCGGCATGTCGTCGACCGGCGGGGCGACCTCCTGCGCGGGCGCGGCTGCGGCCGGGGCACTGCCCGAGCCGCCCCCGGCGTCGACGCTGATGATCGGGGTGCCGACGTCGACCGTCGTCCCCTCCTCCACCAGCAGCTCGGCCACCGTGCCCGCGAACGGGCAGGGCAGCTCCACCAGCGACTTGGCGGTCTCGATCTCGACGATGACGTCGTTCACCTTCACCGTGTCGCCCGGCTTCACCTTCCACGACACGATCTCGGCCTCGGTGAGGCCCTCCCCGACGTCCGGGAGCTTGAAGTGCTTCAGGTCAGGCACGTCCGTACAACTCCTGAGTCAGGGCGCGGTCAGTAGGCCAGCGAGCGGTCGACGGCGTCCAGGACGCGGTCGAGGTCGGGGAGGAACTCCTCCTCCAGCCGGCTCGGCGGGTAGGGGATGTCGAACCCGCCCACCCGGATGACCGGGGCCTGCAGCGAGTAGAAGCACTGCTCCGACACCCGTGCTGCGATCTCGGCGCCCATGCCGAGGAAGACCGGTGCCTCGTGGACGACGACCAGCCGGCCGGTGCGCTGCACCGAGGCGGCCAGGGTCTGCATGTCCAGCGGGGACAGCGAGCGCAGGTCGACGACCTCCAGGCTCTTGCCCTCCTCCTCGGCCGCGATGGCCGCGTCGAGGCAGGTCTTCACCATCGGGCCGTACGCCGCCACCGTGACGTGCTCGCCCGGGCGGACGACGCGGGCGCTGTGCAGCGGGGTGGCCGAGGCGAGGTCGAGGTCCTCGTCCAGCTCGGCCTTCTCCCAGTAGCGCCGCTTGGGCTCGTAGAAGATGACCGGGTCGTCGGAGGCGACCGCCTGCTGGATCATCGTGTAGGCGTCGAGCGGGTTGGCGCAGGCGACCACGCGCAGGCCCGCGGTGTGGGCGAAATAGGCCTCGTTGCTCTCGCTGTGGTGCTCGACCGCACCGATGCCGCCGCCCACCGGGATGCGCACGACGACCGGCAGCGAGACCTTGCCCAGCGCGCGGGCACGCATCTTGGCCAGCTGGCTGACGATCTGGTCGAACGCCGGGTAGACGAAGCCGTCGAACTGGATCTCCAGCACCGGGCGGTAGCCGCGCAGCGCCATGCCGATGGCGGTGCCGACGATGCCGGACTCGGCCAGCGGGGCGTCGATGACGCGGTCCTCGCCGAAGTCCTTCTGCAGCCCGTCGGTGACCCGGAAGACGCCGCCGAGCCGGCCGACGTCCTCGCCCATGACGAGGACCTTGGGGTCGCTCTCCATCGCCCGCCGCAGGCCGAGGTTGATGGCCTTCGCGATCGTCGTCGGCGCCATCAGTGGCTCCCCTCGAACGAGGACAGGTAGTCGGCGAACTGGGCGCGCTCCTCCGCCACCAGCGGGTGCGGGTCGGCGTAGACGTGGTCGAACATCGACAGCGGCTCGGGGTCGGGCATGGAGAGGCACCCCTGGCGCACGTGCGCTGCGAGCTCGTCGGCCTCGGCCTCGACCGAGTCCAGGAAGGCCTGGTCGGCGTGGCCGCCGCGGACGAGGTAGGCCTTCACCCGCTCGATCGGGTCCTTGAGCTTCCACTGCTCGACCTCGCTGGCGATGCGGTAGCGGGTCGGGTCGTCGGAGGTGGTATGGGCGCCCATCCGGTAGGTGTAGGCCTCGACCAGGGTGGGGCCGCTGCCCTCGCGGGCGCGGGCCAGGGCGGCGCGGGTGACCGCCAGCACGGCCAGGACGTCGTTGCCGTCCACCCGCACGCCCGGGAAGCCGAAGCCGCTGGCGCGCTGGTAGAGCGGGATGCGGCTCTGCCGCTCGAGCGGCTCGGAGATCGCCCACTGGTTGTTCTGGCAGAAGAACACGACCGGGGCGTTGAAGACGCTGGCGAAGGTGAACGCCTCGTTGACGTCGCCCTGGCTGGTGGCGCCGTCGCCGAAGTAGGCGATGGTGGCGGCCTCGACGCCGTCCTTCTGCAGGCCCATGGCGTAGCCGGTGGCGTGCAGGGTCTGGGCGCCGATGACGATCGTGTAGAGGTGGAAGTTCTTCTCGTCCGGGTCCCACCCGCCGTGGTTCACCCCGCGGAAGAGCCCGAGCAGGTTGAGCGGGTCCACCCCGCGGCACCAGGCGACGCCGTGCTCGCGGTAGGTGGGGAAGGCGTAGTCGTCCGGGGCGAGCGCCCGGCCCGAGCCCACCTGCGCGGCCTCCTGGCCCAGCAGGCTGGCCCAGATGCCCAGCTCGCCCTGGCGCTGCAGGGCGGTGGCCTCGGTGTCGACCCGGCGGACCAGGACCAGGTCGCGGTAGAGCCCGCGCACCTCGTCCGGGGTGATCTCGAGCGGGTAGTCGGGGTGCTCGACGCGCTCGCCCTCGGGGGTGAGCAGCTGGACGAGGTCGGGTCCGGGAGCGACGGCCCCGGTCCCCCCGACGACGCTGTCGGGGCTTGCGTTCACGAAGGCTCTCCTCGCGACGACCGGGGGCGGGGTGGCCGCTCCCGGTAGGGGTGGGCCCGCCGTCTGCGCCGCCGCGGGGGTGGTGCGGGCGGGCGAGACGTCAGGTGGTCGGCGCCGCCACCCGGGCTGGTGTGTCCGGACTCACAGCGGCGTCACCGTCGACTCTACCCAGGGTTGCCGGCCCCTGTGCACCGCCCGGTCCACCGCTCGGGTCCACCGCTGCGGGACCGACCGGAGGGTGCCGAGCGAGCCCTTGTCGCCGGTCGGCAGCCTCAGCGGCCGTGCTTGCCCTGGCCGCCGTGCTCGTGTCCGCCGGACTCGTGGCGGCCGTGCCCACCCTGCTCGTTGCGCCCGTGACTCGCGTGGCCCTGGGTGGCATGTCCATCGCTTGCATGTCCATGACTCGCGTGCCCATGGCTCGCGTGTCCATCGCTCGCGTGGTCATGGCTCGCGCGGCCATGGCTCCCGGGTGCGGGGTGCGCGTGCACCGCCGGGGCGGCGCGGCGCTCGGCCGCCGGCCGGCCCTGGTCTTCGGTGACCCGTGCTGCGGCCACGGAGGAGCCGTGCGAGGAGCTGGAACTGTGGGACGAGCCGCGGGAGGAGGTCGAGGACGCGGTGGAGACGACCCGGGATCCGGCGGCGGAACGGACCAGCACCGACGTCGAGGCGGAGGCGGCGGTGGGCGAGGAGGACGTCGAGCGGACCGAGAGGGAGACGAACCCACCCGCCGGCGCGGAGGTGCTCGTGCGCTTCGAGCCGCCGGGGCCCTTGCCCCTGCCGTGGCCGGTGCCCCGGTCCTTGCCCTGGCCGCGGTCGTGGCCGCCGGAGGCGTGCTGCGCACCGCCCGAGGGTGCGGCGATCGGCTGGTCGGCGGGTCGGGTCGGGGACGGCCGGGCTCCGCTCCCGGGGAGGGACTCCGGGGTGCCGCCGGCCAGCGGGAGCAGGGTGACCGTGGGGTTGGTGGGCGCGGTGGTCGGCGTCGAGGAGGAGGTCGCGGTGGTCGGCGCCGACCGGGAGACCGGGCGGATCACCGGCGCCGCACTCGGGCGCGCCGCGCCCCCGGGGCCCGCCTGGACCGGTCGGGTGGGAGCGGGAAGCGCGGGGAGGCTGAGCGGCGGGGGTGCGGCCAGGCCGGGCCCCCGGGTGACCGCGCCGATCGATCCGGGCACGAGCTGGGCCAGTGCGACCAGCCCCACCCCGACGACGGCGGCCGCCGAGGAGCCGGCCAGCGCGACCGTGGCGCCGCCGGCGCCCACAGCCGCCGCCACGGCACGGCTGCCGCGGCGTGCCACGCCGGCCACCGGTGCCACCGGTCGTGCCGGCCCGTCCACCGAGCGCTGAGCAGCGTCACCGAGGGGACCGGACGATGCCGGCGCCCCCGAGCCGCCGGCCCCCGCCGGTCCGCTCGTCCCTGCCACGTACCCCGAGCCTCCTGGTGCGCACTGGCCCCGACCGCGCGTGCGCGCGATGGCGACCCTAGGTCGACGTCCTCGGGTCCGACAGCCGCCGACCGGGTGGTCGTCG
>JBQCHF010000079.1:0-4365 GCA_051954955.1 Motilibacteraceae bacterium
GGCCTCCGACGCCGGCGCGGCAGATCCCGCGTCCGATGCACGCTCCGACCCCGTAGCAGGCTCCAGCGCGGCCTCCACCGCCGCCACCTCGACCTCGTCGGCGTCGACCGCCTCACCGGCAGCCGCCGCACCGTCGACTCCCTCAGCACCGGCCGTCTCCCGAGGCTTGGGCGGCGGCATCGGGATCGGCTTCACGTGCCGCACCTTCGCCTGTCCGTTGCCACCCCCGTTGCCGGAGCCGTTGCCGGAGCCGCTGCCCGAGCCGCTCTCCACCGGCTCCATCTGCACCACGACGCCGCGGCCGTGGCAGTGCTCGCAGGTGTGCGAGAAGGCGTCCAGCAGGCCCTGGCCGACCCGCTTGCGGGTCATCTGCACCAGCCCCAGCGAGGTCACCTCGGCCACCTGGTGCTTGGTGCGGTCCCGGCCCAGGCACTCGATGAGCCGGCGCAGCACCAGCTCGCGGTTGCTCTCGAGCACCATGTCGATGAAGTCGATGACGATCATGCCGCCGACGTCGCGGAGCCGGAGCTGGCGGACGATCTCCTCGGCCGCCTCGATGTTGTTCTTGGTGACCGTCTCCTCGAGGTTGCCGCCCTTGCCGGTGAACTTGCCGGTGTTGACGTCGACGACGGTCATCGCCTCGGTGTTGTCGATGATCAGGTAGCCGCCGCTGGGCAGCCACACCTTGCGGTCCAGCGCCTTGGCCAGCTGCTCGTCGATCCGGTGGGCGGCGAACACGTCGCGCTCGCCCTCCCAGCGCTCGAGCCGCTCGGCCAGGTCGGGCGCCACGTGCTCGACGTAGGGCTGCACCGTCGCCCAGGCCTCGTCGCCGGAGACGACGAGCTTGGTGAAGTCCTCGTTGAAGACGTCGCGGACCACCCGGGTGGTGAGGTCGGGCTCGCCGTAGAGCAGCGATGGCGGGTTGGCCGCCTTCGCCTTCCGGCTGATGTCCTCCCACTGCGCCTGCAGCCGCGCGACGTCGCGGGCGATCTCCTCCTCGGAGGCCCCCTCGGCGGCGGTCCGGATGATGACGCCGGCGTCGTCCGGGACGACCTTCTTGAGGATCGCCTTGAGCCGGGAGCGCTCGGTGTCCGGCAGCTTGCGGCTGATCCCGGTCATCGAGCCGTTGGGCACGTAGACCAGGTAGCGGCCGGGCAGGCTGACCTGGCTGGTCAGGCGGGCGCCCTTGTGCCCGATCGGGTCCTTGGTGACCTGCACCAGGACGGCGTCGCCGGACTTGAGGGCGACCTCGATCCGCTTGGGCTGGCCCTCCATCCCGGCGGCGTCCCAGTTGACCTCGCCGGCGTAGAGCACCGCGTTGCGGCCCTTGCCGATGTCGACGAACGCCGCCTCCATCGAGGGCAGCACGTTCTGGACCTTGCCCAGGTAGACGTTGCCGGCCATCGACACCGACTGCTCGCGGTTGACGTAGTGCTCCACGAGCACGCCGTCCTCGAGCACGCCGATCTGGGTGCGCTCGCCCGTCTGCCGGATCACCATGACCCGCTCGACGGCCTCCCGGCGGGCCAGGAACTCGGCCTCGGAGACGATCGGCGTGCGCCGCCGGCCCTGCTCGCGGCCCTCGCGGCGGCGCTGCTTCTTGGCCTCGAGCCGGGTCGAGCCCTTGGGGATGGCGACCTCGTCGGAGCGGTCGCCCCGGTCGCCCCGGTCCGAGCGGTCGCCGCGCTCGCGCCGGCGGGGCTCGCGCACGTGGACGACGGTGCGCTCGGGGTCGTCGCCCTCGGCCTCCTCGCCCTCGGCGCTGCCGCCACCGCGCCGACGCCGACGCCGACGCCGACGCGTTCCGCCGCGGCCCTCGTCCTCGGCGTCCTCGGCCTGCTCCCCCTCGGCCTCGGCGGTCTCGACCTCAGCCTCACCCTCACCGTGAGCCTCGGGTGTCGACTCGGCGTTCGACTCCGTGGCGCGAGCCGCCTCCCCCGACGCGTCGCGGTCCGACTCGTCACGGCCGGACTCATCACGGCCGGACTCGTCACCGCCGCGCCGGCCCCGACGCCCGCGGCCCCCGCGCCGGCGACGACGGCGACGCTCGCCGCCCTCGCCCTCCTCCCGGTCGTCGCGGTCCTCGGTGTCCTCGTCCTCGGCGCTCTGACCGTCGGCGCCCTCGTCCTCGGCCCGGTCCGCAGCCGACTCGTCCGCGCTCTCCTGCGCCAGCGCCTGGGCGGCCTCGGCCACCTCGGCCGCGGCCACGTCCAGCGCCGCCTGCTCCGACGCGGAGAGCTCGCTCTCCGGCTCCTGCTCCTCCGGAGCGGCGGGAGCGGCCGCGGCGGCCGTCTCCACCGCCGGGGCCTCGACGTGCACCGGCGGACCGGCGGGACGGCTGGCGGCCCGACGGCGCGGGCGGGCCGCGGTCGGCGCCGGCGGCTGGAAGAGCACGGCGGGCGGGGCCAGCGGCGCGGCCGGTGCCGGCTCGGGCGCGGCCGTCGGCACGGCGTCTGCGGACGAGGCGGCCTCCGTGGACGGGGTGACATCCGCCGCCGGGGCGGCCGGGGCGGCCTCCGCCGGGGCCTCCTCGGCCGGGGCGGCGGCCTTGCGGGCCGCGGCCTTCTTGGTGGTGCGGGTCCGCCTGGGCTTCGCCGCGGGCTCGTCGGTCGCGGCCTCGTCGGCGGCGGGCTCGTCGGCGGCGGGCTCGACGACCGGGGCCGGCGCCGGCGCGGGGGCGTCCGCACTGGGCGGCGCGGCCGCTGCGTCAATGGGCGGCGCGGCCGCCGTCTTCTTGGTGGTCCGCCGGGTGCGCTTGGGCTTCTCGGCCGCGGCCGGCTCGGCCGGCGCGCCCGCATCGGCGCTCGGCTGGTCGGTTTGCTGGGCGCTCTGCTCGTCCGCCCCCTCGACCGCCGGCGGTCCGGCTGGTCGGGAGGCGGCCCGGCGGCGCCTGGCGGGGCGCTGCGCGGTCGCGCTGTCGTCGGTGGGGGTGCTGGTGGGCTCGTCGTCGAGCATCCGGGGTGTCTCCCGTCATGCCGGACGCGGGGCCCGCCGCCGGGACCAGTCCCGGCGAGGGGCCGCGCCGCGTCGCGGCGGGTCGTCGTGACCGCCGGGCTGACCGGACGCCGGCCGCGGCGGAAGCCTGCGAGGGATGCACCGGGGAGCGAGGCCGAGCGGCTGCGGTGGCAGCCGGCTCTGGTCGCGCCTCAGGCGCCGGCGGCGCCCTGCGTCTGCAACCGGTCCGCCTCGAGCGGGTCAGTCACCGAGCCGCCGTCGTCCGCGAGGGGCCCCTGCGCCAGCCGGGTCACCTGGGGCGGGACCGGCGGCGCGAGGTCGGCCACCACGCGGAGTCCGGTGAGGACGTCGTCGGGTCGGACGGCGGGTGTGGCGTGCCGCACGACCAGGTGGAGTATCGCACAAGGGGACGCAGCGCCCGCCGGAGCAGCCTCTGCGCCCGGCGTGTCCGACCGGTCGGCCGCGAGCTCCAGCCGCAGCACCTCGGCCCGCGCGTCGAGCGTGCGCACCCCGTTCTTGGTCAGCCGCTCCACGAGGACCTCGCCCGCGGCGAGGAAGCGCTGCACGGCGGCCGAGGCGGTGCCGTCGTCGACGCCGGGCAGCCGGACCTCCCACTCGGAGGCCACCAGCCGGTCGGCCAGCGCCCCCGGGGGGGCCTCGACGCACTCGACGACGTCCATGCCCGGCGGCAGGGCGGCGTCCAGCGCGGCCCGCAGCCGCTCGGGGTCCACCCGCTGGGTGACGGAGAGCTCAAGGTACTCCGCCTCGCTCGCGGTGCCGGTGGGCGCCGCCCCGGCGTAGGAGACCTTCGGGTGCGGGGTGAACCCGGCCGAGTAGGCCATCGGGACCCCGGCCCGGCGCAGCGCCCGCTCGAAGGCGCGCTGGAAGTCGCGGTGCGAGCTGAACCGCAGCCGGCCGCGCTTGGTGTAGCGCAGCCGCAGCTTCTGGACCGCCGGCTCCGGCGGCGGCCCCTCGGGGGTGCGAGGCATCCGCTCAGGCGCTCCGGCCCGGCTCGGCGCTGCCCACGAGGGCGCCCCCCGTGCTGCCGGCGCCGACCAGCTCCTGCCGGCCCGCCCCCAGGACGGTGAGCGGCAGCAGCGTCTGGCCGGTCGGGCCGATCTGGATCTCGGTGCCCATCTGCGGGCAGACGCCGCAGTCGTAGCAGGGGGTCCAGCGGCAGTCCTCCACCGGCGCCTCGTCCAGCGCGTCCTGCCAGTCCTCCCAGAGCCAGTCCTTGTCCAGGCCGGAGTCCAGGTGGTCCCAGGGCAGCACCTCGGCGTAGTCGCGCTCCCGGGTGGTGTACCAGTCGACGTCGACCGGCTCGTCGGCCAGCGCCTTCTGCGCGCACTCCATCCAGCGCTCGAACGAGAAGTGCTCGCTCCAGCCGTCGAAGCGGCCGCCGTCCTCCCA
>JBQCHF010000080.1:0-35279 GCA_051954955.1 Motilibacteraceae bacterium
TGGCCCCCGGCGTGGACTCGTACAAGTCGACGGCCTGCCGGCGGAACTCCTCCGAGTAGTGCTTCCTGGCCATAGCTCTGGATCATCTCGCTTCTCCAGCAGTGCTGGGTTCGCCGTGTCCAAGAACCAGGGTCAAGGGCCATGGGCCCTGGCAGGAGTGGTGGTGCCACGCGCCGGTCGCCGTACTCACCATTTTCTACTGGTTCGACGCCGGTCGCCGCCCCGGTGTCCGGGTGGAACGCCGCGAGAACGAAGCGACCGCATCGATCGCCCGCGCCGCCCACAGCCAAGGACTGGGAGCCGAAGGGATCCAGCAGGCCCACGCCGACGTCACCGCCCTCGTCGACCGCCTTCGATCCCGCTTCAACCTGCCCGACCCCCCGCAGCTGCGGCTCCTTGAACCTCCCGGCGGGGCCTCGCAACCGGACCGCAGCTCGCGTTGAGCCAGGTCAGCAGACCGCACCTCCACCACTCAGGCCGCCAACTACCCTGAAGCAAGATCAATGTGGGGTGTCCGGTACCGGATTCGATGGAGACCGTAGTCCGCCCGCCTCCCCCCTTAGCTCCAAGGGCCGGGCCAGCGTGGCTTCAGTGAGCGGGCCGGGTCCGTCGGCCCGCGCGCGCGGCGAACGCGTCGAGGGCCGCGAGCACCTCGGCGGACCTCCAGATCCGCCCGCGGGTCTTCGAGGTGGTCTCCACCAGGACTTCGGCCTCGGTGAGCGGGGCGATGAGCCGGTACACGTTGCTGGTCGCGATGCCCAGCTCGCGGGCCAGCAGCGGGGCGTCCACCACCGGTTGGCGCAGCAGAACATCCAGGATCCGCCACGATCCGGAACTTCGGCGAACCCGGACCCGGCCGGCCCAGCCGTCCCGGACCTGGCGCAGGTCCGCGACGAGGGTGCGGCCGTTCGCGATCGCCGCGAACGAGGCTGCCGCGAGCAGGTCGACGATCGGGGCGGGGTCCCCGGCCCGGTAGTCGGTCAAGGCGGTGAAGTAGGCCTCGACGTCGACGAGCAGACCTGCCGAGACCGGGACGGTGACAGCTCGGGTCAGGCCCTTCCCGCGCAGCATGGCGTGCAGCAGGGCTCGGCCGGTGCGGCCGTTGCCGTCAGGGAACGGGTGGATGGTCTCGAACTGGGCGTGCGCGATGGCGGCGTGGATGAGCGCGGGGATGTCGTCGCGGCGCATGAAGGCGACGAGGTCGTCGATCCCGGCGGGGACCCGATGGTGGGCGGGCGGGACGAACATGGCCTGGTGCGGGCCGAGGCGTCCCCCGCCGATCCATACCTGCTCCTCGCGCCACTTCCCGGCGATCTCCGGGTGATGAGGGCGTAGGAGCGCCTCGTGCATGCTCAGGATCGCCTCGCCGGTGAGCGCGTCAGCCAGGTCGATCGCGGCGGTCATCGCGCGAGTGTTCGCCAGGACCTGGGCGGCGTTTGTCCGCCCGCTGCCGTCGGTGAGGGCGGCTTCGGCGATCGCCCGCGCTGAGGCGGTGAGGTTCTCGATCTGGGAACTGGCCGCCGACTCCGAGCGCAGCAGGATGGCGGCGAACGGGGCGATGTCCGCGCCGACCTCTTGGTCGAAGCGGGCGATCTCGGCGGCCGCGTCCGTGGCGGCAGCAGCGACTGCGGCAGGCAATGGAACCTCGAGGGCCGCGATCGGCGGAACGATGGCCGCCTGGTACGGGCCGGAGTGCCGGCGCATCTCGGTGCGCGCGGCGGTGCCCGGCTCGTAGCGACTGGTCCAGGACAGTTGCTCGTACTCGACCGGGGGCCACGATGCACGGCGTGAGGAAGGCGACAAGATCCCTCCTCTTCCTTATCAGTCCCTCCGATAGTGATAACAGTACCAGTAACTGCTATCGCTAGCCGATCCCGGACGCTCCTCCCCCAGGCGTCCCGGCGCGCCAGCCCACAGCAGACCAACTCACCCCCCATCTGGGCGAGGGTCAAGATCATTGTGGGGCCAATGTGGGGACGAACAGCCCGGCACGCGTCAGCACGGGTCGGACCAGCTGGAACGTGATCATGGACGCGACCTGCGGGAACAGCATCAACCGGACCGCGGCGGACGCCCCGTCACGGGTCTGGTTCATCTTCTAATCCGACGGTCGCAGGTTCGATCCCTGCCGGGCGCGCCCATCCAGTGCCGTCTGGTGCTGTCGTGTGCCGGGTAGTCCGGACGCGGACGTGTCCGCACGGCCCCACCGGCGGGAAGAATCCGCTGCCCCCGCTTGTGCAGACGGTTGATCAGGTCTTGCGGGCGGCGGGGATGACCGGACGCTGAGGAGTCAAGGGGAACTTCTCCGAGACGACGAGGGCACGCCAGCGGGCATCGCCGCGAAGACAATCCGACGGGACGACGTGGCCGAGACGAATGCGGTGGCGGCAATCCTGACCAAATGGCAGGCCTGGCTCCGCCTCACATCCGGCGAAGGCTCGCAGCAGTAGCGCTTGCACCGGACGACAAGGCCGGCAGCCCCAGACATGCACGCAGTGGCACATCGTCGTGCCGTTCCGTCATGCCTGGCCGCAGCGCTGGTCCACATAGCCGGGTTTGCCTCGGGGCACCACCTGGCGGTCGCGCAGCAGCAGTGAGATGCGGGAGCCGCGGGCCCGGCAGGCGGTCTCGAACGAGTCCAGCCCGTTGTCGGTGTACTCGATCTCGATGACCTCCGTGCCGTACACGCTCGTGTAGCTGTCGCACTCGTCGTACACCTGGCACTCCTCGGCGACGGCGAAGTCGAATCCGAGCGCGCGGCTCTGCTCCGCCAGATCGGGGCCGTTCTTCTGACCGATGGCGAGACCCTGCGAGTGCGCGGATGAGATCAGGAGCCTCGCCATCGCCAGGTTGTCGTCGGCGCTCAGGAGACCATGGCTGCGGGTGTAGGAGTCGAGATTGTCGGCCTCCACAGCCTGGAACCCCGCGCTGGCGCAACGCGCGAACACGGGGGCCAGCACCGCGAGCAGCGCGGCGCGCTGGTGCCCGCTGGAGGTGTCGAGCAGGTGCTCTCCCGGCCAGTCCGGGTCATCCACGAACCGCCCGTCCGGGCCCCGCAGCAGCAACCCGGCACGCTCCCGCTCCCACGTGGCGTCCTCGTCCGGCTGTGTCTGGAAGGCGTTCACGTAGCAGATGTTGTAGCGGCCGGGTATCGCGCGCGCGGCGCTGTCACGGTCGATCACCTGCACCGCGGGGTCAGGCGGGTACGCCCCGCCGAGCTGATAGTCGACCACCGCATGCGCAGGTGGTGCCAGGACGATGCGGCGGGGCGCTCCAGTCGGCGACGGAGCCGTCGAGGACGGGATCGGGCGGACGGGACGCTGGCGAGACCCCGCCGGAGCGCCCTGGGTGGGCAGGGACGGCTGCGGCGCGCTGCCGACAGACAGTCGGCCGGACGGCGAGCACGAGACCGTCAAGGACAGCACGACGGTGATCGAGCACCAGGACAGCCGCCCTCGCAGACGCCGTCCGAAGCGCGGGGGCGCGTGGAAGGGCGCCGGTATGACCACGTGAGGAGTCTGCCGGAGACCGGTGCGGAGCAGACGGAAGGTCTCACCATGCGCGGGTGGGTCGGCATTGCCCGTCCGCACGTAGTTGTGGTTGTCTTCGCCCCGACGGCAGTGAAGGAAGACCGGTGAGAATCCGGCGCGGTCCCGCCACTGTCACCGGGGAGCAGACCCCCCTCGCGCGCCACGGCCGCCTCGTGCGGTTGGAAGGCCGGGGGCGAGCACTGATCCGGGAGCCAGGACACTTCGGCCGTCATCGTAAGGAGAACTCTGGGCGAGGAAACCCGGGAGGCCTGAGATGACGCACCCCTGCACGAGCTCACCACCAAGACTGCGCCCCCTGCTTTAGCTGGTGGCGTCTTCGGACGCGGCTCGACCCACCCCTGAATTCGGGGCTCCGGCCGGCGGCCTCATCATGCCGTCGGCTCTTCGAGCCCTGCTCGGTCTCGGTTCGGGTCTGGCCGCCGACACTCTCTTCGGCGACCCGCAGCGGCTGCACCCTGTCGCGGGGCTGGGGACATTCGCTGCTCGACTCGAGCAGGTGCTCTGGGCCGACCGGCGCGTCGCTGGCATGCTTCATGTGGCCGCCGTGGCCGCTCCGGCCGTCGTGCTGTCCTCGCGAGCAGAGCGGATGGTCTCGCCAGGCATGCGCTCCCTCCTGCTCGGCGCTGCCTGCTGGGCAGCGGTCGGTGGTCGCAGCCTGCGCCGCGCCGCTCTCGCGCTCGACGACGCCCTGCGCGCGGGCCGCCTCGACGACGCCCGCGCCCTGCTCCCCACCCTGTGCGGCCGGGACCCCGCAGTGCTGGACGAGGCGGGGCTGCGGAGGGCAGCCGTGGAGTCCGTCGCTGAGAACACCTCCGACGCCGTCGTCGGTCCGTTGCTGTGGGGCGCACTCCTCGGAGCGCCCGGCGTGGTCGCCTACCGAACGGTCAACACCTTGGACGCGATGGTCGGACATCGAACCCCGCGCTACCTGCGGTTCGGCTGGGCCGCCGCGCGGCTGGACGACGTCGCGAACCTGCTGCCCTCTCGGCTCACCGCGCTGCTGGTGGTCGCCGTCGCGCCGCTCACCGGCGGCGACGCACGCGGCGCAGGGCGGGTGTGGCGCCGTGACGGTCGAAAGCACCCCAGCCCGAACTCGGGCCAGTGCGAGGCGGCCTTCGCCGGCGCGCTCGGCGTCCGGCTGGGCGGCCGGAACGTCTACGGCTCCCGGGTGGAGGACCGGCCCGTGCTCGGCGACGGCCCCGCCCCGGGTCCGGGCACGGTGAACCGCGCGGCGAGGCTGAGCGCCGCGGTGTCGTGGGCGGCGCTGCCCGCCAGCGTTCTGCTGGGCGGCGCTCTGCGCGCGGCCCTGTCCAGGGCGGTGCGACGGTGAGGGGCTCCCTGCTGGTAGCCGGGTCGACCAGCGACGCCGGCAAGTCCGTGCTCACCGCGGGAATCTGCCGCTGGCTGCGCCGCAACGGGGTCAAGGTCGCTCCGTTCAAGGCGCAGAACATGAGCAACAACAGCGCGGTCACCGCGGACGGCCGCGAGATCGGCCGGGCGCAGGCTGTGCAGGCTGCCGCCTGCGGGCTGGCTCCCGAAGCGGCGATGAACCCGGTGCTGCTCAAGCCCGGCGGCGACCGGCAGAGCCACGTGCTGCTCAGAGGCCGCCCGCTCACCGAGGTGAGCGCGATCTCCTACCGACAGCTCAAGCCGGTGCTGCGACAGGCCGCCCTGGACGCCTTCGACGAGTTGGCCGCCCGCTTCGACGTCGTCGTCTGCGAGGGTGCTGGGTCCCCTACCGAGATCAATCTTCGAGCCACCGACATCGCCAACATGGCCTTGGCCGAGGCCCGCGGTCTTCCGGTCGTCGTCGTCGGCGACATCGACCGCGGCGGTCTCTTCCCCTCGCTGTTCGGCACCCTCGCGCTCTTGAGCGAGAAGGACCAGTCACTGGTCAGCGGCTTCGTGGTCAACAAGTTCCGCGGCGACCCGCGCCTGCTCGAACCGGGTCTGACCATGCTCGAGCAGCTCACCGGTCGTCCCACCCTCGGAACCGTTCCGTGGCTGGAGAACCTGGCCTTCGACGTCGAGGACAGCCTTGGCCTCGGCGCCGGCGTCGCCGTGCCCGGACCCCCGCACGGGGACGAGGTGCTGCGGGTCGCGGCCGTCCGGCTGCCGCGCACCAGCAACGCCACCGACGTCGACGCCCTCGCCGCCGAGCCCGGTGTCCTCGTGCGCTGGACCACCTCGCCGGCCGAGGTGCACGAGGCGGATCTCGTGCTGCTGCCGGGAACCCGGGCCACCGTGCACGACCTCGCCTGGCTGCGCGCACAGGGCCTGGCTGACGCGGTGCTGGCTCGGGCGGCCGCCGGTCGGCCGGTCGTGGGGATCTGCGGCGGATACCAGATGCTGGCCCGCTCGATCACCGACGAGGTCGAGTCCCGGGCCGGCACCGTCGCCGGGCTCGGGCTGCTGCCGGTCGACGTCGCCTTCGAGCCGGACAAGGTGCTCGGCAATCCGACCGGTTCGGCGCTCGGCCAGCCGGTGACCACCGCGTACGAGATCCACCACGGCCGGGCGCACGTCGATGCCGGCGCAGAGCCGTTCCTGGACGGCGTGCGCTCGGGCGCTGCCTGGGGCACCACCTGGCACGGGGCGTGGGAGAGCGACGGCTTCCGGCGCGCCTTCCTGCGCGCGGTGGCGGCGCAGGCCGGCCGGGCGTTCGAGCCCGCCCCGGACACGTGCCTGGCCGACATCCGCGCCGCGCACCTGGACCGCCTGGGAGACCTGGTCGCCGACTCCCTGGACACCGCGGCTGTGGAACGGCTGATCGAGCAGGGGCCCACGCCGGGCCTGCCCTTCGTCCCCCCGGGAGCCCCCGCATGAGCACCCCCTTCAGCGACGGTCCGCAGAATCGGCAGGTGCTCCCTCTGCTGGTGTCGACCGCGGACACCGACCTGCTCGCCGCGCGTGCCAGCGGCAGCGGCTGGCGCACCGCCAACCCGGCCCGCACCGCCGCCGAGGCCGTGCCCGCACTGCTCGACGGTGTGTCGGTGGCGGTGGTCCGTCTGCTCGGCGGACGCCCGGCCTGGCCCGAGGGACTGGACGCGGTGCTCGCCTCGGGGGTGCCCGCGGTCGTGCTCGGCGGGGAGGCCGTGCCCGACGCCGCACTGATGGCGCTGTCCACCGTGCCCGCTGGCGTCGCGGCGGACGCGCTGGGCTACCTGGTCGAGGGTGGCGCGACCAACCTCGCCGAGCTGGCCCGGTTCCTGTCCGACACCGTGCTGCTCACCGGTGAGGGATTCGAGCCCCCGCACCCGACTCCCGCGTGGGGCGGGCACGGAGAAGGCCGCCTCGACCCCGCCCGGCCGACGGTCGGCATCGTCTTCTACCGCGCGCACGCACTGTCCGGGAACACCGGTTTCGTCGACGTGCTGGCCGACCAGGTCGAGGCCTGCGGCGCCAACGCGCTGCCGGTGTTCTGCGGCTCGCTGCGCGGCCTGGACGTGACCAACGACTCAGATGCCGCGGCACTGCTGGAGTCCCTGCGCCGGTGTGACGCGCTCGTCGTCACCGTGCTGGCCGCAGGCGGCAGCGTGGCCGCCGACGCCTCCGCCGGGGGCGTGGAGGATGCGTGGGACGTCGGCGCCCTGGCGGCACTGGACGTCCCGGTGCTGCAGGGCCTGTGCCTGACCAGCACACGGGAGCAGTGGGCGTCCTCCGACGCTGGCATCTCCCCCCTGGACGCCGCGATGCAGGTGGCCATCCCCGAGTTCGACGGTCGCCTGGTCACGGTCCCGTTCTCCTTCAAGCAGACCGATCCCGACGGGTTGGCCACCTACGTCGCCGACGCTGAGCGCGCTCGGCGGGTGGCCGGGCTCGCGGTGGCGCACGCCCGGCTGCGGCACGTGCCGCCGGCGCAGCGCCGGCTGGCCCTGGTGCTGTCCAGCTATCCGACCAAGCACTCGCGGGTGGGCAACGCCGTCGGTCTGGACACCCCCGCCTCGGCGGTGCGGCTGCTGGCCGCGCTCGGCGAGGCCGGCTACGACGTCGGCCCGGCGGAAGCCTACGAGGACGGCGACGCCCTGGTGCACGCGCTCATCGCGGCCGGCGGCCACGACGTCGAGTGGCTCACCGAGGAGCAGCTCGGCGCCGCCCCCGCCCGGGTGCCGCTCGCGGTTTACCGCCGCTGGTTCCAAGCCCTTCCGCAGCCCCTGCAGGACGCGATCCTCCGGCACTGGGGCGAGCCGCCCGGCACCCTCTACGTCGACGGGCAGGACATCGTGCTGGCCGGGCTGCGGCTGGGGTCGGTGATGCTGATGATCCAGCCGCCGCGCGGGTTCGGGGAGAACCCGGTGGCGATCTACCACGACCCGGACCTGCCGCCCAGCCACCACTACCTGGCCGCCTACCTGTGGCTCCAGCACGCTCCCGACGACGGCGGCTTCGGCGCGCACGCGGTGGTGCACCTGGGCAAGCACGGGACGCTGGAGTGGTTGCCCGGCAAGGGACTCGGGTTGTCGGACGGGTGCGCCCCGGACGTCGCGATGGGCGACCTGCCGCTGGTCTACCCGTTCATCGTGAACGACCCCGGCGAGGGCACGCAGGCCAAGCGCCGCGCGCACGCCACCGTGGTGGACCACCTGGTGCCGCCGATGGCGCGGGCGGAGACCTACGGCGACCTGGCCCGGCTCGAGCAGCTGCTCGACGAGTACGCCACCGTGCTCGCCTTGGACCCGGCCAAGGTGCCGGTGGTGCGCGCCCAGGTGTGGGAGCTGGTGCGCCAGGCGCAGCTGCACCACGACCTGCACCAGGAGGACATGCCCGGAGACGACGACTTCGACGACTTCGTGCTGCACCTGGACGGCTACCTGTGCGAGGTCAAGGACGTGCAGATACGCGACGGGCTGCACATCCTCGGCGAGGGACCTGTCGACGAGTCCCGGGTCAACCTGGTCCTGGCGGTGCTGCGGGCCCCGCAGGTGTGGGGCGGGCGGGTCGCGCTGCCCGGCCTGCGCCAGTCGCTGGCCGCCGCTCATGGGCTGGACGAGCAGGCGCTGCTGGCCGAGCCGGGGGCGCGGATCACGGTGCCGGCCACGCTCACCGCCCTGGTCGACGGCCCGGCGGTCACCGGCGCCGACGCCATCGACCTGCTCGAGGGCCTGGCCCGACGGCTCGCGCTGGGCATGGAGACCCTGGACTGGGACCCGGCCAAGGCCGACGCGGTGGTCGAGGAGGTGTGCGGGGGGCCCGACGAGCTGGTGGCCGAGACACTGCGCTTCGCCGCCGCCGAGGTGGTGACTCGCCTGGCCCGCACCAGCGACGAGATCGACCACGTGCTGGCCGCGCTCGACGGCCGGTTCGTGCCGCCGGGCCCGTCCGGCTCCCCGACCCGCGGCCTGGTCGACGTCCTGCCCACCGGCCGGAACTTCTACAGCGTGGACCCGAAGGCGGTCCCCTCGCGCAACGCATGGACGGTGGGGCAGGCGCTCGCCGACTCCCTGCTGGCCCGTCACCTGGACGACACCGGCTCCTACCCGGCGTCGGTGGGGCTCACGGTGTGGGGCACCAGCGCGATGCGCACGCAGGGCGACGACGTCGCCGAGGTCCTCGCGCTGCTGGGCTGCCGGCCGGTGTGGGACGACCGCTCCCGGCGGGTCACTGGCTTCGAGGTGGTGCCGCTGCCCGAGCTCGGCCGGCCCCGGGTCGACGTCATCGTGCGCATCTCCGGCTTCTTCCGCGACGCCTTCCCCCACGTCGTCACCCTGCTCGACGACGCGGTGCGCGCGGTGGCCGCGCTCGAGGAGGGCGACGAGGAGAACTTCCTGGCCCGGCACGTGCGCGCCGACCTCGCCGAGCACGGCGACGAGAGGCGTGCCACAGCAAGGATCTTCGGCTCCAAGCCGGGCGCCTACGGCGCCGGGCTCCTGCCGCTGGTGGACGCCCGCACCTGGCGCGACGACGCCGACCTGGCGGAGGTCTACGCGGTGTGGGGCGGCTACGCCTACGGCCGGGGGCTGGACGGGGCGCCGGCCCGCCAGGACATGGAAAGGGTTTTCGCCCGGATGAGCGTGGCGGTCAAGAACCAGGACACCCGCGAGCACGACATCGTCGACTCCGACGACTACTTCCAGTACCACGGCGGGATGGTGGCCACCGTCCGCCACCTCACCGGCGCCTCCCCGCTTGCCTACGTGGGCGACAGCGCGATGCCGCACGACGTGCGCACCCGCAGCCTGGCCGAGGAGACCCGGCGGGTGTTCCGCGCGCGGGTGGTCAACCCGCGGTGGATCTCGGCGATGCAGCGGCACGGCTACAAGGGGGCGTTCGAGCTGGCGGCCACGGTGGACTACCTGTTCGGCTACGACGCCACCGCAGGCGTGGTCGACGACTGGATGTACGAGCAGCTCGCGGAGTCCTACGTGCGGGACGAGGGCGTGCGCGCGTTCCTGGAGCGCTCGAACCCGTGGGCGCTGCGGGGAATCGCCGAACGCCTGCTGGAGGCCGCCGAGCGCGGCCTGTGGGCAGAGCCTCGCCCGGAGACCCTGGCCGCGCTGCGCGAGGCCTATCTGGACAGCGAGGGCGACCTGGAGGAGCGGGGGTCCCAGCAGTGAGCGGCTTCCCGTTCAGCGCCGTGCTGGGCATGGACGACCTGCGCCTGGCTCTGCTGCTCAACGCCGTCAGCCCGCAGATCGGCGGCGTGCTCGTGCGCGGCGAGAAGGGCACCGCCAAGAGCACGGCCGTGCGGGCGCTGGCCGCGCTGCTGCCTGCCGTCGACGTCGTCCCCGCCTGCCGCTTCTCCTGCGACCCGGTCGCGCCGGACCCGGGCTGCCCGGACGGGCCGCACGACCACCCGGCCGCGGCGACCCGGCCGGCCCGGCTGGTGGAGCTGCCGGTGGGCGCCGCCGAGGACCGGGTGGTCGGCTCGCTGGACCTCGAGCGCGCCCTCGGGCACGGCGAGCGCGCCTACGAGCCGGGGCTCCTGGCGGCCGCGCACCGCGGGATCCTCTACGTGGACGAGGTGAACCTGCTGCACGACCACCTCGTCGACCTGCTCCTGGACGCCGCGGCCACCGGCCGCGCCCACGTCGAGCGCGAGGGCGTCTCGGTGAGCCACCCGGCCCGGTTCCTGCTCGTGGGCACGATGAACCCGGAGGAGGGCGAGCTGCGCCCGCAGCTGCTCGACCGCTTCGGGCTGGCCGTGGAGGTGGCCGCCACCCGCGAGCCGGCGCAGCGGGCCGAGGTGGTCCGCCGCCGGCTGGCCGCCGACGCCGACCCGCAGGCGTTCGCGGCCCGCTTCGCCGCAGACGAGCGCGCGCTCGTCGACCGGGTCGCCCGCGCGCAGGGGCTGCTGCCCGAGGTGCAGCTGCCGGACGGCGCGCTGCGGCAGATCGCCGAGGTGTGCGCCGCGTTCGACGTCGACGGGCTGCGAGCGGACATCGTGACCGCGCGCACCGCCGTCGCGCACGCCGCCTGGCACGGCCGCACCACCGTGGGGGCGGAGGACGTCCGCGCGGCGGCCCGTCTGGCGCTGCCGCACCGCCGCCGCCGCGACCCCTTCGACGCCCCCGGACTGGACGAGCAGGCGCTGGACGAGGCGCTGCGCCGGGCCGCCGAGGCCGACCCGCCGGAGCCGGACGACGAGGACCCGCACCGTCCGGACGACGACCGGGGACCCGACGACGACGGCGGCGGAGGCGCGCCGCCCTCCGCCTCGGACGGACCCTCGGAGAAGCGCCCCGAGGCCGGTGCCGGCGAGCCGCGCGAAGGTGACGCCGGACCCCAGGCCGCTCCGGGCGGAGAGCCGGTTGGCGCGCGCGAGGGCCTGCGGGCCCGCGCGCTGAGCGCCCGCGGCGTCGGCGAGGGGGCACCCGGACGCCGCTCACGCGCCCGCAGCAGCAGCACCGGGCGGACCACCGGCTCGCGCCGCCCCGGCACCCAGTCCGGGCCGCTGCACCTGCCCGCCACTCTGCGAGCCGCCGCGCCCGCGCAGCACCGGCGCGGCCGCCGCGGTGGGCCCTTGCTGCTGGCGCCACGGGACCTTCGGGTCGCCGTTCGCGAGGGCAGGGAGGGGAATCTCGTGCTGCTGGCGGTCGATGCCAGTGGCTCGATGGGTGCCCGGGACCGGGTCGCGGCGGTGAAGGGCGCGGCGCTGGCACTGTTGCGCGACGCCTACCAGCGCCGGGACAAGGTGGGACTGGTGACCTTCCGCGGCACAGGCGCCGAGCTCGTGCTGCCGCCGACGTCGTCGGTGGAAGCGGCCGTACCGCGCCTTCAGCAGGTCCGCACCGGGGGCCGCACCCCGCTGGCCGAGGGCCTGTCCCGGGTCGCGACCGTGCTGCGCACCGAGGCGCTGCGCGACCCGCGGCGCCGGCCGCTGCTCGTGCTGGTCACCGACGGGCGGGCCACCGCCGGACCCGACGCCCGCGCCCGTGCCCTGGCCGCGGCCGTCGCGCTGCGCCGGGCTCATGCGCGCCTGAGCGCCGTGGTCGTGGACTGCGAGACCGGGCCGGTGCGCCTCGGGCTGGCCGGGGTGCTCGCCGCCCACCTCGACGCCGAGCACCTCCCGCTCGAGCAGCTCGCCGCCGATCCGCTGCGCGACCTCGTGCGCGCCCGCACCCCGCAGACGAGGAGCGCCGCCTGATGCCCCAGGGCCAGCCCGCCGCCGTCCCCGATGACGGCCTCACCACCCGCCAGCGCCGCAACCGTCCCCTGCTGGTCGTGCACACGGGCGTGATGAAGGGCAAGTCCACCGCCGCGTTCGGTCTGGCGCTGCGTGCCTGGAACGCCGGCGTGCCGCTGGGCGTGTTCCAGTTCGTGAAGAGCGCCAAGTGGAAGGTGGGCGAGGAGTCCGCTTTCTGGGCGCTGGACGAGGTGCACGCGCGCACCGGCCAGGGCGCGCCGGTGGCCTGGCACAAGATGGGCGAGGGCTGGTCCTGGACGCGAAAGCAGGGCGACGCCGAGGACCACGCCGCCAACGCGCTGGAGGGCTGGCGTCAGGTGAAGCGCGACCTGGCCGCGCAGACCTACGGGATGCTCGTCCTGGACGAGTTCACCTATCCCATGACGTGGGGCTGGGTCGACGTCGACGACGTGGTCGCCACGCTGCGCGAGCGCCCCGGCCACCAGCACGTCGTCATCACCGGTCGCGGCGCCGACCCCCGGCTGATCGAGGCCGCTGACCTCGTCCTGGAGACCACCAAGGTCAAGCACCCGATGGACGCCGGCCAGAAGGGCCAGAAGGGCATCGAGTGGTGAGCACCGAGCTCCCCCGCGTCGTCGTGGCCGCCCCGGCCAGCGGGCACGGCAAGACCACTGTCGCCACCGGGCTCGTCGCTGCGCTCACCGCGCGCGGCCTGGCCGTGAGCCCGCACAAGGTCGGGCCGGACTACATCGACCCCGGCTACCACGCCCTGGCCGCCGGCCGTGCCGGACGCAACCTCGACCCGTGGCTGGTCGGCCAGCACCGGATCGCACCGCTCATGCTGCACGGCGCGCTCGTCCCGCGCCCGGCCGACGTGGCTGTGGTCGAGGGCGTCATGGGACTGCACGACGGCGCGGTGGGACGCAAGGACTTCGCCAGCACCGCCCACGTCGCCCGTCTGCTCGACGCACCGGTGCTGCTCGTCCTCGACACGACCGCGCAGGGACGAACCGCCGCAGCCACCGTGCTCGGGCTGGCCGCCTTCGACCCGCGGGTGCGGGTGGGCGGGGTCGTGCTCAACCGGGTCGGCTCCGCCCGGCACGAGTCGCTGCTGCGCGAGGCCCTGGCCGAGGTCGGCGTGCCGGTGCTCGGCGCGGTCTCCCGCGCCGAGCAGGTCGCCACCCCCAGCCGGCACCTCGGGCTAGTCCCGGTGGCCGAGCGCTCCCCGGAGGCGGTGGCGACGGTGAGCGCGCTGGCCGGTCTGGTGGAGGGCACCCTGGACCTGGACGGGGTGCTCGCGCTGGCCCGCACCGCCCCACCGCTCGAGGCGGAAGCCTGGGACCCGGCAGCCGAAGTGGGCGGCGAGACCGGGACGCAGCCGGTGGTCGCCGTCGCCGGCGGCGCCGCCTTCAGTTTCTCCTACGCCGAGTCCGAGGAGCTGCTCGCCGCGGCGGGCGCCAGGGTCGTCCGCTTCGACCCGCTGCACGACAGCGCGCTGCCGGCCGGCGCCCGCGGGGTCGTGCTCGGCGGCGGCTTCCCGGAGGTGCACGCCGAGGCGCTGGCCGCCAACACCGCGATGCTGGCGCAGCTGCGCGACTTCGACGGCCCGATGCACGCCGAGTGCGCCGGGCTGCTGTACCTGTGCCGCGAGCTCGACGGGCACCCGATGGTCGGTCGAATCGACGCCACGGCGCGGATGACCCCCGCGTTGCGACTGGGCTACCGGGAGGCCGTCGCCCCGACGACGACCCTGGTGGCCGCGGAGGGTGAGGTGGTCCGCGGGCACGAGTTCCACCGCACCGCCACCGATCCCGCCGCCGGAGAGGTGCCGGCCTGGAGCTGGGACGACACTGGTCACGGGTTCACCGGCCCCCGGCTGCACGCCTCCTACCTGCACGCCCACTGGGCCGGCACGCCGCACGCGGCCCGCCGCTTCGTCGAGGCCTGCGCATGACCGCCAGCGATGGAGCGCAGCACCTCCGACGGCTCGTTGGCGTCGGTGTGGGACCGGGCGATCCCGAGCTGGTGACGGTGAAGGCGGTCCGCGTGCTGCGCGAGGCCGACCTGGTGCTCTTGCCGGCCATGGCCGGGTCCGGAGAGAGCACGGTCGGCCGGGCGGAGGCCACGGTGCGGGCGCACCTCTCCGACGGCTCACGGCTGCGCCGCTGCTCCTTCGAGCTGTCCGAGCGGCGCGGGGTGACCGCCGCCCGCGAGGCCGCTTGGGACGACGCCGCCGACGAGGTGGTTGCTGCCTTCGCCGGCGGCGCCCGCCTCGTGGCCTTCGCCACCATCGGCGACCCGAACGTCTACTCCACCTTCACCTACCTCGCGTCGGGGGTGCGCGCGCGCCGTCCGGACGTGGAGGTCCGCACCGTCCCCGGCATCACCGCGATGCAGGCGCTGGCCGCCGCCTCGGGCACCTGGCTGTGCGAGGGCACCGAGACCCTCACCCTGGTCCCGGCCACCGCCGGCGACGAGGAGCTGGCCGCGGCGCTGGCCCGGCCGGGGACCGTGGTCGCCTACAAGGGCGGACGGCGGGGCCGCGAGCTCACCGACCTGCTGGCCGCCGCCGGCCGGCTCGAGGGCGCCGTGCTCGGCCGCGACCTCGGCCTGCCCGGGGAAACCGTCCTCCCCGCCGCCCAGGCGGTCGGCACGCAGCCCTACCTGTCCACGCTCCTCGTCCCGGCCACCGGCCGCGGCGCTCGCGGAGGGAAGCTCGGATGAGCAGCAGCCAACTGACCAGCAGCACGGCGAGCACCGGCCGCGCGCGCGGCAAGGTCTGGTTCGTGGGCGCGGGCCCGGGGGCGGCCGACCTGCTCACACTGCGCGCGGTGCGCGCCATCGGCGAGGCCGACGTCGTGGTGTGGGCGGCCAGCCTGGTCCACGAGGACGTCCTGGCCCACGTGCGCCCCGGCGCGGAGGTGGTGGACAGCTCGCAGCTGCCGATGGAGGGCGTGCTCCCGCTCTACGAACGGGCGGCCCGCGAGCGGCTGGTGGTGGCCCGCATCCACTCCGGCGACCCGTCCCTGTGGGGCGCGGTGCAGGAGCAGCTCGACCGGGCCGAGGAGCTCGGCCTCGAGGTCGAGGTCGTGCCGGGGGTCTCCGCGTTCACCGCGGTGGCGGCCATCGCCAAGCGCGAGCTGACCATCCCCGAGGTCGCCCAGTCGGTGGTGCTCACCCGGCTCGAGGGCGGCAAGACCCCGATGCCGGCAGGCGAGACGGTCCGTTCGTTCGCCGCGCACGGCGCCACCATGGCCGTCTTCCTGTCCGCGGCCCGGTCGGGCCAGCTGCAGGCCGAGCTGCTGGCCGGGGGCTACCCCGCGGACACCCCCGTCGTCGTCGCCTACCAGGCCACCTGGCCGGACGAGCTGGTCGTGCGCACCAGGGTGGGCGAGCTCGAGGAGACGGTGAAGCAGCACAAGCTGTGGAAGCACACCCTGTTCCTGGTCGGGCCGGCGCTCGCGGCCAGCGGCACCCGGTCGCACCTCTACCACCCCGGCCACTTCCACGGCTTCCGCAGGGCCGAGCCCCAGGCGCGGCGCGAGCTGCGGGCCCGGCGCCACGCGTCCGACTCCCTTGCTGACGGGGACCGGGTGGGGTCGGCCACCCCGTGACCGCGCCGACCGGAGGCACCCCTCCCCCGCAGCAGCCGCCGCTGCGCGAGCCGGACCTGCCGCGCACCGCCAGGGTCCGCCCGCGCGCGCTGCGCACCGGCTGGACCACCGGCACCTGCTCGGCCGCCGCCGCCAAGGCGGCCGCCACGGCCCTGGTCAGCGGGCAGGTGCAGACGCAGGTGGAGATCTCGCTGCCCTCCGGCCAGCGGGTCCGCTTCGACGTCGACCGGTGCGAGGTCTCCGACGGACGCGCCGAGGCCGTGGTGGTCAAGGACGCCGGCGACGACCCGGACGTGACGCACGGCGCGCACCTGACCGCGACGGTCACCTGGCGCGACGTGCCCGGCCTGGACCTGCAGGGCGGGGTGGGCGTCGGTGTGGTCACCAAGCCTGGCCTCGGCCTGGAGGTGGGCGCTCCCGCCATCAACGACACCCCTCGCCGGATGATCTCCTACTCCGTGTCGGAGGTAATCGACCTGGCGCGCCGCGGCGTCACCGTGGTGGTCAGCGTGCCCGAGGGCGAGATGATGGCCCGCAAGACCACCAACGCTCGCCTTGGGATCCTCGGCGGCATCTCCATCCTCGGGACCACCGGCATCGTGCGGGCGTTCAGCACCGAGTCGTGGCGGGCCAGCGTGGTGCAGGCGGTGCACGTCATGGCCGCCCAGGGCGAGCGCACCACGGTGCTGTGCACCGGCGGACGGACGGAGGCCGGCGCTCGTCGCATGCTGCCCGACCTGCCCGAGGTCTGCTTCGTCGAGGTCGGCGACTTCACCGGCGCGGCGCTGCGGGCCGGGCTCACCTGCGGCATCGAGCACGTCGTCTTCGTGGGCATGGCGGGCAAGCTGACCAAGCTCGGCAGCGGCATCCTCATGACCCACTACACGCGCAGCAAGGTGGACACAGGCTTTCTCGGCCGCCTCACCGCCGACGTCGGGGGTGACGCGGACCTGTCCGGAAAGGTGGCCGCGGCCAACACGGGCCGGCACGCCTACGAGCTGTGGGAGAAGGCCGGTCTGCTGCGGGAGGCCGGCGACGAGCTGTGCCGGCGGGTGGCCGAGGTGCTGGTGCGCTTCACCGAGGGCCGGATCAGCGCCGAATGCGCGATGGTCGACTTCACCGGCAGCAAGGTCGTGGCCGCCACCCGGCCGGAGTGGGTGGGGGTGAGCGCGGATGCCTGACCACGCGATGACCACCGGGTCCGACGTGACCGTCGTGGGCCTGGACGGCTCCGGCCTGCCACCGGGCGGGGCGGGGGCGCTGGCCCGGGCCGGCGTCGTCGTCGGTGGAGCCCGGCAGCTGGCCGACCCCGCGGTGGCCGCGCTGCTCCCGGCAGTGGCCCGCCGGGTCGTGCTCGGCCCGCTCGAGACCGGCGTGCAGGAGGTCCGCGCCGCCGCGGTGCCGGTGGTCGTGCTCGCCAGCGGCGACCCCGGCTTCTTCGGCATCGTGCGCCGCCTGGTCGCGGCCGGCCTGCGGCCCACCGTGCTCCCCGCGGTGTCCTCGGTTGCGCTGGCGTTCGCCCGCGCCGGCCTGCCCCACGACACCGCCCGCGTGGTGAGCGCGCACGGTCGCGACGCGCGCGCGGCGCTGGCGGTGGTCGCCTCCGGGGTGCGCTGCGCGGTTCTGACCGACGAGATCACGGGCCCGGCGGAGCTGGCCGCTGTGGCGGTGCCGGGCTCGCGGGTGCTGGTGGCCGAGCGGCTCGGCCACCCCGACGAGCAGGTGCACGACCTGCTCGCGGAGGACATCGGCGCCGGGCCGTGGCGCCAGCCCAACGTCGTCGTGGTGGACCCACCACCCATTCCGGCGTGGTCGGACGAGGGGCCCTCCCGGCTGGCCGGGCCGCCGTCCCGGGGGCCGTGGGCCCTGCCCGAGGACGCCTTCGCCCACCGGGACGGCATGGTGACCAAGGCCGAGGTCCGGGCCTGGACCCTGGCCCGGCTCGGACCGGCCCCGGGCACCTGGGTCTGGGACGTCGGAGCCGGCAGCGGGTCGGTGGCCGTCGAGGCGGCGCGCCTCGGGGCGGCCGTGGTGGCCGTCGAACGGAACCCCGAGCAGTGCAAGCGGATCCGGGCCAACGCAGCGGCACACGCGGTGCACGTGCGGGTGCTCCCGGGCGAGGCGCCCGGCGCGTTGGCCGAGCTCGCCGGACTGCCCACCCCGGACGCGGTGTTCGTCGGGGGCGGCGGGCTCGACGTGCTCGCCGCCCTGGCCGACCCGGGCACCGCGGACCGGAAGGCGATCCGCGTCGTCGTGGCTCTCGCGGCGCTGGACCGGGTCGGACCGGCCCTCGCCCTGCTGCGCGCGGCCGGCTACCGCACCGACGGGGTGCAGCTCTGCGCCGCCCGGCTCGCCGATCTGCCCGGCGGCTCGGTCCGGCTGGCCGCCACCAACCCCGTCGTCGTCCTGCACGGCGAGCTGGACGAAGGAGATCAGTCGACGGGACAAGGAGAACGAGCGTGACCCGCACCGCGCTGATCGCAGCCACGGCAGCCGGGCGCCAGCACGCCAGGGCCCTCGAGGCTGCCTGGCCGGGACGCGCCGCGCTGGTGGACGCCGGCTCGGTGGCCGACTCGCTGGCGCGGGCCTGGGCCGAGGCCGACGAGGTGGTGGCGTTCCTCGCCACCGGCGCGGCCGTCCGGCTGCTCGCCCCTCTGCTGCAGGACAAGCGCAGCGACCCGCCCGTGGTCGCCGTGGACGAGGCGGCCCGGTTCGCGGTCGCCCTGGTGGGCGGGCACGCCGGTGCGAACGCGCTGGCCGTGGAGGTCGGCGAGGTGCTCGGCGCGCAGCCGGTGGTCACCACCGCCACAGACGCCGTCGACGTGCCCGGCCTGGACACCCTCGGCCTGCCGGTGGAGGGCGCGGTAGCGGCGGTCAGCCGCGCCATCTTGGACGGCGACCCGGTGCTGCTCGTGTCCACCGTCACCCACCCGCTGCCGGCGTTGCCGCGCAACGTCAGCGAGGACCACGAGCACCCGGTCGCGGTGCTGCGGGTGGACGACCTGGCCGGCGTCGAGGACCCCACCGGGAGAGGGCTGCCCACCGCGGTGCTGCGCCCGGCCACGCTCGTCGTCGGCGTCGGGGCCAGCCGCGGCGTCGACGCCGCCGAGGCGGTGGGCCTGATCGAGCAGGTGCTGGCCGGGGCACGGCTGTCCCGGGCCTCGGTGCGGGCCCTGGCCACCGCCGAGGTGAAGGCCGACGAGACCGGGCTGCTGGAGGCCGCCGCCGCACTCGGGGTGCCGCTGGTCACCTGGCCCGCCGCGGAGCTGGCCGCCGTGCAGGTCCCCAACCCCAGCGAGGTGGTCCGCGCGGCGGTCGGCACCCCCAGCGTCAGCGAGGCCGCCGCCCTGCTCGGCGCCGAGCCCGGCCGACCCGGCCGGAGAGTCCATGGCGAGCTGCTCGTGCCCAAGCTCGCCTCGGCGATGGCAACCGCGGCAATCGCCCGGCACCGCCCGCGCGGTCGCCTGGCCGTGATCGGGCTCGGCCCCGGCGCCCGCGACCTGCTGCCCGAGCGGGCCCGCGCCGAGCTGCGCCGCGCCTCGGTCGTGGTGGGCCTGGACCAGTACGTGGACCAGGTGCGCGACCTGCTGCGCCCGGGAACCCGGGTGCTGGCCACTGGGCTCGGGCAGGAGGAGGAGCGCGCCCGCACGGCGGTGGAGCAGGCTCGGACCGGCCAGGCCGTCGCGCTGGTCGGCTCGGGCGACGCCGGCGTCTACGCGATGGCCAGCCCCGCGCTGGACGTGGCCGGCGAGGACGTCGACGTCGTCGGCGTGCCCGGCGTCACCGCCGCTCTGGCCGCCGCCGCGGTGCTCGGCGCCCCGCTGGGCCACGACCACGCCTACGTCAGCCTCTCGGACCTGCACACCCCCTGGCCGGTCATCGAGCGGCGGGTGCGTGCCGCCGCCGAGGGCGACTTCGTCGTGCTGTTCTACAACCCGCGCAGCCGGGGCCGGGACTGGCAGCTGGACGCCGCCCTGGACCTGCTCCGCGAGCACCGGCCACCGGAGACACCGGTCGGGGTGGTGCGCAACGCGAGCCGGCCGGACGAGTCAGCCGTGATCACCTCGCTGGCCGACGTCGACACCGCCGCGGTCGACATGTACTGCCTCGTCGTCGTCGGCTGCAGCCAGACCCGCGAGGTGGCCGGCCGGCTGGTCACCCCCCGGGGCTACCGCTGGCAGCAGGCGGCGCCGTGACCGCGCTGCGCGCCGTCGTCGGGGCCTGCCAGGGCTGCGGCGCCTGCCTGCTCACCTGCCCGGCCCGGGCCATCCGCCCGGCGGGCGGTCGCCTGCTCGTGCTCGACGCCTGCGACGGCTGCGGCGAGTGCGTCGAGGTATGCCCCGTCGACGCCATCCACCTCGTCCCCACCCTGACGGAAGGACCGGCGTGACCGACCTCGCCCTCCCCCGGCCCGAGCCAGTCTCCTCGGCGCGGTGGACCCGCGCCGAGCGGGCGCGGATCGCCGCCATCGTCGCCGTGGTCGCCGGCCTGCACCTGGCCGGCTGGACGCTCTACCTCGCCTACGCCGACCGTCCCGCGGCCGCCGGCGGCCTGGCCGGGGCGGGCGCGCTGGCCTACGTGCTCGGGGTGCGCCACGCCTTCGACGCCGACCACATCGCCGCGATCGACGACACCACTCGGCTGATGCTGCTGCGCGGTCGCCGGCCGGTCGGCGTCGGATTCTTCTTCGCCCTGGGCCATTCCAGCGTCGTGCTGCTGCTGGCCTGCGTCGTGGCGGCCGCGGCCGGGGCCCTGCCCGGGGGTGCGGTGGCCCGGGTGCAGGCGGTGGGCGGGGTGGTCGCGCTGCTGACCGCCACCACCTTCCTGCTGCTGGTCGCCGTCCTCAACGCCCTGGTGCTGCGCAGCCTGGCCCGGCTCTGGCGCGAGCACCGGGCCGGCCGGATGGCCGGGGACGAGCTGGAGGTGGCGCTGCTCAACCGCGGCCTCCTGTTCCGCCTGCTCGGCCCGCGGGCACGCACGCTGGTCCGCTCGAGCTGGCACATGGCCCCGCTCGGCTTCCTGTTCGGGCTGGGCCTGGAGACCGCCAGCGAGGTGACGCTGCTGGCGCTGTCGGCCAGCACCGCCACGGCCAGCACGCAGGCCGCCGGCGGGCTGCCGGTGCTGGCGGTGCTCAGCCTGCCGCTGCTGTTCGCCGCCGGCATGTCCGGGATGGACACCCTGGACAGCCTGGTCATGACCCGCGCCTACTCCTGGGCCTACCGCAGCCCGGCGCGCCGGCTGTTCTACAACCTGGCCACCACCGGGATCACCGTCGCGGTCGGGACGTTCGTGGCCTCGGTCTACCTGGCCGGGCTCGCCGCCGACCACCTCGGCCAGCACTGGCTGTCCGGCTTCGCGGCCCTCGGCGACCACTTCGAGCTGTTCGGCTACGTCATCGTCGCGGTGTTCGTCACCTGCTGGCTGGTCGCCACCGCGGTCTGGCGGCTGGGCCGGTTCGAGGCCGCCCCCGACGCGGAGGCGGCATGACCCGGGCCGTGCACCCGATCGAGGTCGAGTCGTTCGCGATCCTGCGCTCGCGGGCGGACACCTCCGCCCTGCCTCCGCTCACCCGGGCCGTCGTCGAGCGGGTCGTGCACGCCAGCGCCGACCTGGACTACCTCGCCGACCTGGTCACCGACGAGCAGCACCTGGCCGCCGGACTGGCCGCGTTGCGGGCCGGCGCCCCGGTGGTCACCGACGTCGAGATGGTCGCGGCCGGCATCACCCGCCGGGACCTGCTCGGCTCCCTGGTCTGCCGGGTCCGCGACTCCCGCGCCGCCTCGCTGGCCGCGTCAGCCGGCCTGACCCGCAGCGCTGCCGCCGTGCGCCTCGCCCTGGACGAGGTCGGGCCCGGCGCGGTGTGGGTGGTGGGCTGCGCGCCGACCGCCCTGGTCGAGGTGGTGCGCAACCCGGCCGTGCGCCCGGCCCTGGTCGTCGGCCTGCCGGTCGGCTTCGTCGGCGCCGCCGAGTCCAAGGCGCTGCTGCGCGCTTCGGGCCTGCCGCAGCTGTCCAACGTCAGCGAGAAGGGCGGCTCGGCGGTGGCCGCGGCCGCGCTCAACGCCCTGCTGTACGCCGATCCGCCCGCGACCGACCTGCCCGCCGTCGACGTCGACACCGCCGTCGACCAGCCACACCCCGAGGAGCACCGATGAGCACCGCCGTCCCCGTCCCGCTGCTCGTCGTCGGGCACGGCACCCGCAGCACCGAGGGGGTGACCGAGTTCCACCGCCTTATCGAGCGGGTGCGCCGCCGGGCCGGTGCCCCGCCCGTCGTGGAGGGCGGCTTCATCGAGCTCGCCGCCCCGCCGGTGCGCGACGCCGTCAGCGCCGTGGTCGAGCAGGCCGGACGGCACCTCGCCGTGGTCCCGCTCGTCCTGGCCGCCGCCGGGCACGGCAAGGGCGACATCCCGGCGGCCGTGGCCCGCGAGCAGGAGCGCCACCCCGGCCTGACCTACCGCTACGGCCGCCCGCTCGGTCCGCACCCGGCGCTGCAGGACCTGCTCGCCGCGCGGGTCGACCGGGCGCTGGGCACGGAGGGACTCGACGAGGCCGCCCGACGGGCCGAGCGCGCCGACGTGCACGTCGTCCTGGTCGGCCGCGGCAGCACCGACCCCGACGCCAACGCCGAGGTCGCCAAGGTGGCCCGGCTGCTGCTGGAGGGCCGCGGCTGGGCCGACGTGCAACCGGCCTTCATCAGCCTCGCCGCGCCCGGGGTGCCCGCCGCCCTCGAGCGGGCGGCCCGGCTCGGCGCGCGCCGCGTGGTCGTCGCGCCCTACTTCCTGTTCCCGGGAGTGCTGCCGGACCGCATCCTCGAGCAGTCCGAGACGTTCGCGGCCGCCCACCCCGAGGTCGAGGTCCGCGTGGCCGGCCTGCTCGGCGACTGCGACGAGCTGGCCGACCTGGTCCTGGAGCGCTACCGCGAGGCGCTGCACGGGGACATCCGGATGAACTGCGACACCTGCGCCTACCGGGTCGCGCTACCCGGCTTCGTGGACAAGGTGGGCCGGCCGCAGACGCCGCACGACCACCCGGACGACCCGGCGCACCCGCACCACCACGACCACCACCACCCGCACGGGCACGCCCACTCCCCTGCCGATGCGGGCGCCCGATGAGCGACCGCGGAGAGCGGGTGGTCGACGGCGTCGACCTCGAGCACCACGGCGACGCCGACGCCGCCGAAGGACTGGTGGACCTGGCCGTCAACGTCCGCCCCGGCGGGCCGCCGCCGTGGCTGCACCAGGCCCTCGCCGACGCGCTCGCCGGCGTCGGCCGCTACCCGGATCCCGCCCCCGCAACGGCCGCCGTCGCCGCCCAGCACGGCCGGCCGATAGACGAAGTCCTGCTCACCAGCGGCGCGGCCGAGGCGTTCGTGCTGCTGGCCCGCGCCCTGGCACCGCGCAGAGCCCTCGTCGTGCACCCGCAGTTCACCGAGCCCGAGCGGGCACTGCGCGCCGCGGGGTACGAGGTGGTCCGCCACCAGCTCGCCCCCCGGGACGGCTTCGTGCTGAACCCCGACGCGGTGGACCCGGCCGCGGACCTCGTCGTCGTCGGCAACCCGACCAACCCCACCGGGGTGCTGCACCCGGCCGAGAGCCTGCGTGCCCTCGCCCGCCCAGGGCGCACGCTCGTCGTCGACGAGGCGTTCATGGACGCCGTGCCCGGCGAGCCGGCCTCGCTCGCCGCGGCCCGGGACGTCCCCGGCCTGGTGGTGGTGCGGAGCCTGACCAAGACCTGGGCGCTGGCCGGCCTGCGGGTCGGCTACCTGTTGGCCGCCCCGGACCTGGTCGCCCGGTGCCGGGCCGCGCAGCCACGGTGGGCCGTGTCCAGCCCGGCGCTCGCCGCGACGCTGGCCTGCTCGCGCCCGTCCGCGCGGGCCGAGACCGCGGCCCGCGCCGTGCGGCTCGCGGTACTGCGCGAGGACCTTCGCGGCCAGCTGCACCGACGCGGGCTGAGGAGCGTTCCTCGTTCCCAGGCCCCCTTCCTCCTGGTGCACGACCCGGCCGGCCGCGCCCTCGTCCCGGCCCTGCGCGCCGCCGGCGTCGCCGTGCGCCCAGCCAATTCGTTCCCCGGGCTCGACCGCACGTGGTTTCGCACCGCCGTCCGCGACGACGGCGCCCACCACGCGCTGCCGGCCGCCCTCGACCACGTCCTGGTCACCCATCCCCGGAGATTCCCGTGACGTACAGCTGCGAAGTCGACCTCGCCGGTCTGTCCGTGCTGGTCGTGGGCGCCGGGCCCGAGGCCGCCCGCCACGTGCCTGCGCTGCTGGCGTCGGGGGCGATGGTCACCCTGGCGGCGACCGATGCGGCCCCGACGCTGGAAGGGCTGGCGCACGAGGGCCGCCTGCGCTGGCAGCGCCACCTGCCGAGCGACGGCGACCTCGCCGGCGCCGCGCTGGTGCTGGCTGCAACCGGCGACCGCTCCCTCGACGACGAGGTGGCCGCGAGGGCCCTCCGGTGCGGCGCACCCGTGCAGCGGGTCGCTGCCGCGGCGACCGCGCCGAGGCGAGGAACGGCTGGGCACGTCGCGCTGGTCGGAGCAGGGCCGGGCGATCCGGGGCTGCTCACCGTCCGCGGCGCGCAGCTGCTCGCCGCCGCCGACGTCGTGGTGGCCGACCGGCTCGCCCCGCAGGAGCTGCTCGCCGGCCTGTCCGCCGACGTCCTCGTCGTCGACGCGGCCAAGAACCCGCGCGGCCGAGCCATGCCGCAGGAGGAGATCGACCAGCTGCTGGTCATGCACTCGCGGGAGGGCCGGCGCGTGGTGCGGCTCAAGGGCGGCGACCCTTACCTGTTCGGGCGGGGCCACGAGGAGCTCGAGGCGTGCGTGCGGGCCGGTGTGCCGTGCGAGGTGGTGCCCGGTGTGAGCAGCGCCCTGGCCGGTCCCGCGGTGGCCGGCGTGCCCGTCACCCATCGCGGGCTCACCCACGAGCTGGTCGTGGTCTCCGGCCACCTGCCGCCCGGCCACCCGGGGTCCTTGGTCGACTGGGCGGCGCTGGGTCGGCTGACCGGAACGCTCGTCCTTCTGATGGCCGTGCAGAACACGCCCGCGATCGCGGCCGCGCTCATGGCCGTTGGCCGGCCAGTGGACACTCCCGTCCTCGTGGTGGAACGGGCCTTCGACCCGCGCCAGCGCGAGGTGGTCACGACGCTCGCCGAGGTCTCCGACGCCCTGCGTGAGCACGACGTACGCCCACCCGCCGTCGTCGTGATCGGCGAGGTGGTGGCGCGGCGAACCGTCGTTCTCGACCTGGTCGGAGAACTTCCCCATGCCTGAGCACATCTTTTCTCGACCGGTCCCGCTGGTCGGGGACACCACCAGCGCGGCCGCCGGGCCGGCGACCCGACCGGCTGGGCGCTGCCGGTGGCAGATCGGGAGGCCCTGCATCGCATCCTGGCGACCCGGCGGGACGTGCGCCCGTTCCGGCCCGACCCGGTGCCCGCCGAGGTCCTGCTGCGGGCACTCGACGCCGCGCACCACGGACCCTCGGTGGGGCACAGCCAGCCGTGGCGTTTCCTCGTGGTCAGCGAGCAGCGCACCCGCGACGCCGCCGCCCTGCTCGCCGACCGCGAGCGCCTGCGCCAGGCCAACCAGCTGCCCGAGGACCGCCGCCGACGGCTGCTGGACCTGCAGATCGGAGGCCTGCGTGAAGCTCCTGTCGGGTTCGTGGCGTCTTGCGACCGCCGCACCGCACCGGAGCGGGTGCTGGGCCGCGCTAGGAGACTCCTGAACAAGGGTCTTCTGTGAGTCCTCTGCTCGGGCTGGTGGCGCTTGGGGTGCTCGTTGCGGCCTGCGTTGGCGGGCTCGGCAGCTGGGCCGGCTGGGCCGGTGGTGGGCGCTGAGCTGGCCGTGCGGGCGCGGTCAGCGGGTCAGGGCCGCCCGGTGGGGGCCGTTCAGGCCAGGACCCAGGCTCCGGCTCGGGTCGTGAGGCCGAGGGTGAGCAGTCGGCGCAGGTTCAGCGCGGCGATGCGGTGCTTGAGCCAGGCGTCGTTCTTGGTGGGGCCGCGGTAGCGAAGGTGGCGGTTGCCGCCGGCGGTGAGCCAGGCGATGGATCGTTCGACCATCGGTCGGTGGCGGCGGTAGATCTCTTGCCAGGCCGGGTCTTTGGCGCGTTCGCGGTGCTCGCGCATGAGCCGGTCGTGCTGGTGCACTCGCAGGTGGCGCCCTCGAGTGGCCGTGGTGCATCGAGCCCGTAGCGGGCAGCCGCGGCAGGCGGCACCGAAAGCGACCTGCCGGCTGGGGCTGATCGGGCGGGTGATCCCGGCCGGGCAGGTCACGGTGCCGGCGGCCTCATCGACGGTGAACTCATCCAGGGTGAACCCGCCAGGCACGGCGGGCCGCAGCGGCCAGGGCTTGACCAGCGGCTCGTGCCCGGCCGCGCTGATCGCCGCGAGCGCGTCGCCACTGCCGTAGGCGCTGTCGGCCAGCACCTGCACCGGTCCGTCGGCATCGGCCAGGGCGGGGTCGGCCTGCAGCAGCCGGATACCGGCGTTGGCGTCCGATCCGTGCTCGCCGCTGGCCGCGGTCAGCTCGCAGGCGGTGACCAGGCCGGTGTCCGGCTCCACGGCCAAGTGGGCCTTGAACCCGTCCTGGCGGCGCGAGGTGGTCTTGTGCGCGTGCCGGCTGTCCGGGTCGACCACCGAGACGACCCGGTCCGCGGCGACCCGCTGCGCGATCTGCCACCGCGGCCCGCACGACTCGCCGGACTCGCCGTCCTCGTCGTCGAGGTCGGGGTCGACCAGCTCCACGTCCTGACCGGCCACCAGCGCCAGCAGCCCGACCGCATCGGCCGCCGCCGAGCCAGGCTCGGGCTCACCGACCGCGTCCAGCACCGCCAGCGCGTCACGCACCAGCGCATCGACCATCTCGGCGCGGGCGGCCGGGTCATCCCAAGCGATCTTCGGCTTGCCCGGCTGGTCGTAGTCGTGGGCGGTGGCCACCCGGGCCACCAGCGCGGCGCCGTCGGGGACCTCGCGGCGGACCCGTCGGATCGCCGCGATCAGCTGGGTGACGGTGCCCTGGGTGGCCACCGCGTCATCGAGCACGGTGGAGTCCAACGCCCGCCGGTCTTGCCCGCAGCGCACCGGTCGCGGCGATGACCTCCTGCACCGCCTCGAAGATCCGGTTCGGCCGGCCACTGGCGGCCAGCCGACGCCGCCAGTACGTCAACGTGGTGTCGTGGAACGCCTTCTCGGTCACCGGCCAGCCGATCGCGGCCTTCCACCGCAGATCGAACGTGACCGCCTCGGTCGTCTCCGCATCCGACAGGCCGTTCAGGGTCTGCAGCACGATCACCGCAGCCATCACGTCCGCCGGCACCGACGGACGCCCGGTCCGGGACTGGAACAGGTCCGCGAACATCTCATCCGGGAACAACCGCTTGCGGTGCTCGGCCAAGAACGCGAACACGCTGCCAGGCGTGAGCAGATGCCCCGACAACGACTCCGCATCCAGCAGATCCCGCTGATCCTCCGAACGCCCCTGCACCCGCCCATCCTCCGGCCCACCCACCCCCACAGCGAGCAGGACACGCGAGTTGTTCAGGGGTCTCCTAGCCGGGCGGGTTCACCTACCGGTCGGAAGCTCACCAGGCCCACCAGGTTCCCCTCGCTGTCCCTGACGAACGCCTGCCACTCCTCGTGCCCAGCCGGCCCGAGCAGGCCATCCTCGTGCGTGAAGATCAGGTGCGGCTCGGTGGCGACGTCGACGCCCTGGGCGCGCAGCTCCGCCACTCGAGTGTGCACGTCATTCACTCGCAGGTAGATCAGAGCGGGCGGTGCCACCCCGTCCAGAAGCAGGCGGGTGCCGTCGCCGAGGTCGAAGAAGACCAGGCCCGGCGGGTCGAACGTCGCAAGGGGCCTCTGCCCGAGCAGCAGCTCGTAGAAGGCGGTCGCCCTGGGAAGGTCTTGGGCCCGCTGCGCGACCTGAACCAGGCGCATCCCGCACCGCCGTTCGTAAGAGCTGACAGGAGGATGCTGATGCTAGACGTCACCTGCTGACCGGGGTGCCATCGGCATCCTCGACGAGCACGACCGGGCCTAGCTGGTCGAGCGGTGGGTGCCGGCCGGGCAGCTCGAGCCACGTGCTCCGCCGGAGCCCAGCAGCCTCCTCGAGAGGGGAGCGCCGACCACGCGAGCCAGAGTTGAACACGCCTAATACCAATAACTATGTCGGGTTCGCGCGGCGCTCCGCAAGGTACCGTGCCGCTATGGTCGAGCAGCGCAGGCGCGTAACCCAGTCAGAGGTGGCCCGCATCGCCGGGGTCTCCCAGGCCATGGTGTCGCTCGTGCTCAACGGCTCGGACAGCGTGCGGATCACCCCGGAGACCCGTCAGCGGGTGCAGGACGCCCTGCGCGAGACCGGTTACACGGTCGACATCCTGGGCCGGCGCCTGCGCGGCAAGGGCAATCGGATCCTGGGCGTCTTCACCTACGAGTCGGTGTTCCCGACCGGGTCGGGCGACTTCTACGGCCCCTTCCTGGTCGGGATCGAGGAGGAGGCCGAGGCCCAGGGCTTCGACCTGCTGCTGTTCACCAGCCCGGGCCGCCGGCAGGGCCGCCGCTCGGTGTACGAGGAGGGCTCGAACCGGCTCGGCATCGCCGACGGCTGCATCCTGCTGGGTCGCCACACCGACCGCGATGAGCTCGCCCGGCTGGTCGAGGAACGCTTCCCATTCGTGTTCATCGGCCGGCGGGAGTCCCCGTCCGGGCCGGTGAGCTATGTCGGCGCCGACTACGCCGAAGCCACTGGGCAGCTCTACGAGCGCCTCTGGTCACTGGGTCATCGCCGGATCGCCCTGGTCGGGTTCGTCGAGGAGAGCGAGCCGACCGCGGACCGTCGCGCGGGCTACCTGGCGGCCACCCGGCGGCACCGCAAGGCCCCACTCGTACTCAAGGCGGATGACCCCGGCGAGGTGCTGGCACAGCTCCGCTCGGAACAGGTGAGCGCAGCGCTGGTCGAGACGACCGAGATGGCCGAGGCCATCAGACTGCTCGCCGCCGACGCCGGACTGCACATCCCAGAGGACATGTCCATCGGCGTGCTGGGCGACACCGACCCGACCCAGCGCTCGCGCTGGACACGTCCGCCCACACCGACAGCCGCGCGCGGCGAGACCAGCTGGACCATGTTCCGGATCCCCCGTCGGGAGATGGGCGCACGCGCCGTGCACCTGCTGGTCGACCTGCTGCACGGACAGGCGAACATGGGTAAGGCGCAGGTGCTCCTTCCCTGCGAGATCGTTCCCGGCGACACGGTGGCCCCCGTCCCCGAGTAATTCCGCGGAAGTCGTTGACTTCCCTGGGCGGCTTCCCTACTCTCACGGGCTAATACGTATAACCGAGAGGACTTGAGGTGACCGAACTGCGAACCGACGTGCTCGTCGTCGGTGGTGGCATGGGTGGCGTGGCCGCCGCCCTGGCCGCCGCCGCGCAGGGGGCACGGGTGGTGCTGGTCGAGGGGGACCGGTGGCTGGGTGGTCAGCTGACCGCCCAGGCGGTGCCGCCGGACGAGCACCCCTGGGCGGAGATGTTCGGGGTGACCGCCTCCTACCGGGCTCTGCGTGAGGGGATCCGGCGCTACTACCGGCAGCACTACCCGCTCACGCCGGCCGCCCGCCGCGCCCCCCAGCTCAACCCCGGCGCCGGCCTGGTCAGCCGCCTGTGCCACGAGCCGCGCGTCGCCGTGGCGGTCGTCGACTCGATGCTCGCCCCCGCCCGCAGCGCCGGCCGGCTCACCGTGCTGCAGCCCTACCGGGTCGATTCGGTCACGGTCGACGGCGACACCGTGCAGGCCGTCACCCTGGTGCCCGACCGGGTCCGCCGGGTGGACGAGCCCGCCGCCGAGCCGATCACCGTCCAGGCCCGCTACGTCCTGGATGCCACCGAGACCGGCGATCTGCTCCCGCTGGCCGGCGCGGAGTACGTCACCGGTGCCGAGTCACGCCGGGAGACCGGCGAGCCCAGCGCCAAGGACGACGCCGAGCCCCTCACCATGCAGGCGGTGTCGTGGTGCTTCGCGATGGACCACGTCGACGGCGACCACACCATCGAGCGTCCGGCCACCTACGACTACTGGCGCTCGGTCCGCCCCTCCATCTGGCCCGGCCCGCTGCTGGCCTTCTCCTGGCCCAACCCGCGCACGCTGGAGCCCTCGCACGGCTGGCTGGCACCCAACCCTGACGACGACCCGCTGGCCGTCGACGCCGACCAGAGCAAGGACGCCGGCACCGACGACCTGTGGCGGTTCCGGCGCATCGCCGCCCGCCGCCAGTTCGAGCCCGGCGCCTACGCCAGCGACATCACCCTGGTGAACTGGCCGATGATCGACTACCTGGAAGGGCCGCTGTTCGAGGTCTCCGCGGACGAGGCGGCCAAGCACCGCACCGCCGCCAGGGAGCTGGCCCTGTCGGCCCTCTACTGGATGCAGACCGAGGCACCCCGGCCCGACGGCGGCACCGGGTTCCCGTCGCTGCGCCTGCGCGGGGACCTGCTCGGCAGCGACGACGGCCTGGCTCAAGACCCCTACATCCGCGAGTCACGCCGCATCCGTGCCGTCACCACCGTGCGAGAGCAGGACGTCTCCCTCGCCGTCCGCGGCGAGCACGGCGCCACCCGGTACGAGGACTCGGTGGGCGTCGGGATGTACCGCATCGACCTGCACCCCTCCACCGGCGGGGACACCTACCTCGACGTCGCCTCCAGCCCCTTCCAGATCCCGCTGGGCGCGCTCCTGCCCGTGCGGCTGACCAACCTGCTCCCGGCGGCCAAGAACATCGGCACCACCCACATCACCAACGGCGCCTACCGGCTCCACCCGGTCGAGTGGAACATCGGCGAGGCGGCCGGGACCCTGGCTGCGCACTGCCTGGCCACGCGGACGACCCCGCACGCGGTCCACTCCTCCCCCCGACGCCTGCGCGACTTCCAGCAGGCCCTGACCCGCCGCGGCGTCCAGCTCGCCTGGCCCGAGATCCGCGGCTACTGACCCCTCCGACTGCAGTCCGCTCCCCCACCCCATCCCAGCCCGTCCCAGCCCGTCCCGAGGAGAACCGATGCGCACCCCCCGCAGGCGAGCCCGGCTCGCCACCGCCGCCCTGACCTTCGCGGCGCTGAGCGCCACCGCCCTGTCCGGCTGTTCCGGCGACAGCTCGGCATCGACCGGTGCCGACACCAACGTGTCGCTGCGCATGACCGTATGGAGCAACGACCCGTCCCAGACGGCGCTGTTCAACGGCATCGCGGCGGACTACCGCAAGACCCACCCCGAGGTCTCCTCGATCACCTTTGACTACGTCCCCATCGACAACTACACCACCGCCCTGACCACGCAGGTGGCCGGCAGCAACCCGCCTGACCTGGCCTGGGTGCTCGAGGGTGACGCCCCCGACTTCGTCTCGTCCGGTGCCCTGACCGACCTGGCTCCGACCTTCTCGGCCACACCGGGATACGAGTACGGCGACCTCGCTCCCAACGCCACCAAGCTCTGGCAGCGGGACGGCAAGCTCTACGCCTACCCGTTCTCCACCTCGCCGCTCGGGATGTTCTTCAACAAGGACCTGCTGGCCAAGGCCGGTGTCACCCAGGCCCCCGACCAGCTGCTGGCCAGCGGCACGTGGACCTGGCAGAACGCGGAGAAGATGGCCGCGCAGGTGGCCGCCAAGACCGGCAAGCAGGGCCTGGTCGTGCGCGACTGGGACTACAAGAGCTGGAGCAAGCTCGCCAGCATCTGGCGCGGCTGGGGGGCTGACGCCTGGTCGGCCGACGGCAAGACCTGCGGCTTCGACTCCCCCGAGATGGTGCAGGCGATGACCTTCCTGCACAACGCGATCTTCAAGGACAAGGCCCTCCCCGGCCCGGGTGAGACCGCCGACTTCTTCGCCGGCGAGTCCGGCCTCACCGTCACCCAGATCAGCCGCGCGTCCCTGCTCAAGAATCACCCCTTCAACTGGGGCATCGTCCCCCTGCCCTCCGGACCGGCCGGCGCCAAGCAGGTCATCGGACAGGCCGGGATCGGCGTCCTGGCGAAGGGCGCCCACAAGAAGCAGGCCGCCGACTTCCTCGCTTTCTTCACCAACCCGACGAACTCCACCAAGCTGGCCCAGTACTTCCCGCCGGCCCGCCAGAGCGAGCTGAACGCTGGCACCCTTGCCAAGGTGAGTCCCCTGTTCACCCCCGAGCAGCTGCAGAGCGTCGTCATCGACGGCATCACCACCGGTTCGGTGCTCCCCTCGCACCAGGACAACGCCAAGCTGTCTACCCTGGTCAAGACCGGGCTGGACCCGCTGTGGAAGGCCGACGCCGACGTCCAGTCGGTGCTGACCGGGGTGTGCAAGGCCATCCAGCCGGTGCTCGCCAAGTGACGAGCCAGCTCACCAGGGCGCGGGCGGACGGGGTCCATCCGCCCGCGCCCTCCCCCACGTCCCGCCGCCGGCCCGGGACCGGTCGGCGGCGGGACGGGCTGTGCGGCTGGCTGTTCGTCCTGCCCCAGACCGTCGGCTTCCTCGCCTTCGTGCTGTACCCGGTCCTCGCCGTCGTCTACTACAGCCTGCATACCTCCAACCTGCTCTCCGGCCAGACCACCTACGTCGGCCTGCAGAACTACCGCCAGCTGGTCCACGACCCGGCGATACCCTCGGTCGCCCGGGCGACCACCCTGTTCTGCCTCGGCCTGGTCGTGGTCAACATCTCCCTCGCCCTGCTGCTCGCGCTGCTGCTCAACCAGCGGCTGCGCGGCACCACCGTCTTCCGCACACTGTTCTTCTCCCCCGTGGTGGTCACCCTCGTGGCCTGGACCATCACCTGGAACTTCCTCCTGCAGAACAACGGCGGCATCAACTCGTTCCTGCAGCTGATCGGTGTCCACGGACCCAACTGGCTGCGCGGGCAGAACACAGCCCTCGTGTCGGTCGTGCTCGTCCAGGTCTTCAAGAACGTGGGCCTGAACATGATCCTCTTCCTGGCCGCCCTGCAGGGTGTGCCCCGGTCGCTGCTGGAGGCGGCTCAGATCGACGGAGCCGGCCCGTGGCGCCGGTTCCGCTCCATCGTCTTGCCGATGATCAGCCCCACGACGCTGCTCACCAGCATCATCACGGTCAGCGGATCCCTGCAGGTCTTCGCCCAGATCCAGATCCTCACCGAGGGCGGCCCGGGCAACAGCACCAACGTGCTGGTCTACTTCTTCTACCAGCAGGCGTTCCAGAACAACGACTTCGGCTACGGCAGCGCCATCGCGATCGTCCTGTTCCTCATCATCCTGGCGCTGACCCTCGTCCAGTGGCGCCTGCGCAAGAGGTGGGTCTTCCATGAGTCCTGACGCAGCCGCCGCAGCCGCCCCTGCCCTCCCCCGCCACAGAGACCAGCCGCTCCAGGCGCCGACCCCCGTCCAGGCGCCACCGAAGGCCGACCGCCCCGCGAAGAACCGCTGGCGGAACCGTGCCCTCTACCTGGTCATGGTCGTGCTCGCAGTCCCGTTCGTGTTCCCGACCTGGTGGATGGTCACCTCCTCGCTGCTGCCGCAGAATGAGGTGCTCAGCTATCCCCCCAAGCTCCTGCCGCTGCACCCGCAGTGGTCGAACTACCGGATTGCGTTCGCCCACTACCCGCTGGCGCAGCAGTACCTCAACAGCCTCTACATCGCCGCACTGGTCACCCTCGGGACGATGCTCGTCGCCTCACTGAGCGGCTACGCCTTCGCCCGGATCCCGTTCCCCGGAAGCAGCAAGCTGTTCCCACTCATCCTGACCGGGCTGCTCGTGCCCACCGAGGTGACGATCATCCCGCTGTTCAAGCTGGTGGACAGGCTCGGACTGACCAACACCCACTGGCCGCTCATCGTCATCCCGATCCTGGGCGCCCCCAGCGTGCTGGCCACCTTCGTCATGCGCCAGTTCTTCATCACCATCCCCGACGAGCTCGAGGACGCCGGACGCATGGACGGCCTCGGTCGGGTAGGCCTCTGGTTCCGGATCGCCCTGCCCCTGGCCCGCCCCGCCCTCGGAGCAGTCGCCATCTTCACCTTCCTCAACAGCTGGAACATGTACCTCGAGCCACTGGTCTTCCTCACCGACAAGCACAAGTACACGCTTCCTGTCGCGCTCACCCAATACACCGACGCCTACGGCACCCACCTATGGAACATCCAGCTCGCGGCATCGGTCACCACCGTGCTCCCCGTCCTGCTCGTGTTCCTGCTGGCCCAGCGGCAGTTCGTCGAGGGCCTGGCCCAGACCGGGCTCAAGGGCTGAGCGCCCGCAGCCCCACTTGGCCCGCCTTCCCCTTCCCACCGGGAGCCCCCGTGCTGACCGACCTTCCACTGGCGCAGCTGCGCCAATACCGGCCAGAGCCGCCCGCACCGACCGACCTCGACGAGTTCTGGACCGAGACCCTCGACCAGGCCCGCCAGCACCCCTGCCTGCTGTCGGCCGAGCCCGTCGACGCCGGGCTGAGGACGCTGGACACCTTCGACGTCGCCTACCGCGGCTTCGGCGGCGCGCCCGTCCGCGCCTGGCTCACCGTGCCCGCCGGCACCTCAGCGGAGGATCAGCTTCCCGTCGTCGTGGAGTACGTGGGCTACGGCGGTGGACGCGGACGAGCCCACGACCACCTGCTCTACGCCAGCGCCGGCTACGCCCATCTCGTCATGGACACCAGAGGTCAGGGGTCCGGCTGGTCCCCGGGGCACACCGCCGACCCGCACTCCTCCGGCAGCCCTCGCCACCCCGGCTTCCTCACCGACGGGCTCGCCGCCCCCGAAACCTACTACTACCGGCGCGTGTACACCGACGCCGTCCGCGCCCTCGACGCGCTCGCCGAGCTCCCAGGCACCAACCCCCACCAGGTCGCGGTGCTCGGCGACAGCCAGGGCGGCGGCATCGCCCTGGCCGCCGCCGCGCTCTCCGGCACCGTGCAGGCGGTGCTTCCGGCCGTCCCCTTCCTCTGCGACATGCGGCGCGGCAGCCAGGTCGCAGCCCGCGGCCCCTACCTCGAGCTCGCGGCCTACCTGCGGGTGCACCCCGAGCAGGTCGAGCGGGTCTTCGACGTCCTCGCCTACTTCGACGGCGCCATCCTCGCCCGACGCTGCACCGCGCCAGGTCTGTTCTCCACCGCCCTGATGGACGGCACCTGCCCCCCGTCCACCGTCTTCGCGGCCTACAACGCCTACGCGGGCCCCAAAGAGATCAAGGTCTGGGAGTACAACGAGCACGACGGCGCCGCCTCCGCCCACGTCCCCCACCGGCTCGCCTTCCTCCGCGAGCACCTGGCACGTTCCTAGGAGCACCGTGAGCCGCACGACGTCCCGCGTCCCCTGGACCGACCTGCCCTCCCACCGCGCCTGGCTGGCCGGGGAGACCGAGCGGCTGCTCGCCTTCGCCGAGAGGTCCGTGCACCCCGCCGGCGGGTTCGCCTGGCTGGACCTGGCCGGCACCCCGCTGCTGGACCGCCCGGTCGAGGCCTGGATCACCTGCCGGATGACGCACTGCCTGGCCCTGGGCGACCTGCTCGGCCGGCCCGGCGCCGGCCCCCTGGTCGAC
>JBQCHF010000081.1:0-23249 GCA_051954955.1 Motilibacteraceae bacterium
CTCCGCGCTAGTCGCCGCCGCGCAGCTGGCCGACCGCTACATCAGCGACCGGTTCTTGCCCGACAAGGCGATCGACCTCATCGACGAGGCCGGCTCGCGCATGCGCATCCGCCGCATGACCGCGCCGCCGGACCTGCGCGAGTACGACGAGCGCATCGCCAGCGTCCGCCGGGAGAAGGAGTCGGCGATCGACGCTCAGGACTTCGAGAAGGCCGCGTCGCTGCGCGACCGCGAGAAGACCCTGCTCGCCGAGAAGGCCCAGCGGGAGAAGGAGTGGAAGGCCGGCGACATGGACGTCGTCGCCGAGGTCGACGAGGAGCTGATCGCCGAGGTCCTCGCCACCGCCACCGGCATCCCGGTCTTCAAGCTGACCGAGGAGGAGACCTCCCGGCTGCTGCGTATGGAGGACGAGCTCCACAAGCGCATCATCGGCCAGGAGCAGGCGGTCAAGGCGCTCTCGCAGGCCATCCGCCGCACCCGCGCCGGCTTGAAGGACCCCAAGCGTCCCGGCGGCTCGTTCATCTTCGCCGGGCCCACCGGCGTCGGCAAGACCGAGCTGTCCAAGGCGCTGGCCGAGTTCCTGTTCGGCGACGAGGACTCCCTCATCCAGCTCGACATGTCCGAGTTCAGCGAGAAGCACACCGTCTCGCGGCTGTTCGGCTCCCCGCCCGGATACGTCGGCTACGAGGAGGGAGGCCAGCTCACCGAGAAGGTGCGCCGCAAGCCGGTCTCCGTCGTCCTCTTCGACGAGGTGGAGAAGGCCCACCCGGACATCTTCAACTCGCTGCTGCAGATCCTCGAGGACGGGCGTCTCACCGACGCCCAGGGCCGGGTCGTCGACTTCAAGAACACCGTCATCATCATGACGACCAACCTCGGCACCCGGGACATCTCCAAGGGCTTCAACCTCGGCTTCGCGGCCACCGGCGACGTCGCCAGCGGCTACGACCGGATGAAGGCCAAGGTGGCCGAGGAGCTCAAGCAGCACTTCCGTCCCGAGTTCCTCAACCGCATCGACGACGTCGTGGTCTTCCACCAGCTCAGCCAGGACGACATCGTCCGCATGGTCGACCTGATGATGACCCGGGTCGACGAGCGGCTGAAGGACAAGGACATGGCGATCGAGCTCACCCAGCCGGCCAAGGAGCTGCTGGCGACCAAGGGCTACGACCCCGTGCTGGGCGCCCGGCCGCTGCGCCGGACCATCCAGCGCGAGATCGAGGACGCGCTGTCGGAGAAGATCCTCTTCGGCGAGCTCCAGCCCGGGCAGATCGTGGTGGTCGACGTCGAGGGCGAGGGCGCCGAGCGCCAGTTCACCTTCGCCGGCGAGACCAAGGCCACGCTGCCGGACGCCCCGCCGGTGGAGACCGCCGGCCAGGAGTGAGCTTCCTGCTCTGACCGGTCTGCTGTGATCGACGAAGGGGCCCGCTGCCACCGGCAGCGGGCCCCTTCGCGTTCTGCGCGAGCCCGGTTCAGGCGGGCTCCGCCGCCGCCGGCAGCGACCGGGCCTCGATCGCCGGCGCGGACAGCACCGGGGCGACGTAGGGCCCCTGCGCCCAGCGGCAGCCCTGGGCGAGCAGGTGCGCGGCCTGCGCGGCGGTGGTGACGCCGTCGGCCACGAGCGGTGCCCCCAGGGCCGTGGCGACAGCGCGCGCGGCGCCGACCAGGGCGGCGTCCGGGCCGGGCAGCGCGGCCACGAAGGCGCGGTCCAGGCGCAGCGCGCGCACCGGGTACTGCCGGATCCGGGTGAGTGAGCTCGCGGCCACGCCGACGCCGTCGACGAGCAGCCCGACGCCGAGCGCCGCCAGCCGGTCGGCCTCGGCGGCCAGCGGCGGGAGGTCGGCGCCGTCGCCGCGCAGGGTCGACTCGCCGACCGCCAGCTGCAGGCACTCCCCGGGCACCCGGGCGGACCGCAGGGCGGCGCCCACCCGGTCCGCGAGGCCACCGATCTGGTGCCGGCCGACCGGCACGACCACCCCGACGTCGAGGGGCAGCGCCCCGCTGGAGCGCAGCCGGGACAGGTCCGACAGCGCGTGGCGGAGCACGGCCTCGCCGAGCGCGGCGGAGAGCCCGGCCTCCTCGGCCACCACGCCCAGCTCCTCCGGTGCCACCAGTCCGACCTCGACGTCGTCCCAGCTCGGCCGCGCGGCCAGCCAGCGCCAGCTCCCGTCGGTCAGATCGGCCACCGGCTCGTAGACGAGGTCGAGCAGGGCGCGCGAGAGCGCGGGCCGGTCGTGCTCGGCGACGCTCCCCCCGTGCTCCAGCACCAGCCGCAGTCGCTGCTCCACCTGCAGCCGCCGGGTGAGCGCGGCCGTGAGGGCGTCGTCGTGCAGCGACCAGCCTCCCCGGCCCAGCGCCTTGGCGCGGTAGAGCGCGGCGTCGGCGTCGCGCAGCAGCGACTCGGCGGTGTCCAGCGGCGAGCGGGCCAGGGCCACCCCGGTGGTGCCGGAGGGGAAGGCGGTGGTCACCCCGAGGTCCAGCGGGGTGCCCCAGACCTCGCCCAGCCGGCGGGTCAGCTCGGCGACGTCGAGCGCGCCGGGGTCGTGGGTGAGCAGGACGAACTCGTCGCCGCCCAGGCGCGCCACCAGGTCGCCGCCCCGCACGGCGCCGCGCAGCAGCGGGGCGACCGCCTGCAGCAGCCGGTCTCCGGTGGCGTGCCCGTAGGTGTCGTTGACCAGCTTGAAGCGGTCCAGGTCGATGAGCGCCACGGCCAGCGAGCCGCCCTCGGCGCGCCAGCGGGCCAGCGCTTGGTTCGCGCTCTCGGCGAAGTGCAGCCGGTTGGGCAGGCCGGTGAGCGCGTCGTGCCGGGCCTCCCAGCGCTGACGGACCTCGGCCGCGCGCAGCCGCCAGGCGGCCCACGAGACCAGTGCCCCGGTGGTCGCCACCGCGCCCAGGGTCATGACGAACACCGAGGGGGCCCGTCCGGAGAAGCCCGCCGGCTGCGCGAGCAGCGCGCCGGCCATGGTCACGGCGGTCCACGCGACGTGTGCGGCAGCCACCCGGCGACCGAAGTAGAGCGCGGCGAACGGCGTCGCCCAGACGAAGAAGAGGCGGATGTCGTTGCCGGGATCCTCGGCCGCGGCGTAGGCGACGGCGATCACCAGCTGGATGGCCACCAGCACCGTGTGCACCGCGGCCACCGGCAGCCGCTCGGCGACCCGGGTGAGCAGCCCGCCGCCCAGCAGCAGCGCCACGACGGCCATCAGCGCGACCACGGCGTCGCCGGAGCGGTCGCCGTGCGGCAGCCGCGTCCAGACCAGGGCCAGGGCGCCGCCGGCCACATACAGCAGGCCCAGCGCCCGCGCCATCTCCGCCGGCCGCATGGCGGCGACGACGGCCGGCGGCCGTGGCCCGGCCGCCGCGCCGGCTCCGGCGCGCCCCGTGCTGTCCCTCATGCTCGTCCCGCCCCTGCTCCTCGCCGAGGTCCCCTTCTCGACCCCGGCTACGCCCCCGCCATGCCGGGCGCCGCGGGCCCTGCGCACGCCGGTCGGGCGCGCGAGGGCTGCTGCTCCCGCACCTGCTCGCTCCCCTTTCGGCGGGCGGTGCGCGCTCCTGAGCCGAGGGTCGCGCGTCGTGAGCGACCGGACCTGCGCGGGGCGGCCGGAACGATCACGGCCTCGTGGTCATGACTCGCCGACCGAGGCGAATTCTCCTGGGTGGGCGAGGAATGATCACGGTCCCGTGATCATTCCGGCGCGGGCCCGGCAGGGAGGCGGCGTCGGGCGCGGCGGTCAGGAGGTGCCGGGCAGGCGGTAGCGCCCGCCGTCGAGGGGCTCGACGAGGCCGTCGGCGACGAGCCCGTCCAGGGCGCGGGCCCGCTGGAGCGGGTCGGCGGGCCACACGGCGTCCAGCGCCTCCTGGGGCACCGGGGCGTCGGCGGCGCGCAGCACCGCCAGCAGCAGCCCGCGCACCTGCCGGTCGGTGCCGGCCCAGGCCTGGCCGCGGCGGGCCGGTCCGTCGTCGGGCGGGCAGCCGGCCCGCTGCCAGGCGCACAGCGCGCGGACCGGGCAGCGGCCGCAGGCGGGTGTGCGGGCCGTGCAGACCAGGGCGCCGAGCTCCATCACGGCGACGGCCCACCGGGCGGCCACCGCCGGCTCGGCCGGCACCAGCTCCTCGGCCAGCCGCAGCTCGGCCGCGGTCTGCGTGGGCGCCGCCAGCGCGCGCCCGGTCACCGCCCGGGCGAGGACCCGGCGCACGTTGGTGTCCACCACCGCGTGCCGCTGGCCGAAGGCGAAGCTGGCGACGGCGGCGGCCGTGTAGGTGCCCACGCCGGGCAGCGCGCGCAGGGCGTCATGGTCGCGCGGCACCTCGCCGCCGTGCCGCTCGGTGATGGCGACGGCGGCCTGGTGCAGCCGCAGCGCCCGCCGCGGGTAGCCCAGCCGCCCCCAGGCGCGCACCGCCTCACCAGGCGGTTCGGCCGCCAGGGAGGCGGGGGTCGGCCAGCGCTCCATCCAGGCGCGCCAGACCGGCTCCACCCGCGCCACCGGCGTCTGCTGGAGCATCACCTCGCTCACCAGCACCGGCCAGCCACCGACCCCCGGCGCCCGCCACGGCAGGTCGCGGGCGGCCTCCGCGTACCAGGCGAGGACCGTCGCGTGCAGCGCGGAGTCCGGCTCGCCGGGGCCGCCGTCGACGTCGGCCGCCTCGGCCGGGGGGCCGGGGCGGGGGTCTGCGGGGAGCCGGGACATCTCGGCGCGGATCCTGCCACGTCGGCAGAGCAGTCGCGGCGCGCCGCAGGGGGGTGAGGCGACGCCCCCGCTGACGGACTTGCCAGTGGGACGCCGGGCCGGGATGCGAGAGTGGCCCGGTGGCGGGCAGCGCGGGCACGGAGGCGTCGGTCGCGGCCGACGCGCCGGCCGAGCCGGCCGGCACGGACGGTGGGAGGGCTCCGTCGGCCCAGCCCGCCGCCGGCCGGCACCGGGCGCCGGCGGGGAGCCGTCGGCCAGCCGCTGGCCGCCTGCGGCGCGGGCGCCGGCGGGCCCCGCGGCCGGGGTCGGCGGTGCGCGAGCTCGGCCTGGTCGTGGTGGTGGCCCTGCTGCTGTCCCTGCTGGTCAAGACCTTCCTGCTGCAGGCGTTCTCGATCCCCAGCGGCTCGATGGAACCCACCCTGCACGGCTGCCCGGGCTGCACCGACGACCGCATCCTGGTCGACCGCACCTCCCGGTGGCGCACCGGCATCCATCGCGGCGACGTCGTGGTCTTCCACGATCCGGGCGGCTGGCTCGACGAGGGGGTCGCCCCCGCCGGCCTGACCGGGGGGATCGAGCGGGCCCTGGCCTTCGTCGGCGTCCTGCCCTCGCCCGGCGAGCACGACCTGGTCAAGCGGGTCATCGGCGTCGGCGGCGACGTCGTGGAGGGCCGGAACGGCCGGGTCCTCGTGGACGGCGTGCCGCTCGACGAGCCCTACGTGCACCCCGGCGACGCCCCCACCGCGGTCGACTTCCGGGTGGTCGTGCCGTCCGGTTCCCTCTGGGTGATGGGCGACCACCGCAGCGACTCCGCCGACAGCCGGGCCCACCAGGCCTCGCCCGGTCACGGCTTCGTGCCGCTGTCCGACGTCGTCGGGCGCGCGGTGGCCGTGGTCTGGCCGCTGTCCCGCGCCGCGGTGCTGTCCCGGCCGGCCACGTTCGGCCAGCCCGGCCTGCGCTGACCGGCCGTCCCCGGGCAGGCCGTCGCTGTCGCCCTCCCGCCCCATCCTCAAGACCGGCTCGCGCGCGGTCGACACCTGAGCAGGTGAGGCACCACCCCGCGTCCCACCCCGCTGAGGGGGCGCCGGGCCGTGCCGCCGGCCGGACCCGTCCGCCCGGGACCGCCGGCACGGGCCGCCGCCTGGGGGTGGTCGTGGTGGCCGCCTCGGCGCCCCGCGCCCGGCTGCTGGCCCGGGCGGTGGAGGGTCCCGGGGTCCGCGTCCTGGGCACCGCCCGGACCCCCGACGCCGCCGCCGACCTCGTGGCGGGCAGCGGGCCGGACGCGCGCGCCGACGTCGTGCTGGTGGACCTCGTCGCCGTGCCCGCGGCCGGCCTGGCCGCGATCGAGACGATCATGGCGCGGGTCCCGGTCCCGGTGGTGGCCGCTGCGGACGGCCCCGAGGCCGCCGCCGCCCGGGCCGCCGGAGCCGTCGACGTCGTCGGCGCGGACCTGCTGCCGCCGGGCGACGTGCCGCCGTCGCTGCTGGGTTCCCCGCCGCGCTCCTCGCGCCCGGGCGGCCGGTGGCGCGAGGGGCAGGGCGGTGAGCCGTTGCGGGCCCGGCTGGCCGCGGCCGCGCGGATGCCCGTGATCACCCACCCCCGCGCCCGGCTGCGCGCGGAGCCGGCCGCGTGCGACGACGTCCCCCTGCCGGTCGCTTCTCCCAGCGTGCGGCTGGTGGTGCTGGGGGCCAGCACCGGCGGCCCGCCGGCGCTGGCCACCATCCTGGCCGGGCTCCCCGTCGACCTCGAGGTGCCGCTGCTGGTGGTGCAGCACATGGCCGAGGGGTTCGTCGACGGGCTCGCCGACTGGCTGTCCACGGTCGGTCCGCTGCCGGTGGCGGTGGCGCGCGACGGCGACCTGCTACGCCCCGGCCAGGTGCTGCTCGCCCCCGCGGGCTGCAACACCCTGGTGCGGCCCGGGCTCCGGGTGCAGCTCGAGGCGCCCCGGCCCGGCCAGTTCCACGTGCCAGGCGTGGACGTCGCGCTCGCCTCGGCCGCCGCCGTGTGCGGGTCGCGGGCGGTGGGCGTGCTGCTCACCGGCATGGGCCGCGACGGCGCCGAGGGGCTGGCCGCGCTGCGGGCGGCCGGCGCGACCACGCTCGCGCAGGACGAGGCCACCTGTGTCGTGTGGGGGATGCCGGCCGCCGCGGTGGCGCTCGGGGCGGTGGACCGGCAGGTGCCCCTGCCCGGGCTGGCCGGCGCCCTGCTCGCCGCTGTGCGCGGCGGCACCGCCTCCGCGGCACCCGCCGCGGGTCGGGGGACCGCATGAGCCCGTCGGGAGGGCGTCCCACCGACGCCAACGTCGCCCTGCTGGCCGCCTACCTGCACCTGGAGGCGGGCCTGGTGCTGGACCGTCCGCGCCGCCCGGCGCTGGCCGCGCTCGCCGTCGAGCGGCTGGTCGCCACCGGGCACCGGGACGTGACCGGCTACCTGGCCTGGCTGCGCGGCGCCGACGGGGAGGAGGAGCGGCAGCTGCTGCTGGACCGCGCGACCGTGCAGGAGACCCAGTTCGCCCGCAACCCGCCGCAGATGGCGGCGCTGCGCGAGCGGGTGCTGCCCGAGCTGCTCGAGCGGGCCGCCCGCCGCGGACGTCCCGCGGTGGTATGGAGCGCCGGCTGCGCCACCGGCGAGGAGGCCTACACGCTGGCGATGCTGGCGCTGGACCTGGCCGGGCCGCGCCCGCCGGTGCGGGTGCTCGGCACGGACCTGTCCGCCGCGGCGGTCGCCGCGGCGCGGGCCGCCGTCTACGGCGAGCGCTCGGTGGCGCTGCTGGAGGAGGGGGCGCGCGGTCGCCATCTGCGCCGGGGCGAGACCGGCTGGCAGGTGCGCGAGGAGGTGCGGGCCCTGGTCGACCTGTCCGTGCACAACCTGGTCACCCAGCCGGCGCCCTTCGCCCCCCGCTCGGTCGACCTCGTGCTGTGCCGCAACGTCACCATCTACTTCGACCGGCCCACCACCCGCGCGCTGGTGGAGCGGTTCGCCCAGGTGCTGGACCCGGCGGGCTGGCTGCTGCTCGGCCACGCCGAGACCCTCTGGCAGCTCTCCGACGCCTTCGCGGTGGTGCCGCTCGGCGAGGCGTTCGCCTACCGGCCGGTGCCGGCCCGGCCGGTGGCGCGTTCGGGCCCGCCGCCGGCCGGGGCGGCCGGGCGCGGGCTGCCGCTGCGTCGTCCGCGGCTGCAGGTGCTGCCCGTGCTGCCGCCGGTGCCGGCCACCCCCCTCGCGGGAGCCGTCCCCGCCGCGCGCCCCGGAGCCCCGGGCCGTCCGGCGGAGTCACCGGCGCTGCCGCGGCGCCGGTCCGCGGCTCGGCCGGACGAGGGGGCCGCGGCGCTGGCCGCTGCGCGCGCGGCGCTGGAGGCTGGCGCCTACCGGGACGCGGCGCGGCTGGCCGCCCGGGCGGCGGCGGCCCAGCCCCTCGAGGTGGCCGCGCACCTGCTCGCCGGGCGCGCGCTGGTCTGCGCGGGGAAGGACGCCGAGGCGGTCGAGCCGCTGCGCCGGGCGGCCTACCTGGACCCGCGGGCCGGCGACGCGCAGTTCCTGCTGGCCGGCGCGCTCTCGCGCACCGGCGCGCACACGGCGGCGGCGGCGGCCTACCGGGCGGCGGCCGACGCCCTGCCGCTGCTGGACGAGGCGGCCCTGGCCGCGCTGCTCGATGGTCGCGGGGTGGGCGAGCTGGCCGCCCTGTGCCGCACCCTCGCCGGCCAGCAGGAGGAGCGGGCCGAGGAGCAGCGGGCCGGCCGTCCGTCCCGGCCCTCGGCCGCCGCCGGCGCGGCGGTGCTCGAGGGACGGTGGGGCGCATGAGCGCGGAGGCGGCACCCGCGGGGCAGACGGCCGGGCACGTCACCTTCCGCTGCGGCGGACGGGTGCTGGCCGCGGCCCTGGAGCAGGTCCGGGAGGTGGTCCGGGCCGGGGGTGTCGAGCCGCTGGCCGGTGCCCGCGCGCCGGTCACCTCGCTGCTGGTCCTGCGCGGCGATCCGCTGCCGGTGGTGGACCTGCGCTCGGGCGGCCGCTCGACCGGCACGGACCACGGTGTCCGCGCCCTGGGAGACGTCCTGGTGCTGGCCGACGTCGGCGAGCACGCGCTCGGGGTGGCCGTCGACGCCGTGCTCGCCGTGCACGGGGCCGGGGAGCTGGCCACGGTCGGCGCCGCGGTGCCGGCCGGACTGCCCGCCTACGTCGACGCCGTGCTGCTGGCCTCGGGCGAGGGCTCGGTCCGCGACGTGCCGCCGGGCGAGCCGGTGTTCCTGGTGGACCTGCGCCGGCTGGCCCAGGTGCCGCTGCCCTGAGCGGTCAGCTCGTCGAGCGGCGGCCGGTGTGCTGCTCCTGCCAGGTCGCGTACGGCACCCGGCGCAGCTCGTAGAGGTCCGGTGCATGGCCCCACAGGTCCCTGTTGAGCCGGCTGGCCGGGCGCACCAGGGTCATGTCGGGCAGGCCGTCGACGACCGCGGCCGGGTCGAGCACGGTGTGGACGACCTCACCGAAGATCACCGTGCTGGCGCCGCCCGCGGACCAGGTGTGCACCAGCCGGCACTCCAGCGCTACCGGGCTGCCCGCCACGCGCGGCGGGCGCACCAGCCGGCTGGGGGCCTTCTCCAGCCCGACCGCGGTGAACTCGTCCACCTCGGGCGGGAAGTCGGTGCCGGTCAGGTTGCAGGCGTCGGCCAGGTCCTCGGTGACCAGGTTGACCACGAACTCGCCGGTGGCCTCGATGTTGCGCTGGCTGTCCTTGCGCCCGATCGAGGTGAAGCTCACCACCGGCGGCTCGACGCTGGCCACGGTGAAGTAGGAGTGCGGCGCCAGGTTGACCGTGCCGTCCTCGGCCAGGGAGGACACCCAGGCGATGGGCCTGGGCACCACCGCGCTGTTGAGCAGCGGGTACATGTGCCGGCCGGCCACGGCGGCGTCGAGGTGGATCCGGCCGTCGGCCTCGGGCCCGAGCGCGGCGAAGTAGTCGCGCGCCCGCAGGGCCGCCGCCTCGCGCGCCGACGGTCCCGTGTGCTCGGTGCCGCCGTCCGCCACGGCCTGCTGGTTGATGGCCTGCTGGTTGACGGCCTGCTCGCTCATCGGTGCCACCTCACCCACCGATCCTCGCCCAGCCCAGCCGCACCGGCGACCGGGGCCGACGGGCGTGAACCGAATTGCGCACACAGCGTGCAGGGTCGAGCCGGCGTGTCACGCCGGTGGAGTCCCGACACGCCGCCCCGCAGGGGTGGGCTGTGTGCGCAATGCGGTCTCCGTCAGACGCCGGAGGCCCGGAAGCGGGCAGGCCCGCAGCGGGACGGTCAGACGTAGCGCTCGAGGATGCTGGACTCGGCCAGCCGGCTCAGGCCCTCGCGCACGGTGCGGGCCCGGGACTCGCCGACGCCCTCCACCGCCTGCAGGTCGTCGATGTTGGCCGCGAGCAGCTTCTGCAGGCTGCCGAAGTGCTCGACGAGCCGGTCGACGACGGCGCCGGGCAGCCGGGGGACCTTGGCCAGCAGCCGGTAGCCGCGCGGGCTGACCGCGGCGTCCAGTCCGTCTCCGGCGCCGCTGAAGCCCAGCGCGCGGGCCACCGTGCCCAGGTCGAGCAGCTCGGCGGCGGTGAGGTTGTCCAGCTCGGCCAGCACGTCGGGCACCGTGCGGTGCCGCCGTCCGCTCTGGGCCGGGAGGTAGTCGCGCGCGATGAGCTCGCGGTCGGGCTCCACGCCGGCGATGAGCTCGTCGAGCTGCAGGGAGAGCAGCCGGCCGTCGGTGCCGAGCTCGACGACGTAGCCGCCGATCTCGTCGGCGATCCGGCGCACCATCTCCAGCCGCTGGGCCACCGAGCTGACGTCGCGGACGGTGACCAGGTCCTCGATCTCCAGCGCGGACAGGGTGCCGCTGACCTCGTCCAGGCGCAGCTTGTAGCGCTCCAGGGTGGCCAGGGCCTGGTTGGCCCGGCTGAGGATCTGGGTGGAGTCCTCGAGCACGTAGCGCCGCGAGCCGACGTAGAGCGCCACGATCGACATCGACTGGCTGACCGACACCACCGGGTAGCCGGTCTGCTTGGCCACCCGCTCGGCGGTGCGGTGCCGGGTGCCGGACTCCTCGGTGGGGATGCTCGGGTCGGGCACCATCTGCACGGCCGCCCGCAGGATCTTGGTGACCCCGGTGTCGCAGACGACGCCGCCATCCATCTTGCACAGCTCGCGCAGCCGGGTGCTGGAGAACTCGACGTCGAGCTCGAACCCGCCGGTGCACAGCGCCTCGACGCCCTTGTCGTAGCCCAGCACGATGAGCGCGCCGGTGCGCCCGCGCAGGATCCGCTCCAGGCCCTCGCGCAGCTGGGTGCCGGGTGCGACCAGGGCGAGGGTCTGCCGCAGCAGCTCGTCCGGTGATAGTGACCGGTCGCTGCCGGGCATGCGTCCCCCGTCGGGTCCTCGGGTCGGTGTCCGGGCCGCGTCGCGTGGCTCATCGGCGTCGGCCCGGGGCGGAGTCTACCGACGTGCCCCCGTGAGGGCTTCCCTCACCGCGCTGGACAGCAGCGGCACCTCCTCGATCGTCATGCCCGGCACGGCCACCTGGGAGTCGTGCGGCACCAGCGCCCGCTTGAAGCCCAGCCGCGCGGCCTCCATCAGCCGGCGGCGCACGTCGGGCACCCGCCGGATCTCCCCGGCCAGGCCGATCTCGCCGATCGCGACCAGGTCCGGGGGCAGCGGCTTGTCCGACGTCGCGCTGGCCAGGGCTAGGGCGACGGCCAGGTCCGCGGCCGGCTCGACCAGGCGCATGCCGCCGACGCTGGCGCAGTAGACCTCGTAGGTGCGGAAGTCGATGCGCTCTCGGGCGCTGAGCACGGCCAGGACCATGCCCACCCGGGAGCTGTCGACCCCGGTGGTGCCCCGGCGCGGCTTGTCGCTGAGCGTGGGGGCGACCAGGGCCTGCACCTCGGCCAGCAGCGGGCGCTTGCCCTCCACCGCCACCGTGACGCAGGTGCCCGGCACCGCGGTGGTGTGCCGGGAGGTGAACAGACCCGTGGGGTCGGGCAGCTCGACGATGCCGTCCTCGGACAGGTCGAAGCAGCCGACCTCGTCCGATGGGCCGTAGCGGTTCTTGACCCCGCGCACCATCCGCAGCCGGGTGTGCCGGTCGCCCTCGAAGTGCAGGACGACGTCGACGAGGTGCTCGAGCACCCGCGGCCCGGCGATGGAGCCGTCCTTGGTGACGTGGCCGACCAGCACGGTGGAGATGTCGCGCTCCTTGGCCGCCTTGATCAGCGCGGCGGCCACCTCGCGGACCTGGCTGACCCCGCCGGCCGCGCCCTCGATCTCCGCGCTGGCCACCGTCTGCACCGAGTCGACGACCAGCAGCGCGGGCTGCACCTGGTCCAGGTGGGCGAGCACGGCGCCCAGGTCGGTCTCGGCGGCGAGGTAGAGCTCGGGGTGCAGGGCGCCGATCCGCTCGGCCCGCAGCCGGACCTGGGGCGCGGACTCCTCGCCGCTGACGTAGAGCACCCGGCGGCGGGCCTCGGCGGCACGGCTGGCGACGTCGAGCAGCAGGGTCGACTTGCCCACTCCCGGCTCGCCGGCCAGCAGCACCACCGCGCCGGGCACCATGCCGCCGCCGAGCACCCGGTCCAGCTCGTCGACGCCGGTGGGAACCGCCCGGGCGGCCTCCACCGACACCTCGCCGATGGGCCGGGCCGGCGCGGACACGACGCCGGGGACGGTGGTGCGCACGCGGACCGCGCCCACCTCCTCGACGCTGCCCCAGGCCTGGCACTCGCCGCAGCGACCCACCCACTTCAGGCTGGTCCAGCCGCACTCGCCGCAGCGGTAGGACGTGCCGCCCTTGCCGCTCCTGCCGGACGTGCTCTTGCCCGACGCGGACCGGCCGTTGCCGCCGCGCGAGGGGCCCTGGGACGAGGTCATGCCCGGAAGGCTAGGAGCCGGCGCCGACAGTTCCCGGCAGCCACGGCCGTCGACGCTCCGGGACCTGTGGACGGTGCCTGATCAGCGAGTCTCGGCCACCCTCAGCGGGCCCGCCCGCGGACCGGGTCGGCCGGGTGCGGGGCGACCACGGGCCGCTTGGCCAGCCGGGCCTCGCAGAGCCGGGTGAGCTCCTCGTAGGCGGCGTCGCCCATCAGCTCGCGCAGCTCGGGCTCGCTGTCCAGGTAGAGCGGGCGCTTGCCGCCGTGCGCCTCGGTGTTGCCCGTGCAGTACCAGTCCAGGTCGTGCCCGCCCGGACCCCAGCCGCGCCGGTCGTACTCGGCGATCGTGACCTCGAGGTAGCTCGTGCCGTCCGGCCGCTCCACCGTGCGGTAGGAGCGGCGCAGCGGCAGCTGCCAGCAGACGTCCGGCTTGGTCTCGAGGAAGTGCCGGCCGGTGCGGGCGGCCAGGGCGTGCAGCGCGCAGCCCTCGCCGCCGGCGAAGCCCGGCCGGTTGAGGAACACGCACGCGCCGTCGACCACCGCGGTCTTGCGGTCGCCGTCCTCGTCGACCTCGACCCAGGTCTTGCGGTGGTGCTGCCAGGTCTTCGGGGTGAGTTCCTTCACCACCTTGGCCACCCGCTTCTCGTCGGCCTTGTCCGAGAAGTGGGCGCCCAGGGTGCAGCAGCCGTCGTCGGGTCGCTCGGCGTAGATCCCCTGGCAGCCGCGGCCGAACACGCAGCTCCACCGCGAGGTGAGCCAGGTCAGGTCGCAGCGGAAGGTCTGGTCCGGGTCGGCGGGGTCGGGGAACTCCGCCCACGCGCGCGGGAAGTCGAGCGGCACCTCGGGCACCGGCACAGCCTAGGTGGCGAGGGTCGGGCGCGTGCCTCGCCGTGGACGTGCCGGTCGTGAGCGGCGGCCGAGCGGGTACGGTCCCGCCATGCGCCTGGGTGTCCTCGACGTCGGCTCGAACACCGTGCACCTGCTCGTGGTCGACGCCCATCCCGGCGCCCGCCCGTGGCCGGCCACCAGCCACAAGACCGAGCTGCGGCTGGCCGAGCACCTGGAGCCGGACGGCAGCATCGACGGCCAGGGCGCCGACGACCTGGTCGCCTTCGTGCGCGAGGCGCTGGAGGTGGCTGAGGACCAGGGCTGCGAGGACACCGTCGCCTTCGCCACCTCCGCGCTGCGCGAGGCCCCCAACGGCGACACCGTGCTCAAAAGGGTCCACGACGAGGCCGGGGTGGATCTGGAGGTGCTCAGCGGCGAGGAGGAGGCCCGGCTCACCTTCCTGGCCGCCCGCCGCTGGTTCGGCTGGTCCTCCGGCCGCCTGCTGCTGGTGGACATCGGCGGCGGCTCGCTGGAGATCGCCGCGGGCATGGACGAGGAGCCCGACGTCGCCACGTCGATGCCCCTGGGCGCCGGCCGCCTCACCCGGGACCGGCTGCGCGGCGACCCACCGTCGGCCGACGACGTCAAGGCTCTGCGCAAGGACGTGCGCGCCGAGATCGCCAAGCACGTGCGCCCGTTCACCATCGCCGGAGCGGTGGACCAGGCGGTCGGCACCTCCAAGACGTTGCGCTCGCTGGCGCGCATCGCCGGCGCCGCGCCCTCGGGCGAGGGCCCCTACGTGCCGCGCGAGCTCACCGCCGAGGCGCTGCACGAGATGGTGCCCAAGCTGGCCAAGATGCCTGCGCGCAAGCGGGCCGAGCTGCCCGGGGTGAGCGAGGGCCGGGCGGCGCAGCTGCTGGCCGGCGCCGTGGTGGCCGAGGCGGCGATGGACCTGCTCGGCGTCGAGCGGCTGGAGATCTGCCCGTGGGCGTTGCGCGAGGGGATCATCCTGCGCCGCCTGGACTGGATCGGGGCGGTCTGAGCCCCATCTGAGGGAGCCGGGCTCGGGCTGGCCGCCGACGCCTACCCTGGCGGGGTGAGCGGGGCCGGCGCGACACCCAGCGGTCCTGTCCGCGTGCCCTCCGCCGCGATCGGCCTGTCCACGGCCTCCTGCTACCCGGAGTCCTGCACCACGTCCTTCGAGATGGCGGCGCGGCTGGGCTACGACGGCGTCGAGGTCATGGTGTGGACCGACCCGGTCAGCCAGGACCCGGACGCCCTGCGCGCGCTGTCGGACCACTACGGCATCCCGGTGCTCGCCATCCACGCCCCGTGCCTGCTCATCACCCAGCGCGTGTGGACCACCGACCCGTGGACCAAGCTGCAGCGCGCCAAGGACGCTGCCGAGCGCACCGGCGCGCGCACCGTGGTGGTGCACCCGCCCTTCCGCTGGCAGCGCGACTACGCCGAGGCGTTCGTGCAGGGCCTGGCCCGGATGCGCGAGGAGACCGACGTCGTCTTCGCGGTGGAGAACATGTACCCCTGGCGGGCCGGGCTGCGCGAGGTGCGCGCCTACCGCCCCGGCTGGGACCCGACCCTCGAGGACTACGACGGGATCACGCTCGACCTCTCGCACAGCGCGGTGGCCGGCAACGACCCGCTGGAGATGCTCGACCGCGCCGGCGAGCGGCTGGCCCACCTGCACCTGGCCGACGGCTCGGGCTCCAACCGGGACGAGCACCTGGTGCCCGGCCGCGGCGGGCAGCCGTGCGGCGAGGTGCTCGAGCGGCTGGCCGAGCGCGGCTACGACCGCTCGGTGATCCTCGAGGTGTCGACCCGGCGGGCCTCCACCCGGGAGGAGCGCGAGGCCGACCTCGCCGAAGCGCTCGCGTTCGCCCGGCTGCACCTCGCCGCGGCCGCGCAGCCGTCCGGGTCGTCCGTGCCGCCCGTGCCGCCCGTGCCGCCCGTGCCGATGCTGCCGGGGGAGCCGGCGTGAGCGAGGCCCCCGCCCGCCCGCGGGGGCGGCGCACCGGCTCCTCCGACACCCGGTCGGAGATCCTGGCCGCCGCCCGCGAGGAGTTCGCCTCCCGCGGCTACGACGGCGCGTCGGTGCGGGGCATCGCCCGCGCCGCCGGCGTCGACCCGGCGCTGGTGCACCACTACTTCGGCGGCAAGGAGCAGGTGTTCGTCGCCGCGATGCAGCTCCCGCTGGACCCGTCCCAGGTGCTGCCGCGGATCGTCGACGGCGACCCGGCACGGCTGGGCGAGCGCCTGGCCCGGGTGTTCCTGGGCGCCTGGTCCGACCCGGCCGGCCGCGCCCCGTTCGTCGCGATGGTCGGCGCCGCGATGACCAACGAGCAGGCAGCCACCATGCTGCGCGAGTTCGTCACCCGCGCCCTCCTCGGTCGGGTCGTGGAGGCCAGCGGCGCCTCTCGGGCCGAGCTGCGCCACAGCCTGGCCGGCGCCCAGCTCGTCGGCGCCGCCCTGCTGCGCTACGTCGTGCGGGTCGAGCCGTTGGCCAGCGCGCCGGAGGAGGACGTCGTCGCCGCGCTGGGGCCGGTGCTGCAGGGGTATCTGGTGGGGTGAGGGGGCAGGCTGCCGGCAGGGCGGTTCTCGCGGCGGGGTGGCGGTCCTGCTCGGGGCAGGTTTCTCAAAGGCGCTGGTGACGGGGGAGCCGGGCGGAACTCGGGTCGTGCGGCCGGCTTGCGGGCCCGCTGTGGCTCGAGTGGAGGGTTGTTGAGCGACACGCCCGGCGCGTCGTCCATCAGCGTTCCACTCGATCTTCACCTGCGCCGGACGCCGCAAAGTGTGGCGCTATTGCAGCGTTTCTCGGCATGTCGGGACCACAGTGTCACAGTTTGTCCCACCGGGCCGCCGGCCGGCCGCTGGGCGCTCCCCGCGCCCGGCTCCCTCCGTCAACAGCCGCCTTTCCCCCGAGATCACGGTGAACAGGCCCGCGGAGAGGCGACCCACCAGCCCCTTGACCGCAACCTCGTCCGGGTGTTCATTCATCACATGATGAATTCAGACCCCGCCGTCCGCATCCGCGGCCTGCGGGTGGTCCGCGGCGGGCGCGAGGTGCTGCCCGGGATCGACCTCGAGGTCGCCTGCGGCACGGTGACCGGGCTGCTGGGGCCCAGCGGGTGCGGGAAGACGACGCTGCTGCGGGCCGTCGTCGGGGTGCAGGTGGTGGCCGGCGGCACGGTGGAGGTGCTCGGCTGCCCGGCCGGCGGCGCGGAGCTGCGGCGCCGGGTCGGGTACGTCACCCAGGCGCCGTCGGTCTACGGCGACCTCACGGTGGTGGAGAACCTGCGCTACTTCGCCACCGTGCTCGGCGCGCCCGCTGCCGACGTCGACCGCGTCCTCGACGCCGTCGGGCTGCGTGACCACGCTCGGGCGCGGGTGGACCGGCTCTCCGGCGGGCAGCGCAGCCGGGCCAGCCTGGCGGTGGCGCTGCTCGACGACCCCGAGCTGCTGGTCCTGGACGAGCCGACCGTGGGCCTGGACCCGGTGCTGCGCCGGGACCTGTGGGCGCTGTTCGGCCGGCTGGCGGCGGGTGGCTGCACCCTGCTGGTCTCCAGCCACGTCATGGACGAGGCCGAGCGGTGCGACCGGCTGCTGCTCATGCGCGAGGGGCGGATCCTCGCCCACGACACCCCGGAGCGCGTCCGCGCCGCCACCGGGGCGGCCACCGTCGAGGGCGCCTTCCTCGCTCTCGTCGAAGGGCACGAGACCGCCGCCCCCGGAGGTGCCCGGTGAGCCTCGCCGTCCCCTCGTCCATCACCTCGTCCATCAGCTCGTCCATCAGCGTGGCCACCGGCCGGCGGGTGCTGCTGCAGGTGCGCCACGACCCGCGCACGCTCGGCCTGATGCTCGTCGTGCCGGCCGCCCTGGTCGGCGTCCTGGCCTGGATCTACGCCGACCGCGCGGCCCTGTTCGACCGCGTCGGCGCGGACCTGCTCGGGGTCTTCCCGCTGGTGGTGATGTTCCTGGTCACCAGCGTGGCGACCCTGCGCGAGCGCACCACCGGAACCCTCGAGCGGCTGATGACCATGCCGCTGGCGCGCCGGGACTTCGTGCTCGGCTACGCCCTCGCGTTCGGCGCGCTGGCGGTGGTGCAGGCCCTCGTGGTCAGCCTGCTCGCGCTCGGTCCCTACGGCCTCGACGTCGCCGGCCCGGTCTGGGCGGTGCTGCTGGTCGCCGTGCTCGACGCGCTGCTGGGCACCGCGCTCGGGCTGTGCGTCAGCGCCTTCGCCAGCACCGAGTTCCAGGCCGTGCAGTTCATGCCCGCGGTGGTGTTCCCGCAGCTGCTGGTCTGCGGGCTGCTGGTGCCCACCGACCAGATGTCCGCGGCGCTGTCGGCGGTGGCGCACGTGCTCCCGATGACCTACGCCGTCGACGCCATGACGCGCCTGTCGGCCGGGGGCGTCACCGGCCGGGTGGCCGTCGACCTCGCCGTGGTGGCGTGCTTCGTGGTGGCCGCACTGGTGGCGGGTGCGGCCACCCTGCCCCGGCGCACCGCGTGAGCGTGGCGCGTGAGCGGCCGAGTCCGGCATGTGACCCCGACCTGACGGGTGCAGGGCACACCTCTACAGTGCTATAGCACCGGACGACGGGGTCCGGCCCCCGGAAGGAGTCCCGCTGTGATCCGCTCGGCCCTGCTCGCTGCCGCCCGCAGCAGCCGGCTCAAGGACCTGTCCACCTCGCTGCCGGTCTCGAGCGGCATCGTCTCCCGCTTCGTGGCCGGCGAACGCCTCGACGACGCCGTCGGCGTGGTCCGCGAGCTCACCTCGGCCGGCCTGCAGGTCTCGCTGGACCACCTGGGCGAGGACACTCTCGACGCCGCCCAGGCCGCCGCCACCCGCGACGCCTACCTCGACCTGCTCAAGCGGCTCGACGTCGAGGGCCTGGCCCGGGGCGCCGACGTGTCGGTGAAGCTCAGCGCGGTCGGGCAGGCGCTGCCCGGCGACGGGGAGAAGGTGGCCACCGAGAACGCGCACGCGGTGTGCGCCGCGGCCAAGGCGGTCGGCGCCACGGTCACCCTGGACATGGAGGACCACACCACCACCGACTCCACCCTGTCGGTGCTGCGCGCGCTGCGCGAGGACTTCCCCACGACCGGCGCGGTGCTGCAGGCCTACCTGTACCGCACCGAGGCCGACTGCCGGGACCTGGCCACCGAGGGCTCGCGGGTGCGCCTGTGCAAGGGCGCCTACGCCGAGCCGGCGTCGGTGGCCTTCCAGGACCGCGACGAGGTGGACCGCTCCTACGTGCGGTGCCTGAAGGTCCTGATGGCCGGCAAGGGCTACCCGATGATCGCCTCGCACGACCCCCGGCTCATCGACGTCGCCGGCGCGCTGGCGCTGCGGAACAAGCGCGAGCAGGGCACCTACGAGTACCAGATGCTGCACGGCATCCGTCCGGACGAGCAGCGCCGGCTGGCCGCGGCGGGCGAGACGATGCGCGTCTACGTCCCCTACGGCGGCGACTGGTACGGCTACTTCATGCGCCGGCTGGCCGAGCGCCCGGCCAACGTCGCGTTCTTCCTGCGCTCGCTGGCCACCAAGAGCTGAACTGCTGCCGCCCGGCGCCGCTGTCTACGATGCGGCGTCGGGCGAAGACGTTTCGGTGCGGGTCGGCCTGCGGGTCGGGTGCAGGACGAGAGGTGCGGACGATGAGCCAGCGGGTCGCGGTGCTCGGCGGCGGGAAGCTCGGCGAGGCCCTGCTGTCGGGGCTGCTGCGGGCCGGCCGGACCACCTCAGACGTCGTCGTGTCCGAGCGCTCGTCGGAGCAGGGTGCGAAGCTGCGGGAGAAGTACGGCGTCGAAGTGCTCGACGTCGCCGCGGCGGCCGCTCGCGCCGAAGTCGTGGTGCTCGCGGTCAAGCCGCAGGACATGGCCGCGCTGCTCGGCCAGCTCGCCCCCGCGCTCTCCGCCGGTGCGCTGGTGGTCTCGGTGGCCGCCGGTATCACCACCGCGTTCCTCGAGGAGCGGCTGCCGGCCGGCACCGCGGTGGTCCGGGTCATGCCCAACACCCCGGTGCTGGTCGACCAGGCGATGACCGCCATCTCCGGCGGAAGCCACGCCGACGCAGCGCACCTGGACGCCGTCGAGGAGATGTTCCGCTCGGTCGGCCGCACGCTGCGGGTGCCCGAGTCCCAGCTCGACGCCGTCACCGCCCTGTCCGGCAGCGGCCCGGCCTACTTCTTCTACCTGGTCGAGGCGATGACCGACGCCGGCATCCTGCTCGGCCTGCCCCGCCAGGTCGCCCACGACCTCATCGTGCAGACCGCGATCGGCTCGGCGATCATGCTCCGCGACTCCGGCGAGCACCCGGTCACCCTGCGCGAGGCCGTCATGTCCCCGGCCGGCACCACCATCGCCGCCATCCGCACGATGGAGGACCACGGCGTCCGCGCCGCCATGCTCGCCGCGCTCGAGGCCGCACGCGACCGCAGCCGGGAGCTGGCCAGCGGGAACGGGTGAGGATGGTTCGCGTGAAGGGCGCTTTCCGCCAATAGGTTCGTCTGAAGGTGCCCTTCACCCAATCCGGGTGATCTTGACTTGCGCCCGCCCCCTCAGTCCGCCCGCCCGGCGAACCGCTCGACGTCCTCCGTGGTCCCTGCGAGCAGCAGCACGTCGCCCTGCTCCACCCGGGTGGCCGCCTCGGCGTAGGCGAGGGGCTCGCCGTGGCGCTTCACCGCGACCACGGTCACGCCCCAGCGGGTGCGCAGGGCGCTCTCGGACAGCGGCTTGTCCCACGACGACCTCGGCGCGAGCACGGTGGCCAGCACGGTGCCGTCGTCGAACTCGATGGAGTCGGCCACCGACCCGGTGAGCAGGTGGGCGACCCGCTGGCCGGCGTCGCGCTCGGGGAAGACGACGTGGTGGGCGCCGACCCGCTCCAGGATCCGGCCGTGCGCCTCGGTGACCGCCTTGGCCCAGATGGAGCGGATGCCCAGGTCCTGCAGCGCGGCGGTGGTGAGGATGGAGGACTCCATGTCCGAGCCGACGGCGACCACCGCCACCGAGAAGTCGCCGGCGCCGACCTGCGCCAGGGCCTCGACGTCGGTGGCCTCGGCCTGCACCACGTGGGTGAGCCGGCCGGCCCACTGCTGCACCAGCTCGCCGCGCTTCTCCACCGCGAGCACGTCGGCGCCGGCCCGCTCCAGCGACTCGGCCAGGGAGCTGCCGAACCGGCCCAGGCCGATCACCAGCACGCCGCCGTGCACGTCGCCGACGTCGGAGCGCCCGACCTTCGCCACTCGATCCCTCTTCCGTCCGGTCAGCCGACGATCGGTCTCTCCTCGGGGAAGGAGTACCGCTGCCGGGAGTCGCGCAGCAGCAGCGCCGAGGCCGCCGTCACCGTACCGACCCGGCCCACGAACATCAGGACGACCAGCACCGCGTCCGCGGACGCCGGCAGCGTGCCGGTGACGCCGGTGCTCAGGCCCACGGTGGCGAAGGCCGACACGGCCTCGAACACGGCGCGGTCCAGCGACAGCCCGGTGAGCTCCATCAGCACCAACGTGCCGGCGCCCACCCAGGCGGTGGCCAGCAGCGCGACGCCCACCGACACGCGCACCACCTGGTCCGGGATGCGGCGGCGGAAGGCCTGCACGTCGGTGCCGCCGCGGGCCTCGGCCGCCATGGCCAGCACCAGGACGGCGAAGGTCGTCACCTTGATGCCGCCCGCGGTGGAGGCGCTGCCGCCGCCGATGAACATCAGGACGTCGGTCACCAGCCAGGTCTCGGGCCGCATCGCGCCGTAGTCGACGGTGTTGAAGCCGGCTGTCCGTGGCTGCACGCCCTGGAACAGGCCGGCCAGCAGCTTGTCCGGCCAGGCCAGCGGCCCGAGCGTGCCCGGGTTGCGCCACTCGAAGGTGGTGACCAGGGCGGTGCCGACCAGCAGCAGGATGCCGCTCACCGCGAGGGTGAGCTTGGTGTGCAGGCTCCAGCGCCGGCTGGCCCCGCCGCCGGGGCGCCACCGCCGGCGGGTGGCGCCCAGCTCGACCAGCACCGGGAAGCCCAGCGCCCCCAGCGCGATCGCCGCACACACCGGTAGGCAGATCCACCAGTCGCCGACGAAGCCGACCAGCCCGCCGGGCTGCAGCGCGAAGCCGGCGTTGTTGAACGCGGACACCGCCGTGAAGCCGCCGTGCCAGAGGGCGGTCCCGAACCCCTCGCCGTAGCCGACGGCGAAGCGGGCGGTCAGCAGCACCGTGACCGCCGCCTCGATGCCGAGGGAGAGCGTGAGGACGCCGAGCACCACGCGGCGCGCGTCGCCGAGGCGGACGGTCGGGTTCTCCGCCTGGGCCAGCAGCCGGCTGCGCAGCCCCAGCCGGCGCTGCACCAGCAGCCCGAGCAGCGAGGCCAGGGTCATGATCCCGACGCCGCCCACCTGGATGCCGACCAGGATCACCGCCTGCCCGAACGGGGACCAGTGGGTGGCGGTGTCGGTCACCGCCAGGCCGGTCACGCACACCGCCGAGGTCGCGGTGAACAGGGCGACCCGCAGCGAGGTGCCCTGCCCGGCGGCGTGGCTGGCGGGCAGCACGAGCAGCGCGGTGCAGACCGCGATCGCCAGGGCGAAGGCGGTCGCGACGATCCGCGCCGGGCGCAGCGGCCGCTCCTGCTGCCCGGCGCTGCGGGCGAGGCGGGCCCAGCGCGGCTCCCGCCGCAGCACCCGGCGGACCCGGCGGCCCCCGGTGCCGCTCCGCTGGTCGCCGCCCGCCGTCACCACGGCCCGCATCCTGCCCGCTCACGGTCGGCGACGCTGCACCGCGCGGGCCGCCCCCGCCGTATCACCGCGCGGCACCGCGGGTAGCGTGCGGTCATGAGCGAGGGCGGCACGCAGGCGTGTCACGTCGTCTGGGACGACTCGTTCCTGGCCTACGACTTCGGCCCGAGCCACCCGATGGCGCCGATCCGCGTCGACCTCACCGTCCGCCTCGCCCGCGAGCTCGGCGTCCTGGACCACCCCGGGATCACCGTGTCCGACGCCCCGGTCGCCGACGACGCCCTGCTGGGCCTGGTGCACGGCGCCGACTACATCGCCGCGGTGCGCCGCACCGGCGAGCACCCCGAGCAGCCCGACCTCGCGCACGGGCTGGGCACCGAGGACAACCCCGCCTTCCACGGCATGCACGAGGCGAGCGCCCACGTCGTCGGAGCGTCGGTGCAGTGCGCCCAGGAGCTGCTGGCCGGGCGGGTGCAGCACGCGGTCAACGTGGCCGGCGGCCTGCACCACGCGATGCCCGACTCCGCCTCGGGCTTCTGCGTCTACAACGACGCCGCGGTCGCCATCCGCTGGATGCTCGAGCAGGGCGTGGAGCGCATCGCCTACGTCGACGTCGACGTCCACCACGGCGACGGCGTCGAGCGGATCTTCTGGGACGACCCGCGGGTGCTCACCATCAGCCTGCACGAGTCCGGCCGGGTGCTCTTCCCCGGCACCGGCTGGCCGGAGGAGACCGGCGGCCCCGGCGCCGAGGGCTACGCGGTGAACGTGGCGCTGCCCCCGGGCACCGGCGACGACGGCTGGCTGCGCGCCTTCCACGCGATCGTGCCGCACCTGCTGGCCGAGTTCGCCCCGCAGGTGCTGGTCACCCAGCAGGGCTGCGACAGCCACTTCCTGGACCCGCTGGCCCACCTCACGCTGTCCCTGGACGCCCAGCGCGCCTCCTACGCGGCGCTGCACGACCTCGCCCACCGCTACGCCGAGGGCGGGCGCTGGCTGGCGCTGGGCGGGGGCGGCTACGAGGTCGTCGACGTCGTCCCCCGCGCCTGGGCGCACCTCGTCGCGATCGCCGCCCACCGACCCGTGGACCCGTCGGCCCCCGTCCCGGAGGGC
>JBQCHF010000082.1:0-30014 GCA_051954955.1 Motilibacteraceae bacterium
GGGTCGCCCGGTCCAACATCTGGCTGCTGCACCTGCTCGGGGCCGAGGTCGCGCTCGTCGCACCGCCCACCCTGCTGCCGGTGGGCGTCGACGCCTGGCCGTGCGAGACGTCCTACGACCTGGACGCGGTGCTGCCCAAGACCGACGCGGTGATGATGCTGCGGGTGCAGCGCGAGCGGATGAACGCCGCGTTCTTCCCCAGCGCGCGCGAGTACAGCCGCCGCTATGGCCTGGACGCGCGCCGGATGGCCACGCTGCCGGACCACGCCATCGTCATGCACCCCGGTCCGATGAACCGCGGCATGGAGATCGCCGCCGAGGTCGCCGACGCCCCCCGCTCCACCATCGTCGAGCAGGTCACCAACGGCGTCAGCGTGCGGATGGCGGTGCTCTACCTGCTGCTCGGCGGCTCCGAGCCGGCCATCGGCACCAACGAGAAGGAGGTCGTGGCGTGAGCCGCGTGCTCGTCAAGGGAGCCGCCCTGCTCGGCGGTGCGCCCACCGACCTGCTCCTCGCCGACGGCGTCGTCGCCGAGGTGGGCCAGAACCTGTCCGCCGCCGGCGCCCAGGTGGTCGACGCCGCCGGCCTGGTCGCACTGCCCGGCCTGGTCGACCTGCACACCCACCTGCGCGAGCCCGGCCGCGAGGACGCCGAGACGGTCGAGACCGGCACCGCCGCCGCGGCCCTGGGCGGGTTCACCGCGGTGCACGCCATGGCCAACACCGACCCGGTGGCCGACACCGCCGGCGTGGTCGAGCAGGTCTGGCGGCTGGGCCGCGAGGCCGGGCACTGCGACGTCCACCCGGTCGGCGCGGTCACCGTGGGCCTGGCCGGCCAGCAGCTGGCCGAGCTCGGCGCGATGGCCGACAGCGCCGCCCGCGTGCGGGTCTTCTCCGACGACGGGAAGTGCGTCAGCGACGCGGTCCTGATGCGCCGCGCGCTGGAGTACGTCAAGGCCTTCGACGGCGTCGTCGCCCAGCACGCGCAGGAGCCCCGGCTCACCGAGGGCGCGCAGATGAACGAGGGCGAGCTGTCCGGCGTGCTCGGCCTGGCCGGGTGGCCTGCGGTGGCCGAGGAGGCGATCATCGCCCGCGACGTGCTGCTCGCCGCCCATGTCGGCAGCCGGCTGCACATCTGCCACCTGAGCACGGCCGGATCGGTCGAGATCGTGCGCTGGGCCAAGAGCAAGGGCTGGGACGTCACCGCCGAGGTCACCCCCCACCACCTGCTGCTCACCGACGAGCTGGTCACCTCCTACGACCCGTCGTACAAGGTGAACCCGCCGCTGCGCACCGCGGCCGACGTGCAGGCGCTGCGCGAGGGGCTCGCCGACGGCACCATCGACGCCGTCGCCACCGACCACGCGCCGCACCCGGTGGAGGACAAGGACTGCGAATGGTCCGCGGCGGCCATGGGCATGGTCGGCCTGGAGACCGCGCTCTCGGTCGTGCAGGCCGCGGTGGTCGAGACCGGGCTGATGGACTGGGCCGCGGTGGCCGACCGCATGTCAGTGCGCCCGGCGCGCATCGGCCGGGTGGAGGACCAGGGCCGCCCGCTCGAGCCCGGCGCCCCGGCCAACCTGGTGCTGATCGACCCGGCCGCCCGCTGGACCGTCGACCCGCACGCCCTCGCCTCGCGCAGCCACAACACCCCCTACAAGGGGCGCGAGCTGCCCGGCAAGGTGGTCGCCACCGTGCTGCACGGTCGGATCACCGCCCAGGACGGGAAGCTCGCGTGACCGTGGCGAAGGCAGCGCTCCTCTCGGCCGTCCAGCCGCACTCCGCCCCGGTGACCCACTGGGGCGCGCGGATCGGCTGGACGCTGCTCACCATCGTCGTGCTGCTCGGCCTCTACTGGCTGATGCTGCGCGGCTGGCGGCACCGCGCCGCCCGGCACGCCGACCTCCCGCCGCTGCCCGAGGTCCCCGCAGACCTCGGCACCGTGCGCTTGGAGTCCGAGGGCGTCTACGTCACCACCACCACCGAGGGCGACTGGCTCGACCGCGTCGTCGCCCACGGGCTCGGCGCGCGCAGCGAGGCCGACCTCGTCGTCGCCGACGCCGGGGTGCTGCTCGAGCGCACCGGCGCCCCGGCCGTGTTCGTCCCCGCCACCGCGCTCAAGGGCGTCCGGCTGGAGAAGGGCATGGCCGGCAAGGTCGTCGAGGAGGGCGGCCTGGTCGTGCTCACCTGGCGGCACGGCCCGCGCACCCTGGACACCGGCTTCCGCCCCCGCCGCGTGGCCGACCGAGACGCCCTGCTTTCCGCCGTCGCCAGCATCCTGCCCGAGGAGGCCACTGCATGAGCCCCACCCCCGCGCTGCTCGTCCTGGAGGACGGGCGCACCTTCCGCGGGCAGTCCTACGGCGCCGAGGGGGAGACCTTCGGCGAGGCCGTCTTCTGCACCGCGATGACCGGTTACCAGGAGACCCTCACCGACCCCTCCTACCGCGGCCAGGTCGTCGTGATGACCGCCCCGCACATCGGCAACACCGGCACCAACACCGAGGACCCCGAGTCCGGCCGCATCTGGGTGGACGGCTGGGTGGTGCGCGACCCCGCCCGCCGGGTCTCCTCCTGGCGCGCGGACCGCAGCCTGGCCGAGGAGCTGGCCGCGGCCGGCGTCGTCGGCATCAGCGACATCGACACCCGCGCCCTCACCCGGCACCTGCGCGAGCGCGGAGCCATGCGGGTGGGCGTGAGCAGCACCGAGACCGATCCGCAGGCGCTGCTCGAGCGCGTCCTGCAGAGCCCGGGCATGACCGGGCGCGACCTGGTCGCCGACGTCACCACCCCGCAGCCCTACGTCGTCCCGGCGGTGGGGGACAAGCGGTTCACGGTGGCCGCGGTGGACCTGGGCATCAAGGCCATGACCCCGCACCGGATGGCCGAGCGCGGCATCGAGGTGCACGTGCTCCCGGCGCACACCACCCCCGAGGACCTGCTCGCCGTCGGCGCCGACGGCGTCTTCTTCAGCAACGGACCGGGCGACCCGGCCACCGCCGACCACGCCGTCTCGCTGGTGCAGGCCGCGCTCGGAGCCGCGGTGCCCACCTTCGGGATCTGCTTCGGCAACCAGGTGCTCGGCCGCGCGCTCGGGTTCGGTACCTACAAGCTGCGCTACGGCCACCGCGGCATCAACCAGCCGGTCCAGGACCGCCTCACCGGCAAGGTCGAGATCACCGCGCACAACCACGGTTTCGCCGTCGACGCCCCGCTCGAGGGCACCACCGACACCCCCTTCGGGCGGGTCGAGGTCTCGCACGTCTGCCTCAACGACGACGTCGTCGAGGGCCTGCGCTGCCTGGACGTGCCGGCCTTCTCGGTGCAGTACCACCCCGAGGCCGCGGCGGGCCCGCACGATGCCGCCTACCTCTTCGACCGCTTCCTCGACCTGATGGGAGGGCGTGCGTAGATGCCGCGCCGCACCGACATCTCCAGCGTCCTCGTCATCGGCTCCGGCCCGATCGTCATCGGCCAGGCCTGCGAGTTCGACTACTCCGGCACCCAGGCGTGCCGGGTGCTGCGCGAGGAGGGCCTGCGGGTCGTCCTGGTGAACAGCAACCCGGCCACGATCATGACCGACCCGGAGTTCGCCGACGCCACCTACGTCGAGCCGATCACCCCCGACGTCGTCGAGCAGATCATCGCCAAGGAGCGCCCCGACGCGCTGCTGGCCACCCTGGGCGGGCAGACCGCGCTCAACACGGCGATGGCGCTGCACGCCGCCGGCGTGCTCGAGCGCTACGGCGTGGAGCTCATCGGCGCCAACACCGACGCCATCCAGGCCGGCGAGGACCGCGACCAGTTCAAGCAGATCGTGGACCGGATCGGCGCCGAGTCGGCCCGCTCGGCCATCTGCCACTCGATGGACGACTGCCTCAAGGCCGTCGAGGACCTCGGCTACCCGGTGGTCGTGCGCCCCTCGTTCACCATGGGTGGACTGGGCTCGGGCATGGCCTACAACGAGTCGGATTTGCGCCGCATCGCCGGCGCCGGCCTGCACGCCAGCCCCACCACCGAGGTGCTCCTGGAGGAGTCGATCCTGGGCTGGAAGGAGTACGAGCTCGAGCTGATGCGCGACCGCAACGACAACGTCGTGGTCGTCTGCTCGATCGAGAACCTCGACCCGATGGGCGTGCACACCGGCGACTCCATCACCGTGGCGCCGGCCATGACCCTCACCGACCGCGAGTACCAGCGGCTGCGGGACATCTCCATCGACGTCATCCGCGCCGTGGGCGTGGACACCGGCGGCTGCAACATCCAGTTCGCGGTCAACCCGGTCGACGGGCGCATCATCGTCATCGAGATGAACCCGCGGGTGTCGCGGTCCTCGGCACTGGCCTCCAAGGCCACCGGCTTCCCGATCGCCAAGATCGCGGCCAAGCTCGCCGTCGGCTACAGCCTGGACGAGATCCAGAACGACATCACGCAGGAGACGCCGGCCTCCTTCGAACCGACGCTGGACTACGTCGTCGTCAAGGTGCCGCGGTTCGCGTTCGAGAAGTTCCCGGCCGCGGACACCACCCTCACCACGCACATGAAGAGCGTGGGCGAGGCCATGGCGATCGGTCGCAACTTCACCGAGGCGCTGCAGAAGGCCCTGCGCTCGCTGGAGAAGCGCGATGCCGCCCTGCACTGGGCCGGCGAGCCCGGCGACGCCGGGTCGCTGCTGGAGACCGCTGCCCGCCCGCACGACGGCCGGATCGTGGCCGTGCAGCAGGCCCTGCGCGCCGGCGCCACGGTGGACCAGGCGCACGAGGCGACCGGCATCGACCCGTGGTTCCTGGACCAGCTCGCGCTCATCAACGAGATCGCCGAGCAGGTCGCGCAGGCGCCAGAGCTCACCACCGACCTGCTGCGCCTGGCCAAGCGGCACGGCTTCTCCGACGCCCAGGTCGGCCAGCTGCGCGGCCTGCCCGAGGACGTCGTGCGCGGGGTCCGGCACGCCCTCGGCATCCGCCCGGTCTACAAGACGGTGGACACCTGCGCGGCGGAGTTCGCCGCCCGCACGCCCTACCACTACTCCTCCTACGACGAGGAGACCGAGGTGGGGCCGCGGGAGAAGCCGGCGGTCATCATCCTGGGCAGCGGGCCCAACCGGATCGGGCAGGGCGTCGAGTTCGACTACTCCTGCGTGCACGCCTCCTTCGCCCTGCGCGAGGCCGGCTACGAGACCGTGATGGTCAACTGCAACCCGGAGACGGTCTCCACCGACTACGACACCTCCGACCGGCTCTACTTCGAGCCGCTCACCCTCGAGGACGTCCTGGAGGTCGTGCACTCCGAGCAGCGCTGCGGGCCGGTGGTCGGCGTCGTCGTGCAGCTGGGCGGGCAGACCCCGCTGGGCCTGGCCCAGCGGCTCAAGGACGCCGGCGTGCCGATCGTGGGCACCTCGCCCGAGGCCATCCACCTGGCCGAGGACCGCGGGGCCTTCGGGCAGGTGCTGGCCGACGCCGGCCTGCCCGCGCCCAAGCACGGCACCGCCACCTCCTACGTCGGCGCTCGGCGCATCGCCGAGGAGATCGGCTACCCGGTGCTGGTCCGCCCGTCCTACGTCCTGGGCGGTCGCGGCATGCAGATCGTCTACGGCGACCAGCAGCTGGCGGACTACATGGCCACCGCCACCGAGGTCTCCGCCGAGCGACCGGTGCTGGTCGACCGGTTCCTCGACGACGCGGTCGAGATCGACGTCGACGCGCTGTTCGACGGCGAGCAGATGTACCTCGGCGGCGTGATGGAGCACATCGAGGAGGCCGGCATCCACTCCGGCGACTCGGCCTGCGTGCTGCCGCCGGTCACCCTCGGGCGGGACGAGCTGGACCGGATCCGCCGCTCCACCGAGGCCATCGCCCGCGGGGTGGGCGTGCGCGGCCTGCTCAACGTGCAGTTCGCCCTGGCCGCGGACACCCTCTACGTGCTCGAGGCCAACCCGCGTGCCTCGCGCACCGTGCCGTTCGTCTCCAAGGCGACCGCGGTGCCGCTGGCCAAGGCCGCGGCCCGGGTGATGCTCGGCGCGAGCATCGAGGAGCTGCGCGCCGAGGGTCTCCTACCGGCTGTCGGTGACGGCGGCCACCTGCCGCTGGACGCCCCGGTGGCGGTCAAGGAGGCGGTCCTGCCGTTCCACCGCTTCCGCACGGTGGAGGGCAAGGGCGTCGACGCCCTGCTCGGGCCGGAGATGCGCAGCACCGGCGAGGTCATGGGCATCGACGAGACCTTCGGCACCGCCTTCGCCAAGTCCCAGCAGGCGGCCTACGGCGGCCTGCCGACCAAGGGCCGGGTGTTCGTCTCGGTGGCCAACCGGGACAAGCGCTCGATGGTGTTCCCGGTCAAGCGCCTGGCCGACCTCGGCTTCGAGATCGTGGCCACCGGCGGCACCGCGGAGGTGCTCTGGCGCAGCGGCGTGCACGCCACCCCGGTGCGCAAGTACTCCGAGGGCGCCGGGCCGTCGGGGGAGCCGACCATCGTGGACCGGATCCTGGCCGGCGAGATCGACATGGTGGTCAACACCCCGACCGGGCAGACCGCCCGGGCCGACGGCTACGAGATCCGCGCTGCGGCCACGTCGATGAACCGGCCGATCATCACCACCACCCAGGAGCTGGCCGCGGCGGTGCAGGGCATCGAGTCGCTGGTCCGCGGCGACATCGGCGTACGGTCCCTGCAGGAGCACGGACAGCACGTGTCCGCGACCATCGACGCGACCGCCCGGCGGTCGCAGGAGGAGGCCGCCGGGTGAGCGGGACCAGCAGCACGACCACCCGCCCGGTGCAGGTGCGCGGCGAGGTGCTCTCGCAGCGCCGCGTCGGCGCCTACCACGCCATCACCATCGTGGCGCCGGGCATCGCCGAGCAGGCGCGGCCGGGGCATTTCGTGGCCCTGGCCGTGGGCGGTGAGCGCAGCAGCATGCTGCTGCGCCGCAGCTTCTCCATCCACAAGACCAGCGACCGCGGCATCTACGGCGGCACCGTCGAGATCGTGCTGGCGGTGCACGGGCCGGGCACGGAGTGGCTGGCGGGGCTGCGCCAGCACGACCCGGTCGACGTCGTCGGCCCGCTGGGCAAGCCGTTCTCGCTGCCGCGGGACCCGGTGAGCGCCACCCTGGTGGGCGGCGGCTACGGCAGCGCTCCTCTGTTCAGCCTGGCCGAGCAGCTGCGGGCCCGTGGCTGCCGGGTCGACTTCGTGCTCGGCGCGGCCACCGAGGACCGCCTGTTCGGCGCGCTGGACGCCAAGCGGATGGCCTCCACCGTGGCCGTCACCACCGACGACGGCTCCTACGGCATCCGCGGCCGCGTCTCCGACGTGCTGCCGCAGGTGCTCCAGCGCGGCGACACCGACGTCGTCTACGCCTGCGGCCCCATGGGCATGCTGCGCGCCGTGACCGAGATCGCCACCGAGCACGGCGCCGTCGCGCAGACCGCCGTCGAGGAGGCCATGGCCTGCGGCATCGGCGTCTGCATGACCTGCGTCCTACCGGTCGTCGGAGACGACGGGGTCACCCGCATGGTGCGCTCCTGCACCGAGGGACCGGTGTTCCGCGGCGACCGCGTGCGCTGGGACGCCGTCGGCACCATCCCGCCGGACTGCCTCGGCGCCGCCGCGATGGGCGGTGGGCACTGATGACCCGCTTCACCGTCCGCACGGTCGAGGCCGGAGCACCCGCCCGCCCCGCCGAGGTCGACATGCGCACGAACCTGGCCGGGGTGGAGATCCCCAACCCGCTCATGACGGCGTCCGGCTGTGCCGCCGCGGGCCGCGAGCTGCACCAGTTCTTCGACGTCGCCGACCTCGGCGCCGTCGTCACGAAGTCGATCATGATGCAGCCGCGGTCGGGCCGGCCCACCCCGCGGATGGCCGAGACCCCCAGCGGCATGCTCAACTCGATCGGCCTGCAGGGACCGGGCATCGAGTCCTTCCTGGAGACCGATCTGCCCTGGCTGCGCGACCACGGCGCCCGCGCCGTGGTCTCCATCGCCGGCGGCAGCGTCGAGGAGTACACCCGGCTCGCGCAGCGGCTGCGCAACGCCCCCGGTGTCGCCGCCATCGAGGTCAACATCTCCTGCCCCAATGTGGAGAACCGCGGGCTGGTCTTCGCCTGCGACCCCACGGCGGCCAGTGAGGTGGTGCGTGCGGTCCGGCGCAACAGCGCTCCCGGCGTGCCGATCTTCGCCAAGCTCTCGCCCGACGTCACCGACATCGTGTCCGTGGCGCACAGCTGCGTCGACGCCGGCGCCGACGGCCTGTCGATGATCAACACGCTGCTCGGGATGGTCATCGACCCGGTCACCATGCGCCCGGCGCTCGGCGGGGTGACCGGCGGGCTGTCCGGCCCTGCCATCCGGCCGGTGGCGGTGCGCTGCATCTGGCAGGTGCACCAGGCCCTGCCCGAGGTGCCGATCATCGGCATGGGCGGGGTGCGCAGCGGCCAGGACGCCCTGGAGATGGTGCTGGCCGGCGCCAGCGCGATCAGCGTCGGCACGGTGACCTTCCACGACCCGTCCGCCCCGGTGCGGGTGCTCGCCGAGCTGCGCGCCGAGCTGGCCGCCCGCGGCTTCGAGCGCCTCTCCGACGCCGTCGGCTACGCCCACCGCGGCCCGGACCTGCCCGCCCCCGAGCCGGAGCCAGAACCCGAGCCCGCGCCCCCCGCGCGGCACGTCGTCGACTTCGTGGAGGACTGACCGTGAGCAACGCTCCCGCCCCGATCGCGGTCGCGCTGGACGCCCCGGACCTGGCCACCGCGGTGCGCTGGGCGCAGGCCGTCGGGCCGCACGTGAGCACCGTGAAGGTCGGCCTGGAGCTGTTCCTGCGCCACGGGCACGAGGCGGTCGTGGCCTGCCGCGAGGCCAGCGGCGGGCGGGCGGTGTTCCTCGACCTCAAGCTGCACGACATCCCCAACACCGTGGCCGGGGCCGCCCGCTCGGTGGCCGATCTCGCACCGGACTACCTCACCGTGCACGCCGGCGGGGGAGCGGCCATGGTGCGCGCTGCCGCCGACGCGCTGCCGGTGACCCGGGTCGTCGGCGTCACCGTGCTCACCAGTCTGGGCGAGCCCGACCTGGCGGCGATCGGCCTGGCCGGCCCGTCGCTGGACGCCGCGGTGCGCCTGGCGCGGGTGGCCGTCGACGGCGGGGCGCGGGCGATCGTCTGCTCCCCGCGGGAGGTCGCCGCGGTGCGCGCCGCGGTGCCCGACGACGTCGTCCTCATCACCCCGGGTGTCCGCCCGGCCGGGGGCGACCTCGGCGACCAGCAGCGGGTGGCCACCCCGGAGCAGGCCCTCGCCGACGGCGCCGACCTGCTCGTCATCGGCCGGCCGATCACCGCCGCACCGGACCCCGGCGAGGCGGCGGCCGCGCTGGCCCAGGCGCTGCTCGCCGTCCAGCGGTAGCGGCGCGCGCTCCAGCAGTGACCCGAGTGCAAAAGGAAGCGCAGGCGGCGAAAGGCTTCCTCGCGTTGCCGCACCCCCGCCCCAGTCGCTAGGTTCGCGGCCTGTACCGACCCTGGGTGGAGACGACCGCCCTCCCTTCCGACCGACAGAGACGACCGAGGTGACCTGCGGTGGCCCTGCCTCCCCTCACGCCGGAGCAACGCGCGGCTGCGCTGGAGAAGGCGGCCGCTGCGCGCCGTGAGCGGGCGGCGGTGAAGAACCGCCTCAAGCACTCCGGCGCCTCCCTGGTCGAGGTGCTCAAGGAGGGCCAGGGCAACGAGGTCATCGGCAAGATGAAGGTCTCGGCCGTCCTGGAGGCGCTGCCCGGCGTGGGCAAGGTGCGCGCCCGCAAGATCATGGAGGACCTGGGCATCTCCGAGAGCCGGCGCGTGCGCGGGCTCGGCACCAACCAGATGGCCGCCCTCGAGCGCGAGTTCGGCGGCGGCGCTTGAGCGAGGGCGATCACCCCTCGAGCCCGGGCGGCCCCCGACTGCTGGTCCTGTCCGGCCCGTCCGGGGTCGGCAAGAGCACCGTGGTCCGCGAGCTGCGCCGCACCCACCCGCAGGTCTGGCTGTCGGTCTCGGCCACCACGCGCTTCCCGCGCCCGGGCGAGGTCGACGGCGTGCACTACCGCTTCGTCGACGACGCCGGCTTCGACGCGCTGGTGTCCGACGGCGAGCTGCTGGAGTGGGCGCAGTTCGCCGGCCACCGCTACGGCACCCCGCGCGGCCCGGTCCTGGAGCACCTGGCCGCCGGCACCCCGGTGCTGCTCGAGATCGAGATCCAGGGCGCCCGCCAGGTGCGCGCGTCGATGCCCGAGGCCCAGCTGGTGTTCCTCGCCCCGCCCTCGTGGGAGGAGCTGGTGCGCCGGCTCACCGGGCGCGGCACGGAGTCGCCCGAGGTGGTCGAACGGCGCCTGGCCGCGGCGAAGGACGAGCTGGCCGCCGAGCCGGAGTTCGACGTCACGCTGGTCAACACGTCGATCGAGGACGTCTGCCGCCGGCTGGTAACCTTGCTCGGAGTGCCCGAAACCGGCTCCTGAGCCATCCCGCTCGGGCCTGGTCCATCGCTCGGGCCCCTTCAGCAGACCCGCAGAAAGGTGCGAAGCATGTCCGGCACCGAAGCCAATCCCGAGGGCATCACCAACCCGCCGATCGACGAGCTGCTCGAGGCGACCGACTCCAAGTACAGCCTGGTCATCTACGCCGCCAAGCGCGCGCGCCAGATCAACGCCTACTACTCCCAGCTCGGCGAGGGCCTGCTGGAGTACGTCGGCCCGCTGGTCGAGACCCACGTGCACGAGAAGCCGCTGAGCATCGCCCTGCGCGAGATCAACACCGGGCTGCTCACCGCCGAGGCCGTCGAGCCGTAAGCCTCAGCGCTCGCCGTCGCAGCCCGTGACCGAGGTCTCGGCCTCCCGCCCCCAGGTCGTCCTGGGCGTCGGCGGGGGCATCGCCGCCTACAAGGCGTGCGAGGTGCTGCGCGGGCTCACCGAGAGCGGCCACGCCGTCCGCGTCGTCCCGACGCGGGCGGCGTTGCGTTTCGTGGGCGAACCCACCTGGGCTGCGCTGTCCGGGCAGCCGGTGAGCGCCGAGGTGTGGGACGATGTCCACGAGGTGCCGCACGTGCGCCTCGGCCAGCAGGCCGACCTCGTGCTCGTGGTGCCCACCACCGCCGACCTGCTGGCCAAGGCCGCCCACGGACAGGCCGACGACCTGCTCACCTCCACCCTGCTCACCGCGCGCTGTCCGGTGGTGCTGGTGCCGGCCATGCACACCGAGATGTGGGAGCACCCCGCCACCCGGGCCAACGTCGCCCTGCTGCGCGAGCGCGGCGTGCTCGTCGTCGAGCCGGCCAGCGGTCGGCTCACCGGCGCCGACACCGGCAAGGGCCGGCTGCCCGAGCCCACCGAGATCGTCGCGCTGGCCCGTCGGGTGCTGCGCCGCGGCGTCGGCGGGCTGGGCCAGGACCTGGCCGGGCGCACCGTCGTGGTCAGCGCGGGGGGCACCCGCGAGCCGCTGGACCCGGTGCGCTTCCTCGGCAACCGGTCCTCGGGTCGGCAGGGGGTCGCGCTGGCCGCCACCGCGCTGGCCCGCGGCGCCCGCGTGGTGCTGGTGGCCGCGCACCTGGCCGTCGAGCCGCCGGCCGGCGCCGACGTCGTCCGCGTGGGCACCACCCGCGAGCTGCGCGACGCCGTGCTGGCTGCCGCGGCGGGCGCCGACGCCGTGGTGATGGCCGCCGCGCCGGCGGACTTCCGCCCGGCCACCGAATCCGGGCACAAGATCAAGAAGCGGGGCGACGGTGTGGCCCCGGTGGTCGAGCTGGTGGAGAACCCCGACGTCCTGGCCGAGCTGGTCGCCGTGCGCCGGGAGGCCGGGCGGGAGCAGGTGCTGGTCGGCTTCGCCGCCGAGACCGGCGACGCCGAGGGCGGCGTGCTCGAGCACGGTGCGGCCAAGCTGGCCCGCAAGGGCTGCGACCTGCTGGTCGTCAACGATGTCGGCGGGCCGGCCGGCGGGTTCGAGCACGGCGACAACGCCGCGATGGTGCTCGCTGCCGACGGCTCCAGCACGCAGGTGCCGCTAGGCCCGAAGGAGGCCCTGGCCGACGTCGTGTGGGACCTGGTCGCGGCGCGACTTTCGAAGTAGTCGCGGCGCGACGTCCCGCCCAGGGCGCAGGCGCGGCGGGGGCCGTCGGGCCCCGGCACTAGACTCGATCGAGGTCCGCGGGCGTTCCGCCAGCCCGCACGAGATGGGGAGAAGCATGGCGCGTCGCCTGTTCACGTCCGAGTCGGTCACCGAAGGCCACCCGGACAAGATCGCCGACCAGATCAGCGACTCGATCCTGGACGCGCTGCTCAAGGACGACCCCAAGAGCCGGGTCGCCGTCGAGACCCTCATCACCACCGGCCAGGTGCACGTGGCCGGCGAGGTCACCACCGAGGCCTACGCCGACATCCCCACGATCGTGCGCGAGAAGGTCCTCGAGATCGGCTACGACTCGTCCAAGAAGGGCTTCGACGGCGCCTCGTGCGGTGTGTCGGTGTCCATCGGCGCGCAGTCGCCGGACATCGCCCAGGGCGTGGACACCGCCTACGAGGCGCGGGTCGAGGGCGACGAGGACGAGCTGGACCGCCAGGGCGCCGGCGACCAGGGCCTGATGTTCGGCTACGCCTGCGACGACACCCCCGAGCTGATGCCGCTGCCGATCTGGCTGGCCCACCGGCTGGCCGAGCGGCTGGCGCAGGTGCGCAGGGACGGCACGCTGCCCTACCGGCGCCCGGACGGGAAGACCCAGGTCACCATCGAGTACGAGGGCGACCGGCCGGTCCGGCTGGACACCGTGGTCGTCTCCAGCCAGCACGCGGGCGACGTGAGCCTGGAGAACATGCTCCAGCCCGACGTCGTCGAGCAGGTCATCAAGCCGGTGCTCGCCGCGGTGGACTCCCAGATCGACCTGGACTACTCCGGTCACCGGGTGCTGGTGAACCCGACCGGGCGGTTCGAGATCGGCGGCCCGATGGGCGACGCCGGCCTCACCGGCCGCAAGATCATTGTCGACACCTACGGCGGGATGGCCCGCCACGGCGGCGGCGCCTTCTCCGGCAAGGACCCGTCCAAGGTCGACCGCTCCGCGGCCTACGCGATGCGCTGGGTGGCCAAGAACGTCGTGGCCGCGGGCCTGGCCCGCCGCTGCGAGGTGCAGGTCGCCTACGCCATCGGCAAGGCCGAGCCGGTGGGCCTGTTCGTGGAGTGCTTCGGCACCGAGACCGTGCCGGTGGCCACCATCCAGAAGGCCGTCACCGACGTCTTCGACCTGCGCCCGGCCGCGATCATCCGCGACCTGGACCTGCTGCGCCCGATCTACGCCCAGACCGCCGCCTACGGCCACTTCGGCCGCGACGTCCCGGACTTCACCTGGGAGCGGGCCACCCGCGTCGAGGCGCTCAAGGCCGCGGCCAACGCCTGAACCAGTTCGTGATCATGCAATCCGCGTGATCATGCACCGTACGTGATCATGCATTCGGCGCGATCTTGCCTGTCAAGATCGCGCCGAATGCATGATCAGCGCAAATTGCATGATCACGTGAGGGAGGCCGGCGGGGGGAGGGCGGCGCGCAGGGCGTCTGCGGTGCTGGCCGCGTCGCCGGGCGTGCCGTCGGCGGGGTAGCGGTGGCGCGGCCAGAAGAAGCCGCGCAGGCCGTCGCCCTTGGTGCGCGGCACCACGTGCACGTGCAGGTGCGGCACGCTCTGGCTGACCTTCTGGTTCACCGCCACGAACGTGCCCTGTGCGCCGATCCCCTTCTCCACCGCGAGCCCGACCCGGCGGACGGCGTCGAGCAGCGGGCCGAGCTGCGGGGCCGGCAGGTCGGCGAGCACCTCGACGTGCTCGCGCGGCACCACCAGCACGTGCCCGGGGAACACCGGCCGGACGTCGAGGAAACCGACGAAGCCCGGCTCGTCCAGCACCACCTGGGCGGGGGAGGAGCCGTCGACGATCGCACAGAACGGGCAGCCGGTCACGCAGCGATCCTGCCCTGTGTCCGCATCAGGCGCGGCTGGGGATCAGGCGGCCGGCCCGTCGGCCCGCTCTGGTAGGACTGCGCGGGTGACCGAGCCGCAGCCCCAGCCCGCCGACGAGGCGGCGGGGGAGCAGCTCGCGCTGGTGAAGGCGGGTGCGCGGCGCACCGCCCGTGCCGCGCGGGCGGAGAGGTCCAAGCCGCCGGACCCGCCGGCCGCCGAGCTGCCGGTGGCGCGGGTCGTCGTCGATGTGCCGCTGGCGCACCTGGACCGGCCCTTCGACTACCTCGTGCGCGAGTCGCAGGCCGCGACCGCGGTGCCCGGCGCCCGGGTGCGGGTGCGCTTCGCCGGCCAGGAGCTCGACGGGTTCGTGCTCGAGCGCTGCGCCAGCAGCGAGTTCGGCGGCCGGCTCGCGCCGCTGCCCCGGGTGGTCTCGCCCGAGCCGGTGCTCGCGCCGCAGGTGGCGGCCCTGGCCCGGCTGGTGGCCGACCGCTGGGGCGGCACCCGGGCCGACGTCCTGCGCCTGGCGGTGCCGCCCCGGCACGCCACCGCCGAGAAGGCTGCTCCGGCCGCCGCCGCCGACCCTCCTGCGCCGCCGGGCGCCCCCGGCCCGTGGGCCCGCTACGACGCCGGGCCCGCCTTTCTGGACGGCCTGGCGGCCGGCCGGTCCCCGCGCGCGGTGTGGACGGCGCTGCCCGGCGAGGACTGGGCGGCCGCGCTGGCCGTGGCCGTCCACGTGGCGCTGGCGGCCGGCCGTGGCGCGCTGGTGGTGCTGCCGGACCAGCGCGACGTCGACCGGCTCGACGCCGCGCTCACCGCCCGGCTCGGCGCCGGGCAGCACGTGGCGCTCACCGCCGAGCTGGGCCCGGCCGAGCGCTACCGGCGGTTCCTGGCGGTCCGCCGGGGCGCGGTGCGGGCGGTGGTCGGCACGCGCGCGGCGGCCTACGCCCCGGTGGCCGATCTCGGCCTGGTCGCCATCTGGGACGACGGCGACGACCTGCACGCCGAGCCGCACGCGCCCTACGCCCACGCCCGCGACGTCCTCACCCTGCGCGCGCACGAGGAGGGCGCCGGGGCGCTGCTGGCGGGGTTCGCGGTCACCGCCGAGGCCGCCGCGCTGCTGGCCGCGGGCTGGGCGCGGGCCATCCGTCCCCCGCGCGCCGAGCTGCGGGCGGCCGCCCCGCGGGTGCGGGTGGCCGGCGACGACGCCGAGCAGGCCCGCGACCCGGCCGCGGCCGGGGCCCGGCTGCCGCACCTGGCCTGGCGCGCGGCCCGGGAGGGCCTCGAGCGCGGGCCGGTGCTGGTGCAGGTGCCGCGGCGCGGCTACGTGCCCACCCTGGCCTGCCAGCAGTGCCGTGCCCCGGCTCGCTGCCCGGCCTGCTCCGGCCCGCTGGGCCTCACCAGCGGGCACGCCATGCCGACCTGCCGCTGGTGCGGGCGGGTGGCCGGCGACTGGCGCTGCCCGGTGTGCGAGGGCACCCGGGTGCGGGCCGTCGTCGTCGGCAGCGGCCGCACCGCCGAGGAGCTGGGGCGGGCCTTCCCCAAGGTGCCGGTGCGCACCAGCGGGGGCGGGGCGGTGCTGGACACGGTGCCCGACGAGCCGGCCCTCGTGGTGGCCACGCCCGGCGCCGAGCCGGTGGCCGCGGCCGGCTACGCCGCCGCGCTGCTGCTCGACGGGTGGGCGCTGCTGGACCGGCCGGACCTGCGCGCCGGCGAGGAGGCGCTGCGGCGCTGGCTCAGCGCCGCGGCCCTGGTGCGCCCGGCCCGCGACGGCGGCCAGGTGGTGCTGCTGGCCGCACCCGGCCTACTGCCGGTGGAGTCGCTGGTGCGCTGGGACCCGCTCGGGCACGCCGAGCGGGAGCTGGTCGATCGGGCCGCGCTGCGTCTGCCGCCGGCCGCCCGGGTGGCCTCGCTCACCGGCGCGCGCGCCGACGTCGAGGAGCTGCTGGCCCTCGCCGAGCTGCCCGCCGGCGCCGACGTCCTCGGTCCCGTGCCGGTCGAGACCCCCGCCGGGAGGGCCCGGGCGGTGGGGGAGGAGCAGCGGGCGGTGATCCGGGCGCCCCGGGCGCACGGCGCCGCCCTGGCCGCGGCGCTGAAGGCTGCGCAGGGGGTGCGCAGCGCGCGCAAGGGCGGTGACCACGTGCGGGTGCAGATCGACCCGCTGGACCTGGGATGAGCCCGGGCCAGGCGGTACGGCTGCTCACTCACCGCGACCGTTCCACGCCTCCCGCGGCAGATCTGTCGCGGTAGGCAGGGAAAGATCACGCCCACGTGATCGTTCCGGCCGGGGCCGGGGGAAGAGCCGCCGGAGGGGGCTCGTTCCCCTCGTAGACTGGGCGCCAGCCTGCCCGGCAATCCCGTGAGCTCCCGGACGGAGAACTGCGTGGCCATCCAGCCGATCCGACTGTTCGGCGACCCGGTGCTGCGGACGCCGGCCGAACCGGTCGTCGACTTCGATAAGGAGCTGCGCAAGCTCGTCCAGGACCTCTACGACACCATGATCGACGCCCCCGGCGTGGGCCTCGCGGCCCCCCAGCTGGGCGTGTCGCTGCGGGTGTTCGCCTACCACGTCGACGACGAGCTCGGTCACCTGGTCAACCCCACCCTGGACCTCTCGGACGAGACCCAGGACGGGGAGGAGGGCTGCTTGTCCATCCCCGGCCTCGCCTTCGACACCAAGCGCGCGCTGCGGGTGGTCGCCAAGGGCTGGAACCAGCACGGCGAGCCGGTGGTCGTGGAGGGCAGCGAGCTGCTCGCCCGCTGCGTGCAGCACGAGACCGACCACCTCGACGGCGTCCTGTTCGTCGACCGGCTCGACCGCGAGCAGCGCAAGGCCGCCATGCGCGCCATCCGCGAGGCCGAGTGGGCCGGCGGCCCGGCGCCGGTGGTCAAGGAGTCCCCGCACGCCACGTTCGGCAAGGCGCTCTAGTGCGGGTCGTGTTCGCCGGCACGCCCGAGGTGGCGGTGCCCGCCCTGGAGGCCGTCCTCGCCTCACGGCACGAGGTCGTCGCCGTGGTCACCCGCCCCGACGCTCCGGCCGGCCGTGGCCGCCGGCTCACCCCGTCGCCGGTGGGCGCCCGGGCGGAGGAGGCCGGCGTCGAGGTGCTCAAGCCGGCCCGCCCGCGCGAGCCGGAGTTCCTCGACCGGCTGCGCGAGCTCGCCCCCGACTGCGCCCCGGTCGTCGCCTACGGCGCGCTGGTGCCGCCGGCCGCGCTGGAGATCCCCAAGCACGGCTGGGTGAACCTGCACTTCTCCCTCCTGCCGGCTTGGCGCGGCGCCGCCCCGGTGCAGCACGCGGTCATCGCCGGCGACGACGTCACCGGCGCCTGCACGTTCGCGCTGGAGGAGGGCCTGGACACCGGCCCGGTCTACGGCGTGCTCACCGAGCAGGTGCAGCCCACCGACACCAGCGGCGACCTGCTCGGCCGCCTCGCGGTCTCCGGCGCCCGGCTGCTGGTGGCCACCCTGGACGGCATCGAGGACGGCTCGCTGGCCCCGGTGCCGCAGCCGGCCGACGGCGTCTCGCTCGCACCCAAGATCACCGTCGAGGACGCGCGGGTCGACTGGACCGCCCCGGCGCTGCGGGTGGACCGGCTGGTCCGCGGCTGCACCCCCGCCCCCGGGGCCTGGACCACCTTCCGGGGCGAGCGGCTCAAGCTCGGCCCGGTCACCCTGGTCCCGGCCAGCGAGGCCGACGCGCTCGCGCCCGGCCAGGTCGCCGCGGACAAGCGAGGCGTCCGGGTGGGCACCGGCAGCGGGCCGGTGCAGCTGGGCGAGGTCCAGCCGCAGGGCAAGAAGCCGATGGCAGCCACCGCCTGGGCCAACGGCGTGCGCCTCACCGCCGACGACCGGCTCGCGTAGTGCCCGACCCGCAGCGCCGCCCGGCCGGCGGGCGCGGCAGTCAGCGCCCGCCGCGCCGCTACCGCCGCCCCGCGCCCGACGCCGCCCGGGTCGCCGCCTACGACGTGCTGCGCGCCGTCGACGAGCGCGACGCCTACGCCAACCTCGTCCTGCCCGCGCTGCTGCGTGAGCGGAACCTCACCGGCCGCGATGCCGGCTTCGCCACCGAGCTCGCCTACGGCACCCTGCGCGGGCGCGGCACCTACGAGGCGGTGCTCGCCGCCTGCATCGACCGCCCGCTGGCGCAGGTCGACCCGCCGGTGCTGGACGTGCTGCGCCTGGGCGCGCACCAGCTGCTGGCCATGCGGGTGCCCCCGCACGCCGCCGTCTCGGCCACCGTGGAGCTGGCCCGTGGCGTGCTCGGCGACGGCCGGGCCAAGTTCGTCAACGCGGTGCTGCGCCGGGTCGAGGCCCGCGACCTGCCCGATTGGCTCGGGCAGGTCTGCCCGGCCGAGCCGCTGGCCGCGCTGGCCGTGGCCCGCTCGCACCCGCGCTGGGTGGTCGGCGCGCTGCGCGACGCACTGGCCGGGTCCCGCGCCCGCGGTGCGGCGGGGGCCGCGAGCGCGGAAGACCCCGGGCTGGAGGCCGAGCTGGACGCGCTATTGGCCGCCGACAACGAGCCCGCTGCGGTGTCGCTGGTCGCCCGCCCCGGCCGGGCCGACGTCGAGAGCCTGCTGGCCGCCGGGGCCGAGCCGGGCCGCTGGTCACCGGTGGCGGCGCGCTGGTCCGGCGACCCGCGCGAGGCTCCCGGCGTGCCCGAGGGCCGGGTCGGCGTGCAGGACGAGGGCAGCCAGCTGGTCGCGCTGGCGCTGGCCGCGGTGCCGCTCGGGGGCACCGACAAGACGTGGGTGGACCTGTGCGCCGGGCCGGGCGGCAAGGCCGCGCTGCTGGCCGCGCTGGCCGCCCAGCGCGGTGCCCGGCTGGTGGCCGTCGAGCGCCAGGAGCACCGGGCCCGGCTGGTCCGCCGCGCCCTGGGCGCCGACCTGCCGGCCGTGGTGGTCACCGCCGACGGCACCGCCCCGCCGGTCGCTCCCGGCACCGCCGACCGCCTGCTCGTCGACGTCCCCTGCACCGGCCTGGGGGCGCTGCGCCGGCGCCCGGAGGCCCGCTGGCGGCGCACCCCCCAGGACGTGGCCGCCCTCGCCCCGCTGCAGCGGGCCCTGCTGGCCAGCGCGCTGGACCTGGTCCGCCCCGGCGGCGTGGTCGCCTATGTCACCTGCTCCCCGCATCTGGCCGAGACCGGGGTCGTCGTCGACGACGTGCTGCGCCGTCGCCCCGACGTCGAGCGCATCGATGCCCGCCCGTTCCTGCCCGGCGTGCCGGCGCTCGGCAGCGGCCCGGACGTGCAGCTGTGGCCCCACGTGCACGGCACCGACGCCATGCACCTGACGCTGCTGCGACGGGGCTGAGCTCCGGTCGGAACGATCACGGCCCCGTGATCGATGGTCGCCGCCCCCATGAAATTCCGTGGGGGCGGCGACCATCTCGCGGGGGCGGCTCGTCCTCTCACGCGCCAGCGGCACCGTCGTGCGGCACGTGCGTGCCGAGCCGGGCCGCCGCGTCGCGCTCGTCCGGCATGAGCACCCAGAGGACGACGTAGAAGACCAGCGGGGTGCCCGGCAGCAGGATGGTCAGCAGGACGAACAGCAGCCGGGTCGGCCACGGCTCCAGCCCGATCCGCCGGCCCAGTCCGGCGCAGACGCCGGCGAGCACCCGCTCGTCGCGGACGCGGACCAGGCCCTCGCGGGCGAACGAGGCGCGGACGTCGGTCATCGCAGATCTCCCTGTGCTGGACGGTGGGCACGGTGCCCGCCGGTGCACCCACCATCCGTCCGCCCGGCCGCTCGCCGCATCGGGGACCCACCCTGGTCCGGCCCTGGTCGGACCCCGAGCGCCGTTCCGGGTCGCAGATGCAGCGCGGCGGCCGGGGCGGGGAGAGGGAAGGGGCACCGCCTAGACTCCGCGGCGTGGGCGTCCAGATCTCCCCGAGCATCCTGTCGGCCAACTTCTCCCGGCTCGCCGAGGAGGTGCAGCGCATCTCGCCGGACGCGGACTGGGTGCACGTCGACGTCATGGACAACCACTTCGTGCCCAACCTGACGCTGGGCCTGCCGGTGGTGGAGCGGCTGGTGAGCGCCTCGCCGCTGCCGCTGGACTGCCACCTCATGATCGAGGACCCGGACCGCTGGGCGCCCGGCTACGCCGAGGCGGGGGCGCGCAGCGTCACCTTCCACGTCGAGGCCGCCCGCGCCCCGGTCAAGCTGGCCCGCGACCTGCGCGCCGCCGGCGCCCGCGCCGGGATGGCGCTGCGCCCCGGCACCGCCGTCGACGGCTACGCCGACCTGCTCGGCGAGCTGGACATGCTGCTGCTCATGACCGTCGAGCCCGGGTTCGGCGGCCAGTCGTTCCTCGACGTCGTGCTGCCCAAGATCCGCCGTGCCCGCGAGCTGGTGAAGGGCCGCGACCTGGACCTGTGGATCCAGGTCGACGGGGGCGTGGCCGCGGACACCATCGAGCGGGCCGCCGACGCCGGCGCCGACGTCTTCGTGGCCGGCTCGTCGGTCTACGGCGCCGACGACCCCGCCGCCGCCGTGCAGGCCCTGCGCGCCCAGGCCGAGCGCGCCTCCGGGGCCTCCTGGTGGTGCGGCTAGGGGTCAGGCCGGGGGTGCGGCCACCAGGATGAAGCGACCGTCCGAGGCCTCCTGCCGGATCGCCTTGGCGGCGGTGTACTCCGGCGACCGGTACCAGCGCCGGGCGGCGTCGGCGTCGGGGAACTCCAGCACCACGAACCGCCCGGTGGGCCAGTCGCCCTCCAGTACCTCCACCTGTCCGCCGCGCACGGCGTAGCGGCCGCCGTACTGCTCCACCGAGCCCGCGGCGAGGGCCTTGTAGTCCTCGTAGCGGTCGGGGTCGTGGACGTCGATGTCGGCCAGCACGTAGACGCTCATGGCCGCACCTTAGGGCCCGTCCACTGGGCGCTCGTCACGGGAATGCCGCTGCGAGAGCCTCGACGGCCAGCACGAGCTCGTCCGACGGCTCCCCGAACTGCTCCACCTCGACGCCCGACGGGCGGCCGCGGCCGACCCGCCGCCAGGTGCCCACGACCCGGCCGTCCTGGACCACGGTCGGCCGGAAGACCCCGTTGCCCCCGGGGGCGATCCGGTCGGCGACGGCGGGGTCGAGCACGCTGCTGCGGTCGGCGTAGCCGAGCACGAGCTCGTCGAAGCCCGGGAGCAGGAAGACCCCGCGCGCCTGCCGCCGGGCCGGTGCCAGCAGGTCCGGCACGGCCGGGTCGAGCAGGTGCTCGACGCCGTCGAGCGTCACCGCGGCCAGCTGATCCCGGACGGCCGCGACCCCCGCCCGCACCGCGGTGAGGGTGAGGCCGGACCAGCGAGCGAGGTCCGCGACCATGGCGGGCCCGTGGCCGAGGAAGAAGCGCGGGGCCAGCTCGGCCAGGGCCTGCTCGCTGCCCAGCTCGCGGGGCGCGCGGATCCACTCTCGTGCCAGGACGAAGAGCTGCTGTCCGCCGCCGGTGGGCCCGAGGCAGAGCACCCTGGTGCGGGCGAGGTGCCCGAGCAGGTGGTAGCCGCGCTGGCCGGTGGTCGCCACCCCGCCGGCGTCGAACGCCGCCAGCAGCTGCGCGCGGGACAGGCGTCGGCCGCCCTCGAGCGCGGCGCCGGCGAGCGCGCCGGCCCGCTCCAGGTCCGCTGCACCCAGCCCGAGCTGCGCGTGGCGCTTCCCCGCGGCGGCGTCCACCCGCCCGGCGCACAGCCGCACCAGCCAGCCGAGATCCTCGGCCGCGACCAGGTGCAGGGTGCCGCGCATGGGCCAGGACCGGACGATCTCGCCGCGATCCAGCGCGGCCTCCACCGCGGCGCAGCTGCGTTCCTGCGTGCGCAGCGCCACCGAGCTCAGCGCGCCGGCGTAGTCCTGGCCCTGCACCGCACCCAGCAGGCGCACGGCGGCCGCGGCGTCGGGCAGCGGCGGGCCGGCGATGCGCTGGGCCACCAGCCGCAGGAGCGCCACCTCGTGCGCGGTCACGGCGCGGGCGGCGACCATGGGACCTCCTGCTGCTGGAGCGGCACGTGCTCGGACTACCTCGGTTCCGTCACCCTTGCAGCGTCCTCTGACAGCGGGGCCGTGGCTGTCTTCTGACAGCCGCGCCGCGGCCTGCTTCTGACAGCCGCGCCGCAGCACCCGGTCCGGCGAGGTCGGAATCACCGCCCCGTGCAAGACTGTTGGCGACAGTCAGCAACGCGTGCTCCGGGGTCGGTGCAATTCCGACCCGGCGGTGACAGTCCGCGACCCGGCCGAAGCCATCGGCCGGTGGACCCGGTGGAACTCCGGGACCGACGGTGAGAGTCCGGATGGGAGGCAGCACGCGCGACCGACGGCTCCGGCCGTCGGCGGTGGCTGCCGTGACGTGCGTTCACGGCTCGCCTGCCCGCCGACGCCCCGTGGGCCATCGGCGCGTCGCACCTCCCAGCACGCCCCTCCGGGGCCCGCGTCCGAGAACGGACGGCGAGGCGGAGGGAGGCACGGTGCACGCGAACGAGACCGAGCGGGACGTCATGCGGCGTGCCATCGAGCTCGCCGCGCGCGGCGGCCCCGCCACCCGCCCCAACCCCGAGGTCGGCTGCGTCGTGCTCGACGCCGCCGGCCAGGTCGCCGGGGAGGGCTGGCACGAGCGGGCCGGCGCCCCGCACGCGGAAGTCGTCGCCTTGGCCGCCGCCGGCTCCCGCGCCCGTGGCGGCACCGCCGTGGTCACCCTGGAGCCGTGCGCCCACACCGGCCGCACCGGCCCCTGCACGCGAGCCCTGCTCGACGCGGGTGTCGCCCGGGTCGTCTACGCCGTCGCCGACCCCACGGCCCTGGCCGGCGGGGGTGCGCAGGTGCTGGCCGCCGCCGGGGTGGACGTCGTCGGGGGACTGCTGGCGGCCGAGGCGGCGCAGGGCAACGAGCGCTGGCTGACCAGCGTGCGCGAGCAGCGGCCATGGACCACCTGGAAGTTCGCCGCCACCCTGGACGGCCGCTCGGCCGCCGCCGACGGCACCAGCCGCTGGATCACCTCCCCGGAAGCCCGGGCCGACGTGCACCGGTTGCGCGGAGAGATGGACGCCGTGGTGGCCGGGGTGGGCACCGTGCTGGCCGACGACCCCCAGCTGACCGTCCGCGACGTCGCCGTGCAGCCAGCGGGCCCGCAGCCGCTCCGCGTCGTCGTCGACACCGAGGGGCGCACCCCGGCTGGGGCGCGGGTGCTGGACGATGCGGCTCCCACCTGGGTGGCCACCGCCGCCGAGCTCGGCCGCGGACCGGACGGGCGGGTGGATCTGGTCGCGCTGGCTGGAGAACTGCACCGGCGGGGCGTGCAGTCGGTGCTGCTGGAGGGGGGCCCGACCCTGGCCGGCGCGCTGCTGCGCGTCGGGCTGGTGGACCGGGTGGTCGGCTACGTCGCCCCGGCGCTGCTCGGTGCCGGACCGGCTGCCCTCGCCGATGCCGGCATCGGCACCATCGCCGACGCGCTCCGGCTCGAGCTCGACGACGTCACGCGCATCGGCGCCGACCTGCGGCTCACAGCCCGCGTACCTACAAGAGGTAGGAGAAAAATGGCCAACGAGGCGGTGCGAACCTGATGTTCACCGGCATCGTCGAGGAGCTGGGCGAGGTGGTGGCGATCGAGCCGCTGTCCGACGACAGCGCCCGGCTCACCCTGCGCGGGCAGCTCGTCACCAGCGACGCCGCCCACGGCGACTCGATCTGCGTCAACGGGGTCTGCCTGACCGTCGTCGACGTCGCGGACGGCGCGTTCACAGCCGACGTCATGAAGGAGACGCTCAGCCGCTCCAGCCTCGGCGAGCTGGTCCCGGGCGGACCGGTCAACCTCGAGCGCGCGTTGGCGGCGAACGGGCGCTTCGGCGGGCACGTGGTGCAGGGCCACGTCGACGGCACCGGGCAGATCCTGTCCCGGACGCCGGCCGAGCACTGGGAGCTGGTGCGCGTCTCGCTGCCCGAGCAGCTGAACCGCTACGTGGTGGAGAAGGGTTCGATCACGGTCGACGGCGTCTCGCTCACCGTGGCCGTGGTGGACGAGGAGTCGTTCACCGTCAGCCTGATCCCCACCACGCTGGCCCTCACCACGCTGGGCCGCAAACAACCGGGGGAGCACGTCAACCTCGAGGTCGACGTGCTGGCGAAGTACGTCGAGAAGCTGATCACCGGCGGCATCGCCGCCCCCTCACCGAAGGACCCCTCGTGAGCGTTTTCACCGAGCTGTACGACGCGCACCTCACCATCGCCGGGCACGACATCACCTGGCGGGAGATCCTCGGCAACGCCTTCGGCCTGGCGTCGGCCATCGGAGGCATGCGGCGGCGGATCTGGGCGTGGCCGGTCGGCATCGTCGGCAACGTGCTGCTGTTCACGGTGTTCGTCTTCACCGCGGCCGGTGCGGACCACGGTGGCGGACCGCTCTACGGGCAGGCGGGACGGCAGGTCTTCTTCGTCGTCGTCTCCATCTACGGCTGGGCCAGGTGGCGGGCCAACAAGAAGGCCGCGGCCGGTGCCGCGGCCGTGGTTCCACGGTGGGCCACTGCCCGCGAGCGCGCCATCTACCTGCCGGGGGCGATCGCCGGCGTGGTGGTCTGCGCCCTGCTGTTCAAGACCATCGGGGCCGGCTTCCCCGCCCCCTGGTGGTACTACTGGGCCGACTCGTGGATCTTCGTCGGCTCGATGCTGGCCACCTACGCCATGGGCCGCGGCTGGGTCGACTTCTGGCTGTGCTGGATCGCCGTCGACCTCATCGGCGTCCCCGAGCTCATCCACTTCCAGTTCTACCCGTCGGCCGTCCTCTACGGCGTCTACGCGGCCTTCGTCATCTGGGGCTTCGTGGCCTGGCTGCGGCTGTCCCGCACCGAGACCGTGGCCGGGCTCACCGCGCCGCCGCGCCCGGACGAGGTCCCGGCGTGAGCAGTGCCGTCGTGCTCGACCCGGTCGAGCGGGCGATCGCCGAGGTCGCCGCCGGCCGGGCGGTGGTCGTCGTCGACGACGAGGACCGCGAGAACGAGGGCGACCTCATCTTCGCCGCCCAGCGGGCCACCCCCGAGCTGGTCGGGTTCATGATCCGGCACACCTCCGGGTTCGTGTGCGTGGCAATGGAGGGCAGGGAGCTCGACCGGCTCGGGCTGCCGCCGATGACGTTCGTCAACGAGGACAGGAAAGGCACCGCCTACGCCGTCACCGTGGACGCCCGGCACGGCACCACCACGGGCATCAGCGCCGCCGACCGCGCCCGCACCATCCGGGTGCTGTGCGACTCGGCCACCGAGCCCTACGAGCTCACCCGCCCCGGGCACGTGGTGCCGCTGCGGGCCAAGGAGGGCGGGGTGCTGCGCCGGCCAGGCCACACCGAGGCGGCGGTCGACCTCGCCCGCCTGGCCGGGCTGAACCCGGCCGGGGCCCTGTGCGAGCTGGTGAACGAGGACGGCTCGATGATGCGCGCCTCGCAATGCCGCGCGTTCGCCGACGAGCACGGGCTGGCGATGGTGTCCATCGCCGACCTCATCCAGCACCGCCGGTGCACCGAGCGGCAGGTCCGCCGAGAGGCCGAGACGCAGCTGCCGACCGAGCACGGCATGTTCCGCGCGGTCGGCTACCGCTCCACGCTGGACGACGTCGAGCACGTGGCCCTGGTGCTCGGCGACGTCGCGAGCGCAGGTGCTGGGGACGACGAGGACAACGATCCGAACGGCGTTCTGGTGCGGGTGCACTCGGAGTGCCTGACCGGCGACGTCTTCGGCTCGCTGCGCTGCGACTGCGGCCCGCAGCTGCACGCTGCGCTGGCCGCGGTGGCCGCCGAGGGGCGGGGCGTGGTGCTCTACATGCGCGGGCACGAGGGCCGCGGTATCGGCCTGCTGCACAAGCTGCAGGCCTACCAGCTGCAGGACTCCGGCGCGGACACGGTGGACGCCAACCTCGAGCTCGGGCTGCCGGCCGACGCCCGCGACTACGGCACCGGGGCGCAGATCCTCGCCGACCTCGGGGTGCGCCGGATGCGCCTGCTCACCAACAACCCGACCAAGCGGGCCGGGCTGGAGGGCTACGGGCTGGAGGTGGTCGGCCGGGTGCCGCTGCCCGCCACGCCGACGCCGTGGAACCTGCGCTACCTGCGCACCAAGCGCGACCGGATGGGCCACGATCTTCCCGGCCTGCCGGAGCTGCCCGACGTGCCGGCGGCGCCCACCGCGCCCAGCACCGTCGGTGCCGCAAGACCCGGGTCAGAGCAGACCGACGTCGTCGAGGGGAGCAGCACATGAGCGGGGCCGGAGCGCCGAGCATCACCGTGGAAGGGGCGGCGGACCTGCGGGTCGGCGTCGTCGCCGCGCAGTGGCACACCGAGGTGATGGACGGCCTGCTCGCCGGGGCGCTGCGCGCGCTGGAGCGGTGCGGGGTGGCCGAGCCGACGGTGGTGCGCGTCCCCGGCACCTTCGAGCTGCCGGTGGCCGCCAAGCGACTGACCGACCTCGGCTACGACGCCGTGGTCGCCCTCGGCGTCGTGATCCGCGGCGGCACCCCGCACTTCGAGTACGTCTGCGACGCCGCCACCGCAGGCCTGACCCAGGTGGCGGTGCAGACCGGCACGCCGGTCGGCTTCGGGGTGCTCACCTGCGACAACGACGCCCAGGCCCGCGACCGCGCCGGCCTGCCCGGCTCGCGCGAGGACAAGGGCGAGGAGGCCGCGCTGGCGGCGCTGGCCACCGCCGTCGCCCTGCGCGAGCTCGGGCGGGGCTGAGCAGGTGAGGGGACCCGTGACCCGCTACTGAGCGGACCAGGTGTCCGAGCACATGCTCCGAACGGGTCATCTGCCGCTGCGGCTCAGGGGGTTCACGGTCAACGGCGCTGGTGACGGCGGCGGCAGAGGTGTGGCCGGCCCCTGCGGCCGGCTGCCGAAAGCGGGTTGGCAAGCCGCCCCACTCATGTTGCTGCCGCCCCCGCGGAATTTCGCGGGGGCGGCAGCAAAGGACCACGGGGCCGTGATCGTTCCGGCCGAGCGGTCCGGCTCGTCAGTGCTTCATCGCCGCGCTCACCGCGTCGCGGGCCCGGTCGATCACCGAGGCGATCGGGCCGACGGTCCACTGGGCGGTGGGGGAGCCGGCGGTGCTCGGGTGCGGGTGGGTGGGGGCGACCTTCTCGGCGGCCTTGAGCGCGCGGCCCATCTTCTGGCGGTCCTGCGCGGACTCCTCGCTCATCAGCGAGGGGAACTCCATCGTCTCCTCGTGCTGGGCGTGCGCGAGCACGGACTGCGCGAAGCGGGCGAAGGTGGCGTCGAACTCGGTGGAGGTCACGTCCATCTTCTCGAGGTCGGCCAGGACGTGGTTGGCCTCGTCCTCCTCGCGGTTGCGCGCCTCGGCGACCTCCTTGCCGGCGGTGCGCTTGGAGACCGGGCGCACCACCATCTCCTCGGCGGTCTCGTGCGCGGCGAGCAGGGCGCGCAGCTCGTCGAAGGCCTGCTGCTTGTGCTCGCCGGCCGAGGCGGAGACGTCGGTCAGCAGGTCCTGGATGCGCGCGTGCTGGGACAGCAGGATGCCGACGACGTCGTCGTCGGGCAGGGTGGCGGCCTGGGCGCGCTCGCTGGACTGGGACATGAGGTCGTCCTCTCGAGAGGTGGTGCGGGCGGAGTGCCGGTCACTCCACCGCTCGCCGGTGGGCGGGGAGGCAAACCGGCAGCGGACCGCGAGAAGCGGCTCGTCCAGGGGACGGACGCGGTGCGGAGCCGGGGCCGGGCGATCCGTAGGCTGTGCGCCGTGAAGACCTTCGACGACCTGTTCGCCGAGCTCTCGCGCAAGGCGCAGGAGCGGCCTACCGGGTCCGGCACCGTCGCAGCGCTCGAGGCCGGCGTGCACGCCATCGGCAAGAAGGTCGTCGAGGAGGCGGCCGAGGTGTGGATGGCCGCTGAGCACGAGGGGCCCGAGCGCGCGGCCGAGGAGATCTCGCAGCTGCTCTACCACCTGCAGGTGCTCATGCTGGCCCGCGGGCTCTCCCTCGACGACGTCTACGCGCATCTGTGACGGATCAGGATCCGTTCCCTGACGCGCGTACCTCCAGCTGAAAGGCACTCCCGATGCTCCGCATCGCCGTCCCGAACAAGGGGAGCCTGTCCGACCCCGCGAGCGAGATGCTCCGGGAGGCCGGCTACCGCCAGCGCAGCTCGGCCCGCGAGCTGGCGCTGCACGACGTCGACAACGACATCGAGTTCTTCTTCCTGCGCCCGCGCGACGTCGCCACCTACGTCGGCTCGGGCGAGCTCGACGCCGGCATCACCGGGCGCGACCTGCTGCTGGACAGCGGCGCCCCCGCGGACGAGGTGATGTCCCTGGGCTTCGCCGGCTCCACCTTCCGGTTCGCCGCCCGGCCGGGCACCGCCAGCGGCATCGCCGACCTCGCCGGCCGCCGGGTCGCCACCTCCTACCCCGGCATCGTGGCCAAGCACCTGGCCGAGCACGGCGTCACCGCCGAGGTGATCCGCCTGGACGGCGCGGTGGAGACCTCGGTGCGCCTGGGCGTGGCCGACGCGATCGCGGACGTCGTCGAGACCGGCAGCACCCTGCGCCAGGCCGGGCTGGAGGTGTTCGGCGAGCCGATCCTGCGCTCGGAGGCCGTGCTCATCCGCCGCGCCGGCGCCGAGGCGAGCCCCGGCGTCGACCAGCTGGTCCGCCGGCTGCAGGGCGTCCTGGTGGCCCGCACCTACGTGATGCTCGACTACGACGTGCGGGTCGAGACGGTGGAGCAGGCGTGCGCGCTCACCCCGGGCATCGAGTCGCCCACCGTGTCCCCGCTGCACGACAAGGGCTGGGTGGCGGTGCGCTCGATGGTGCTGCGCAAGGACACCAACCGGATCATGGACGAGCTGTGGGAGCTGGGCGCCCGCGGCATCCTGGTCACCGACATCCGCGCCTGCCGGCTGTAGGCATGCCTGCGAAGCTGCCGCGCACCTTCCGCGGCAAGTGGGGCCCGCGCGTCGCCTACCCGACCGCGGTGATCGTGCTGGTCGGGATCGTCGCGCTGGCCATCGCGCTGCCCGGCGGCGAGCGCGGCTACGGCCCGATCGACCGGGTGCTCATCGTCGTCGTCGGCCTCGCCATCGCCTGGGTGCTGCACCGGCTCGGCGCGGTGCGGATCGTCTGCACCGAGCAGGGCGTCACCGTGGTGAACCTGTTCCGCCGCCAGCAGTTCGAGTGGGCCGAGGTCGTCGGCGTGCGGCTCGAGGACAGCGCCCCCTGGCTGGTGCTGGACATCTCCGACGGCACGTCGGTGCCGGCGATGGGCATCCAGGGCAGCGACGGCGAATACGCGCACCGGCAGGCCACCGAGCTGGCCCGGCTGGTGGCCCAGCAGACCCGCACCCCGCGCGACGACTGAGCGGAGATCGCCGCGACGTGCGACACCTGGGGTGCGCACGGGCACGGAGGTCGTAGCGTGTCCTCGTGGAGACGCTCCCTCAGGACCCGCAGCAGCTGGCGCAGGCCCTCGACGCCGCCGGCTACCTCCCCGACGAGGGCGTCGCGACGGCCGCGTTCCTCGCGCTGAAGATGCGCCGGCCGCTGTTCCTCGAGGGCGAGGCGGGGGTGGGCAAGACCAGCCTGGCCCGGGCGCTGGCCCAGGTGCTGGGCACCGAGCTGATCCGGCTGCAGTGCTACGAGGGCCTGGACGCCGCCCAGGCGCTCTACGACTGGGACTTCCCGCGTCAGCTGCTGCACCTGCGCGCGGCCGAGGCCGCCGGCGTCACCGACGTGGACAAGCTCGAGCACGAGCTCTACGACCGCCGCTTCCTGCTCTCCCGGCCGATCCTGCGCGCGGTCGAGACCAGCAGCGCCGGACGCCCGGCGCTGCTGCTGGTGGACGAGGTGGACCGCGCCGACGACGAGTTTGAGGCGTTCCTGCTGGAGGTCCTGTCCGATTTCCAGGTGAGCATCCCGGAGATCGGCACGATCAAGGCGCAGGACCCGCCGCTGGTCGTGCTCACCTCCAACCGCACCAGGGAACTGCACGACGCGCTGAAGCGGCGCTGCCTCTACCACTGGATCGGCTACCCGTCCGCCGAGCGTGAGCTGGAGATCGTGCGGGTCCGGGAGCCTGGCGTACCGCAGGCGCTGGCCCGCCAGGTGGACGCGGCGGTGCA
>JBQCHF010000083.1:0-12626 GCA_051954955.1 Motilibacteraceae bacterium
AACCCCGCCGCAGGGGTAGCGTCAGACATGTCGAGGTCTTCTGGATGAGGCGTATAGGAACCCTCATCTTCCGAAGACCTCGACCCCTATCCACGACACGACGCGCCGACCAGCCAACTACACCGTCAAGTGCGAAGAGCCGGCAAATGACGGGTTGGTGTTGGGTTCCTCGCGCGCCCTGGTGATCACCCGCTGTTGGCGGGTGAGACCTAGACCACACTGCTGTTATCCCTAGACTTGTCCCGACCACAGTCCCTAGACCCCGCCGGCGTGGCGCAACTGGCAGCGCACCTGTCTTGTAAACAGGTGGTTAGGGGTTCGAGTCCCCTCGCCGGCTCCGAGGATCGTGAACGAAGCGCCCCTGACCGGCCGACGGTAGGACAGGTGCGCCGGCCGCTGGCAGGATGGGCCCCGGGTCGAGCCGGAGCTCACGGAAGGCTGCCAGCCGTGCCCATCCCGCGTCGCCCCGCCGAGGTCCTGCACGACGGCGAGTGGCTGCCGGCCGACCTCCTGCACGCCTATCGCGACCGTCGTGGGCAGTGGCATGCGGTTGTCGAGTACACGGTGCGGCCGGGGGAGAGGTACCACCACGCGCGGCCGCAGGCGGAGGTGCGCCGGCGCGAGCCGGGCTGAGGTCAGCCGCGGCGCGAGGGCCGCTCGAGGTAGCGCTCGTCCGGTGCGGCGAAGCCGAGGCGGGCGTAGAGACCGTGCGCGTCGCGGGTGTGCAGCATCCAGCGGAAGTCGGCGCCCGGGCCCTCCTCGACGACGTGGCGGACCACGGTCTCGCCCAGCCCTTGGCCCCGGTGCTCGGGCAGGACGAAGACGTCGGCCAGGTAGGCCGTCGACACGCCGTCGGAGAAGGCGCGCGCGAAGGCGACCATGTGGCCCTCGACGTCGTAGGCCCCGACCACCCGCCAGGCGCCGAGCACCTGCGCCTCGACGTCGTCGCGGGTCCGCCACTGGGCCCAGTAGGCCTGTTCGGACAGGAAGGACCAGACGACGTCGAGGTCGATGCGCGAGGGGTCGTCGTCGAGCTCGTAGTCCACGGCCTGCACCTTCAGCACCCTGTTCCGCGCCGGGTCCGGCGCTCTTCTCCGACGATCTGTCAGAGACATGCCCCGAGGGGAGGACGCACCCTACTCGACGAGCGACTGCTCGGAAGGACGTGTCTGCCGGCGGCCGGCTGGTGTCGGCCTGCCTTCCGGTCCGAGCCGGTGGGCAGGTCAGGCGGGGGCGGCCAGCGGGCGGGCGGCAGGGGCGCCGCCGACGAGCAGCTCCCGCCACCGGGCCCGGTCGTGCCGGGACGGGCTCGACGAGGCCGCGAACCGCGTCACCGCCGCAGCGAAGCGCTCGGGCTCGTCGAGCATCGGGAAGTGCCCGGAGCGGTCGAAGACCTCCAGCCGCGCCCCGGGGATGACCGCGGCTGCCGCGCGGGCGTGCTTGAGCGGCAGCACGCTGTCCCGCCGCCCCCAGACGACGAGCAGGGGCATCTCGTCGGCGAGGTAGGCGCGGTCGAGCATGGTGACGACCTGGCCGCGCCAGTCGACGGCGGCGCGCAGCACGTGCAGGAACGCCCGGCGGGCGGCCGGCTCGGCCAGACCCTGGTAGACCTGGGTCATGCCGTGCAGGTCGTCGGTCCACGGCAGGTGGGCCCGGGCGGCGACGTCGGCCACCGCGGTGACGGCGGTGCGCACCGGCGGCCAGGTGGCGGCCGCCAGGGCCGGGCCGCTGCCAGGGAGGGTGGCCGCGCGCAGCAGCGGGTTGACGCTGCGGCCGAGGCCACCGGACCCGACCAGCACGACCCGCTCGGTGCGCTCGGGGAACTGGTAGGCGAACTGCATCGCCACGCCGCCGCCGAAGCTGTGGCCCACCACCGTGGCGCGCTCGATGCCCAGGACGGTCAGCAGGTCGCGCATCCCGTTGGCGAAGCCGCCGAGGCTGTAGTCCGCCCGCGGCTTGTCCGAGGCGCCGTGACCGAGCAGGTCCGGGGCGACCACGGTGAAGTGCTCGCCCAGGGCGTCGAGCACCGGCAGCCAGCTGCGGTGGTCGCAGCCGATGCCGTGCAGGAGGAGCAGGGCGGGACCCTGGCCGACCGTGACGTAGGCGCGCTGGTGGCCGTGCACCATGACGGTGCGGACCTCGGGCTCGGTCTGAGGCCGGGCGGTGAGCGGCACGGCAACCCCCTCCGGGGTCTGCGGCAGTGCGGGAGGGCCAGCCTACGCACCGCGCCGGCCTCGCCACCGTACGTCGAGCCGTGGTGGCCCTCTTCGGGCGTAGATGTCCGTCTGAGACCCCCTCCAGGTGCCAGGCCCGGCCGCTCGGCCCAGTTCGGCGGCCGGGGGTCCGGGGAGAGGGGCAACCTCATCCCCCTGGACGAATGACACCGGTGTCGTTCGCGGCTTACGATGAGCCGGTCGCGCCCCCGGGCGCCTCGCCCGGTCCGAAGCGCCACCAGCACCAGCACCACCCCGAGCAGCAGGGAGCCCGCGATGGACGCCGCGAACGCCCTCACCGCGCCGGCCACCGAGCCAGGCGGCGAGCTGTCCGACCGCGAGCGCGAGATCCTCGCCTTCGAGCGGCAGTGGTGGAAGTACGCCGGCGCCAAGGAGCAGGCCATCCGCGACCTGTTCGACATGTCGGCCACCCGCTACTACCAGGTCCTCAACGCCCTCATCGACCGCCCCGAGGCCCTCGCGCACGACCCGATGCTGGTCAAGCGGCTGCGGCGCCTGCGCGCCACCCGGCAGCGCGCCCGCTCGGCGCGCCGCCTCGGCATCGAGGTCTGACCGTCGCCGTGACGGTTTTCATGCTGTCTCCCGCGGCGCGCACCGTGAAGACCCGCCCGTGAACGAGCTCGACACCCGCGACCGCCGGGGCGCGCACCGGATGCAGCGCGGCCCCGTGCAGGCGCTCGTGCCCGGGCTGCTCGCGGTCGCGGCCGTGGCAGCCCTCGTGGTGGCCGTGCTGGTCATGCGCGGCACCGCGCCCTCCACCACCACGACGGCGGCCGCCGGCGCGACGTCGACCCCGCAGGCGACGACGTCCGCGGCGGCCGGCGGGTCCCCCTCGAGCGTTGCCAGCGCGTCCAGCAGCGCCGACGCCACCGGCAGCGCGGCCCCGACGGACAGCGCGGCGGCATCCCCCACGCCCACGGACGCCTCGGCCACCCCCGGCAGCACCGGAGAGGGCACGGCCACCGACGGGGTGAAGTCCAGCGCCGTCGTGGTCGTGCTCAACCAGACCCGGATCAGCGGTCTGGCCGGGCAGGTCGCCCAGACCCTGCGGTCGGCGGGCTGGACCGTCAGCGGCACCGGCAACTTCTCCGGCAACGTGCCGGCCACCACCGTCTACTACCCCGAGGGCATGCAGGCCGCGGCCGAGGCGCTGGCCGCCGACGTCCCCGGGCCGGACCGGGTCCGGCCCCGCTTCGGCAACCTGTCCAAGGACAAGCTCACCGTCATCGTCACCAGCGCCGCCGGCTGAGCCGCCCCGTCGCCGGGCCGGCGCGTGTGGCTCTCCCCGGGCGCGGGGAGGAGCCCGGCGTGGACGCACGCCCAGACCATCGCACCGACCCCTCCGCGCCGCTGCCCGGCGCGGCCACCGACGCCGGCCGAGCCGGTCTGGACGCCCTGCTGTCCGCACCGCAGGGCGCGCTGCTCGCCGTCGACTACGACGGCACGCTCGCCCCGATCGTCGCCGACCCGCAGCAGGCGGTCCCGCACCCCGACGCCGTCCCGACGCTGGCCCGGCTGGCCGGCGTCCTCGGGCAGGTCGCGGTGGTGACCGGGCGTCCGGCCGCGGTGGCCGTCGGGCTCGGCGGCCTGGACGTCGTCCCCGGGCTGGTCGTGCTCGGCCACTACGGCCTCGAGCGATGGGAGGCCGGCACCGTCACCGCCCCGCCGCCGCACCCGGGCGTGGATACGGCGCGCACGGAGCTGACGGCGCTGCTGACCGACGACGCCCGGCTCGCCGGCTCGCGGCTGGAGGACAAGGGCGCCTCGGTGGCGGTCCACACCCGGCCCGCCGCCGACCCCGCCGGCGCGCTGGAGGCGCTGCGCCCCGAGGCGGAGCGGATCGCGGCCGCGGCCGGTCTGGCGGTGGAACCAGGACGGTTCGTGCTCGAGCTGCGCCCGCCCGGCGTGGACAAGGGCGGCGCGCTCAAGGCGCTGCTCGGGGAGGGCGAGCGGCCCTCCGTCGTCGTCTACGCCGGCGACGACCTCGGCGACCTCGCCGCCTTCGACGCCGTGGACCGGCTGCGCGGCGACGGCGTCCCCGGGCTGCTGCTGTGCAGCGGGTCGCAGGAGGTGGCCGCGCTCGCCCAGCGGGCCGACCTCGTCCTCGACGGCCCGGCCGGTCTCGTGCGGTTCCTGGCCGCCCTGGCCGACCGGCTCGCGGCCTGACCGCGATCAGGATTCGTCGAGGCCGGCGAGCTGGGCGTCGAACCAGCGCTGCGGCGGGTGCGCCGTGGCGCCGGAAATCAAGCCCTGCATGCGTTCTTTGCGCTCGAGGGGCGGCATCACCAGCGCCTGGTGGAGGGCCTCCGCCGTCTCCGACACGTCGTAGGGGTTCACCATGATGGCGTGCTCGCCCAGCTCGAAAGCAGCACCCGCCTCGCGGGAGAGCACCAGCACGCAGCCCTGGTCCGAGAGGACAGGCCCCTCCTTGGCGACCAGGTTCATGCCGTCGCGCACCGGGTTCACCAGCAGGACGTCGGTGAGCCGGTAGGCGGCCAGGCTGCGGGGGTAGTCGTCCTCCACGCCGAGCACGATGGGCTGCCACTCGCGGGTGCCGAACTCCTCGTTCACCTCCTCGGCCAGCCGGAGCACGGCCGCGGTGTACTCGCGGTACTCCGGCAGGCCGTGCCGGCTCGGGTACGCCAGCGCCAGGTGCACGACGTGCCCGCGGTGCTCGGGGTGCTCGCGCAGCAGCTGCCGGAAGGCGAGGAAGCCGCGCACGATGTTCTTGCTCAGCTCGGTGCGGTCCACCCGACCCACCACCCGGCAGCCGCCGAGCTGCTCGCGCAGCGACACCAGCCGGGACTCGACGTCGGGTTGCGCGGCTCGCTCGCGCAGCGCGGCGGCGTCGACGCCGAGGGGGTGCACCCGCACCCGGGTCTCCCGTCCGGCGTGCCGGACGACTCCGCGCTCGCGGTCCACCTCGGCGTCGAGCACCCGCTCGGCGCAGTCCAGAAAGGCCCCGGCCCAGCGGGGGGAGAGGAACCCGGCCGAGTCGGCGCCCAGCACGCCCTCGAGCACCTGGCGGCCGACGTCGGTGGGCAGCAGCCGGAAGTAGGCCGGCGGGGCCCACGGGGTGTGCGAGAAGTGGGCGATCCGCAGGTCCGGGCGCAGCGCACGCAGCATCCGCGGCACCAGGCACAGGTGGTAGTCCTGCACGAGCACTTTGGCCCCGGGGGCCGCGTCCTGGGCCAGGGCGTCGGCGAAGGCCTGGTTGTAGGAGACGTAGCCCTCCCACTCCCGGAAGAAGGTGCTGTCGAAGGAGGGTGCGGTGGCGGTGGCCCAGAGCATGTGGTGGACGAACCACAGCGTGGAGTTGGCCACCGCGTTGTAGGCCCGGTGATAGGTCCACGGGTCGATGTCGAGCATCCGGACCGACGTGGGCGCGCCCTCGGCGCCGGCGGGGTCCACCTCGACCCGGCCGTCGACCGACCGGCGGACCGCCTCGCGGTCGGCGTCGCCGAGGGCGGCGCACACCCACAGCACCTGGGTCGTGTCCACCTCGCCGAGCGCGGCCACTAGCCCGCCGCCGCCGCGGTGCAGCACCAGCCCGCCGTCCTCGGCGCGCCGGAAGGAGACCGGCCCGCGGTTGGACGCGAGCAGCAGCGGTGCCGGTGCTGGCACGAGCCGGGCCTCTCTCTCGTGACGTCCCCGTCGATCGGCGGGGCGGGGGCGGGACGTTGGGGAACCTACGCGATCTCCCAGCACTACCCCGGACGAGGCCCGCGTGCACGGGACGTCCGGCCCCGTGGTCCGGCCGGCAGCAGGGCGGTCGGCCGGGCGGCCAGGCGGGCGACCGCCGGCCGCAGCGGGCGCGGGGGGTACCCGCCGTCGGCCAGGCCGGCGCGCACCTCGAAGACGTTGCGGGCGCCCCAGTCCCCGGTGAGCGCCCAGGACCACGCGGCGGCGAGCAGGTAGAGCGGGACCATGAGCGGCCCGCCGCAGCGGGCGTACTGGTCGGCGTGCCGGGCCTCGTGCGCCATGAGCGCCGGCTGCTCGAGCAGCTCGGCGCGGCGGACGACGACGACGTCGCCCACGGTGAAGGCGGGGGCCGGCGGCACCGGGAGCCGGTAGCCGACGGCGCTGCGCAGCAGGCGGACGGCCAGCGCCGGTGGGGGTGGGTGCTCCACCGCCCCGCCGAGCCGGGCCACCAGCAGCCCGAGCGGGGTGGCCAGCGTGAGCCGGTTGGTCCACCGCCTGCGCACCGGGTCCATGCCGGCGACGGTAGCGGCCGCGTTCCTGGACTGCGTGTCCCAGGATCCGGACAGGGGAGGAGGAGCGGGGTGGCCGCCCGTACACTCGACGCCACAACTTCATACCGCTCATCCAGAGGGGCAGAGGGATACGGCCCGTTGAAGCCCCGGCAACCCCTGCCGCCGCACTCGCTCCTGCGAGGCCCGGCGACAGGTAGGTGCCAACTCCGTCCTGCGGAACGACCGCAGGGAAGATGAGGAGAGAGGCCTCGCTCCCATGACTGCCAGCGCAACCCTGAGCGCTTCCGCCGGTGTCCGCACTCCCGGCTCGCTCGATCTCGGTGCCGCCACCTGTCTCACCTGCCGCGAGTGCGGGGCCACCGCCCCGCTCGGCGCCCGCTACGCCTGCGACGAGTGCTTCGGCCCGCTCGAGGTGTCCTACGACCTGGACACGCTCCGCCGCGAGGTGACCCGCGAGGCGATCGAGGCCGGCCCGCGCACCATGTGGCGCTACCGCTCGCTGCTGCCGGTGCCGCGCGACGTCGCCAGCACCCCCAACCTCGAGCCGGGCTGCACCAAGCTGGTCTGCGCGGACAACCTCGCCCGCGAGCTGGGTCTGCGCCGGCTGTGGGTCAAGGACGACAGCGGCAACCCCACCCACTCGTTCAAGGACCGCGTCGTCGCCGTCGCGCTGGCCGCCGCCCGCGAGCTCGGGTTCACCGTGCTGGCCTGCCCCTCCACCGGCAACCTGGCAAATGCCGTGGCTGCGGCCGCCGCGCGGGCGGGCATCCGCTCGGTGGTGCTGGTGCCCAGCAACCTCGAGCAGCAGAAGGTGGTCACCTCCGCGGTCTACGGGGGCACCCTGGTGGCTGTCGAGGGCACCTACGACGACGTCAACCGGCTGGCCAGCGAGATCGCCGGCGAGCAGGAGGACTGGGCGTTCGTCAACGTGAACGTGCGGCCGTACTACGCCGAGGGCTCCAAGACCCTGGGCTACGAGATCGCCGAGCAGCTCGGCTGGCGGCTGCCCCAGCAGGTGGTCGTGCCGGTCGCCTCCGGCGCCCAGCTGGTGAAGATCGACAAGGGCTTCCGCGAGCTGGCCGCGCTCGGCCTGGTGGACGAGACGCCCTACCGCGTCTTCGGCGCGCAGGCCACGGGCTGTTCGCCGGTGTCGGCCGCCTACAAGGCCGGGCACGACGCCGTCCGCCCAGTGCGGCCGGACACCATCGTCAAGTCCCTGGCCATCGGCAACCCGGCCGACGGTCCCTACGTGCTCGACGTCGCCCGGCGCACCGGCGGCGCGGTGGAGGACGTCACCGACGCCGAGGTCGTCGAGGGCATCCGGCTGCTGGCCCGGACCGAGGGCATCTTCGCCGAGACCGCCGGCGGGGTGACCGTGGCCACGCTGCGCAAGCTGCTGCGCGAGGGCCGCCTCGACCCGGACGCCGAGACGGTCGTCCTCAACACCGGCGACGGGCTCAAGACGCTCGACGCCGTGTCCCCCGTCGTGGGTCCCTCCGCGACGATCCCCGCATCGCTCGAGGCGTTCCGCGAGGTCGCCGGGAAGGCTGGTCTGGCATGAGTGTCACGGTTCGCGTCCCCACCATCCTGCGCACCTACACCGGTGGCGCCTCGGAGGTGACCGCCGAGGGCGGCACGCTCGCCGAGGTCATCGACGCGCTCGAGGCGTCCTACCCGGGGATCCGGGGCCGGGTGCTCGACGACGCCGGCAAGCTGCGCCGGTTCGTCAACGTCTACGTCGGCGACGAGGACGTCCGGTTCGCCGAGGGGCTGGCCACGCCGACACCGGCGGGCTCGTCGGTCTCGGTCATCCCGGCGGTCGCCGGCGGCTGAACCTCGCGGGTCGATGCCGGCTCGCGGGTCTCCGTAGCGGCACGTACCACGAGGTGTAGGAGTCCGCGGGAGAAGCGGTCCGCCTCACTCGAACGGCTCATCCGAAGCCCCTCCGACCACGTGTCGGAGGGGCTTCGTCCGTTTCTGTCAGCAAGCCGGTGCGAAGTGTCCCCGACAGAGCCTCGGAGCCACTAGTCTCCGGGGCTGGTCGGTCGTCCACGCCCCGGACGGCGAGCTCGACGCCCTGATTGCCCCGGTGGCCGCAGGCGGAGATGCGGTAAGACCCGGGCCCGCACGGTGCGGGTCCCGCACCACCTGGTACCACAGGGAGTAGGAATGGCTCAGGGCACCGTGAAGTGGTTCAACGCCGAGAAGGGCTACGGCTTCATCGCCGTGGACGACGGCGCGGACGTCTTCGTGCACTACAGCGCGATCGACATGCCGGGCTACAAGACCCTCGAGGAGAACGCCCGCGTGGAGTTCGAGATCTCGCAGGGCAGCAAGGGCCCGCAGGCCGACGGGGTGCGCCTCATCCAGGCCTGATCGCTCGCGCAGCCATCCGGCGCCCCACGGCCCGGCCCGTCCTCCCTCGGGAGGGTGGTGCCGGGCCGTCGGCGTCTGGGGCCACGGGCGCCCCCGCCCGCATCGCTGCGCCGGCTCGTTCCGGAATGCGGGAGGGTGCAATCGCGGGCGTCCCTGGGTATGTGGCCGGTGTGCGCGGGCGACGGTCGGACGCAACTGGGCGGTTGTCGCACCAGGGCACGTACATGACAAGGTAGGTCGATTCGGGCGCACAGGAGCGCCCGATGGAGAGGTACGCGGAGGTCCCACGCTGTGAGCACGAGCCCTCCAGGCCCACGGACGTCGGTGCTGGGGCCCGGGGCGTTGGACGGCACCGCCGGTGCGGTGGTCGCGGCGGTGAGCAGCAGCGACCGGGTGTCCCGGGGCGACCTGCCCCGCGTGCTGCACGACGCCACGGCGGCCCTGGTCATGCTGGACACCTCCACCGGCCAGGTCACCTACGGCAACCCGGCCGCCCGCGAGCTCACCGGCCTGTCGCTGCCCGCTCCGGCCGCGGAGTGGGCCGCGGCCGCCGGGCTGCGCGGTGCCCGGGGAGCGGCCAACCCGCTCGAGGCCGCCGCCCGTGGCGAGGCTGTCAACGGCGCGCCCATGGTGCGTCACCCTTCCGAGGACTCCCCGGGCCAGGTGCTCTGGCTGACGGCGTTCCCCCTCCCGCGGATCGCCGGCCTGAACCGCGCGGCGCTCGTCGTGCTCCTGCCGGTCGACCATGGCTCGGCCGACGTGCTCGTCGACGACCTGCACCTGCGGGCCCTGGTGGCTGCCGGACTCTCCTTCACCATCAGCGACCCTCACCTCGAGGACAACCCCCTGGTCTGGGTGAACCCGGCGTTCATCGCCATGACCGGCTACAGCGAGGAGGAGCTGCTCGGGCGCAACTGCCGGTTCCTGCAGGGGCCCGACACCGACCCCGAGGCGGTCGCCCGGCTACGGGCCGGCATCCGGGAGCGCCGGGTCTGCCAGGAGGTGCTGCTCAACCACCGCAAGGACGGCACCGCCTTCTGGAGCGAGGTGTCGGTCAGCCCGGTCTTCGACGGCGAGGGCAACCTGACCCACTACGTCGGGGTGCAGGCCGACGTCACCGCGCGGGTGGAGGCGCAGCTCGAGCGCGAGGCGCACCTGTCGGCCGAGCGGACGGCGCGGGCCGAGGCGGAGCGCGTGCAGGCCCGGCTCGAGCTGCTCGCGGACGCCACCGAGGGGCTGGTGGCCACCCTCGACGTCGAGGAGGCGCTGGGCCGGCTGGCCGAGGTCGTGGTCCCGCGGCTGGCCGACTGGTGCGTGGTCGACCTGGTGGTGGACGAGGACGGGCGCGGCACCCACCAGGTGGTGAGCCGGCACGTGGACCCGCAGGCCGGCCCGGACCTGGCCAGGGTGGAGCGGCTGCAGCCGCGCGGGCTGCTCCCGGACGCGCCCATCCGCCGCGTCATCGACACCGGGGAACCGCTGCTGCTGCGCGACGTCGCCGGCCTGGACACCGCCGGCCACGCCACCGAGGAGCTGCTGGCCGCCTATGCCGCGCTGGGGCTGGCCTCGGCCATCGTGGTCCCGCTGGTGGGCCGCACCGAGGTGCTCGGGACCCTGCTGCTCGCCCGCAGCGACGGCGGTCGTCCCGCGTACGACGAGGAGGACCTGCGCCTGGCTATCGACCTGTCCCGCCGGGCAGCGCTCATCGTCGACAACGCGCGCCTCTACAACCGGGAGCACCGCACCGCCGAGGCGCTCCAGCGCAGCATGCTCCCCACGCTGCCGGAGGTGCCCGGGCTCGATCTTGCCGCGCGGTACCTGCCCGGTGGGGTCGGCGCCGCGGTGGGTGGCGACTGGTACGACCTGCTCCAGCTGCCCGACGGCACCGTGGGGGTGGCGATCGGCGACGTGATGGGCCACGACATGGCCGCGGCGGCGGCCATGGGCCAGCTGCGCTCGGTGCTGCGCAGCTATGCCTGGCAGCGGCAGAACCCGGCCCAGGTGCTGGACAGCCTGGACCAGCTGGTCCAGGGCCTGGACATGGCGCAGCTGGCCACCACCGTCTTCGCCCGGATCGTCTTCGACGAGGACCCCGACAGCCAGTACGTCACCCTGGACTACGCCAACGCCGGGCACCTGCCGCCGATGGTCCGGCTGCCCGACGGGCGGGTCGAGCAGCTGAACGAGGGATGGTCGGTGCTCATCGGTGCCCCGGGCGGCGCCCCGCGGGCGCAGGCGCGGGTCCGGCTCCCGGTCGGCTCGACCCTGCTCATGGTCACCGACGGCCTGGTCGAGGTCCGCGGCGAGGACATCGAGCTGGGCCTGACGCGGCTCGAGCGCGCCCTCGCCGCCTCCACCGCGGCCTCGGCGGAGGAGCTGTGCGACGAGCTGGTCCGGGCCCTGCGCGCGGACGAGCGCGAGGACGACACCGCGCTGCTGGCCGTGCGGCTGGTCGGCACCGCGCCCGGCACCAGCGCCGCCGGCCGCAACACCGAACCGTCGACCGGGGCAGCCACCCTGGTGGGCGTCCGCGAGCTGGTGCTGCCGGCGGAGCCGTCCAGCGCGCGGGCTGCGCGTCGGGTGGTGCGCGGTGCGCTGGGCGCCCTGCAGGACCTGGCCGAGGTCGAGCTGGTGGAGTCCGCCGTGCTGCTCACCACCGAGCTGGTCGGCAACGCCATCACGCACGCCGCCGGCGACGTGGGCCTGCGGGTGGAGGTGGGCGAGCGGCGGGTGCGGGTGGAGGTCGACGACGCCGACCCCCGGCTGCCGGTGCGCCGCGAGCAGCGGCTGGAGGGCGGCCTGCCGGGGGAGAGCGGGCGCGGGATCTTCCTGGTCGAGGCCATCGCGGACCGGTGGGGGGCCGAGCACGTCGGCGCGGGCAAGCGGGTCTGGTTCGAGCTGGACCGCGCCTCGACCCCGCGCTGAGCCTGCGCCGACCCTCGGCGGCGGGACGTCGGGCACGGTCCGGCCGGGAGCCGGACGGCTTGCACTCGCCCGGTGCGAGTGCTAATCATGGCGTCAGCACTCGTTGGCACTCGCAGAGTGAGAGTGACAAGACCGGGCACAGGAGCGAGGGCCCCGGGCGTCCGCCAGGACGGCGGCACGCACCGAGCTCGTCCGTCGCGGGCGCTCCTGGGCTCACCACCACCCGTACCGGGAGGACCGGAACCGCATGGCGAAGATCATCGCGTTCGACGAGGAGGCGCGGCGCGGCCTCGAGCGGGGCATGAACCAGCTCGCCGACGCCGTCAAGGTGACGCTCGGCCCCAAGGGCCGCAACGTCGTCCTCGAGAAGAAGTGGGGCGCGCCGACCATCACGAACGACGGCGTCTCCATCGCCAAGGAGATCGAGCTCGAGGACCCCTACGAGAAGATCGGGGCCGAGCTGGTCAAGGAGGTCGCCAAGAAGACCGACGACGTCGCCGGCGACGGCACGACGACGGCGACCGTCCTGGCCCAGGCGCTGGTCCGCGAGGGCCTGCGCAACGTGGCCGCCGGCGCCAACCCGATGGCCCTCAAGCGCGGCATCGAGAAGGCCGTCGAGGCTGTCTCGAGCCAGCTGCTCGAGGTCGCCAAGGACGTCGAGACCAAGGAGCAGATCGCCTCCACCGCCTCGATCTCCGCTGCTGACACCCAGATCGGCGAGATGATCGCCGAGGCCATGGACAAGGTCGGCAAGGAAGGCGTCATCACCGTCGAGGAGAGCAACACCTTCGGCCTCGAGCTCGAGCTCACCGAGGGCATGCGCTTCGACAAGGGCTACATCAGCCCCTACTTCGTGACCGACCCGGAGCGCATGGAG
>JBQCHF010000084.1:0-9124 GCA_051954955.1 Motilibacteraceae bacterium
TCGAGCCGGGCGGGGGGGGTGACGGGGGCGTCGAGGGCGCGCCCCACCTCCCCGTCGACGGCGGCCAGCCGGCGCAGGTGGGCCGGCAGGACCACCCGCACCGTGCAGACCTGGTCCATGGCCGGCACCGGGCCGCCGACCCGGCTCACGGCAGGACCTGCACCTCGACCGAGAGCACCGGCGGCAGGTTGCTGACCGCCGCGCTCCAGGTGTCCCCGCTGTCGGCGGAGGCGTAGACCTGGCCGCCGGTGGTGCCGACGTAGAGCCCGCAGTCGTCGAGGGTGTCCACCGCCATGGCGTCGCGCAGCACGTTCACGTAGCAGTTCTCCTGCGGCAGGCCCTTGGTGAGCGGCTCCCACTCGTTGCCGCCGACCCGGCTGCGGTAGACCCGCAGGCGACCCTCCGGCGGGTAGTGCTCGCCGTTGCTGGTGATCGGGACGACGTAGACGGTCTCGGGCTCGTGGGCGTGCACGGCGATCGGGAAGCCGAAGTCGGTGGGCAGGTCGCCGCTGATCTCTCGCCAGCTCGAGCCGTTGTCGTCGCTGCGCATGACGTCCCAGTGCTTCTGCATGAACAGCGTGTCCGGGCGGGAAGGGTGGCAGGCCAGCCGGTGGACGCAGTGGCCGACCTCGGCCTCCTCCTCCGGGATCGCGCCCGAGTGCAGGCCCTTGTTGGCCGGCTCCCAGCTCTTGCCGCCGTCGTCGGTGCGGAAGACGCCGGCGGCGCTGATCGCCACGTGCATCCGCTGCTCGTCGCGCGGGTCGAGCAGCAGCGTGTGCAGGCACATGCCGCCCGCACCCGGCTGCCAGTCCTTGCCGGTGGTGTGGTGGCGCAGGCCGGCCAGCTCGTTCCACGTCTGGCCGCCGTCGGTGCTCTTGAACAGCGCCGCGTCCTGCACGCCGGCGTAGACGGTGTCGGGGTCGGTGGGCGAGCCCTCGAAGTGCCAGATGCGGCTGAACTCCCACGGCCGCAGCGTGCCGTCGTACCACTGGTGGTCCCCCACCGGCGGCTCGTAGGCGAGCTCGTTGCCGACCGGCTGCCAGCTCCGGCCGCCGTCGTCGGAGCGCTGCACGACCTGGCCGAACCAGCCGCTGGACTGCGAGGCCCACAGCCGCTCGGGGTCGGCCGGGGACCCGGCCACGTGGTAGACCTCCCACCCGCCGAAGTGCGGGCCGTCCACCCGCCACTCCCGGCGCGAGCCGTCCGAGGTGAGCACGAAGGCCCCCTTGCGCGTCCCGACCAGCACCCGTACCGACGTCATGCCTGCCACCTCTCGTCCTGGGTGCCCGGGGTCTCCCGCGGCGCCTCTCCCCCCGTCTGACGACGTCGACGGCGAGAACTCATCGGTGAGCCTCCCGCCGACCTCCGACAGGGAGCAAGGGGGTCGCCCCCGCGGACCCCGCGGCGTGTCCGAGCACCGCGATTGCCGTGACATCCCTGCTGTCCGGCTCCTGGTCGGCCTACCGTCCGGCCAGATCGGTGCGGCAGGTGCGGCGGGTGCGGCAGCGCGAGGGGGCGCCATGCGCAGGACGGTCGTCACGCTGGTGAGCGCCACGGCGCTGGTGGTCGGCGGGGCCGGTGCCGCGGCCACGTCCGTCGCCTCGGCGCCGTCCGGGGCGGTGCACGTGCGGGGACTGCAGGCTCCCGCGTCGGTCTCCCGCGACGTGCAGGGCATCGCGCACGTGCGGGCCCGCACCGAGCACGACCTGTTCTTCCTCAACGGCTGGGTGCACGCCGGTGACCGGCTGTTCCAGATGGACCTGAGCCGGCGCCAGCCGTCGGGGACCTCCGCCGAGCTGCTCGGGCCGAGCGCTCTGCCCGGCGACGTCCAGGCGCGCACCATCGGGCTGCGCCGGGCGGCCGAGCGCAGCCTCCCGCTGCTGGCGCCCGGCACCCGGGCCGACCTGCAGGCCTACGCCGACGGCGTCAACGCCTGGGTGCGCACCCACCCGGGCCTCACGCCGGAGTACGCGGCGCTGAAGCTGCGCAGCTTCGCGCCGTGGACGCCGCTGGACAGCGTCACCATCAGCAAGGCGATCTCGTTCGAGCTCAGCTTCGACCTCGACACCGGCAACACCACCGCCCTGCAGGCCTACCTCGCCGCGGGCGCGGCGAAGGGCTTCGACGGTCGGGCGCTGTTCAGCCAGGACACCTGGCGGGTGAAGCCGTTCACCCTCGCCTCGACGGTGCCGGACGCGACGGCGGCCCGCGCGCCCGCACGGTCCCGGGCCCGCGCCCTGGCCACCACCGCCCCCGGCATGACCACCGATGTCCAGCGGATGGCGGGGGACTGGCAGGCCCGACTGGAGGGCTCGGCCCCGTTCCTGCGCGAGGCCGTGACGCCGCAGGACCAGGCCGGCTCGAACGAGTGGGGGATCTCCGGCCGGCTCAGCGTCACCGGGCGGCCGATGGTCGCCAACGACCCTCACCTGGCGCTGGGGATGCCCTCGACCTTCTACCCGATCCATCTCACCGCCGGCTCGATCGACGTGACGGGCAGCGGCTTCCCCGGCACGCCCGGGGTGATCCTGGGTCACAACGCGCACGTCTCCTGGGGCGCCACGACGAACCCGATGGACGTCACCGACACCTTCGCCGAGAAGGTGGTGGCCGACCCGACGTCGCCGTCCAAGCTGAGCACCGTCTACCAGGGCCGGCTCGAGCACGTCGTGCCGATCCCCGAGACCTACAAGGTGAACCAGGGCGGCACGCTCGTCCCGGTGCCGCCGAGCGAGCAGGTGCCCGCGACCACGCTCATCGTTCCCCGCCGGAACAACGGGCCCATCGTCTCGCTGACCGCACCGACCGCCGCGTCGCCGGGGTCTGGGCTGAGCGTGCAGTACACCGGGTTCAGCGGGACGCGTGAGCTGGACACGTTCCTGGGCTTCGACCGGGCGCGGAGCCTGGCCGACTTCCAGCGAGCGCTGACCTTCTTCGACGTCGGCTCGCAGAACTTCGCCTACGCCGACGACCACGGCAACCTCGCCTACTTCACCAGCGCCGAGATGCCGCTGCGCGAGGATCTGCAGGCGGGCAAGGTGAACGGGCTCCCGCCGTGGTTCGTGCGGAACGGGCAGGGCGGCAACGAGTGGCTGCCGGCCACCCATCACTTCCCCGGCCAGGCCATCCCGTACGAGATCCTGCCGCCGCAGGAGATGCCGCACGTCGTCAACCCGCGCGCCGGCTTCTTCGTCAACGCCAACAACGACCCGGCCGGCACCAACCTGGACAACGACCCGATCGACCAGCTGCGGCCGGGCGGCGGGATCTACTACCTCAACGCCGGCTACGACGGCTTCCGCGCGGGCCGGATCACCGAGATGATCCGCGACGCCACCAGGGGCGGGCACCGGCTGAGCATGGGCGACCTGGAGCGGATGCAGGCCGATGTCACCCAGATCGACGCCGAGGTGCTGCTCCCCTACCTGCTCTCGGCCTACCGGCACGCGAGCGCGAGCAGCACCCCCCAGCTCGCCGCGCTGGCGAAGGACCCGCGGGTGCGCGCTGCGGTCGGCCGGCTGGCGGCGTGGGACCGCGCCACCCCCACGGGCATCGTGCAGGGCTACGACGCCTCGGACGTGAACGGGCGCCGGCTGCCTCCGTCGGCCGCCGAGCGCCGCAACGCCGCGGCCGCCACGATCTACGCGATGTGGCGCAGCCGCGCGCTAGCGAACACGGTCGACGCCACGCTGGCCCGGGTCGGCCTCAAGTCCGTGCTCCCGCCGGGCGACGCCGCGATGGCGGACCTGCGCCACCTGCTGGACACCTTCCCGACCGCCCACGGCGTCGGCGCCTCCGGGCTGGACTTCTTCGCGGTGCCGGGAGTCGGCAGCTCGAACGACCGCCGTGACGTCGTGCTGCTCACCAGCCTGTCCCAGGCGCTCACGCGGCTTGCCTCGCCGGACTTCGCCGCAGCCTTCGGCGGCTCGACGAACCAGGCCGACTACCTGTGGGGAAAGCTGCACCGGCACGTGTTCACGCATCCGCTGGGCGGTGCCTGGAACGTGCCGCCCGCGGCCGGCTTCACCGCGGCGGTGCCCGGCCTTCCCGGGGTGTCGGTCGACGGCGGGTTCGGCGTCGTCGACGCCTCCAACCACGACCCACGGGCGGACTCGGTGAACGGCTTCATGTTCGGCGGCGGACCCGTGCAGCGGTTCGTCAGCGCACCCGCACCGGGACGGACCCGCACCGTGAACAGCACCCCGGGCGGCACCAGCGGCATCCTCGGCAACCCGCGCTACGCGAACCTGCTGCCGAAGTGGCTGACGGACGACTACTACCCGCAGCTGCTCTCCGAGCCGGGCCTGCGCGGCACCCTGGTCACCACCCAGACCTACCGCCCCTGAACCCCGCCCCTGGTGATCATGCAGACGATGCAGGTGGATCTGCATCCTCTGCATGGTCACCCTGAGGGGATCGGGGGGACGGGCGCACCGGCACGGAAGTCGGACGGCGTGAGCCCGAGCACCGCGCGGAAGTCCCGGGTCAGGTGGGCGTGGTCGGCGTAGCCGGTGTCGTGCGCGAGCCCGGCGAGATCCAGGGTGGGGTCGCGGCGCAGCCGGTCCGCGGCGTGCTGCAGCCGGCGGCGGCGCAGCAGGGCCGTTGGGGTGAAGCCGGTGTGGGCGAGGGAGAGCCGCTGCGCGGTGCGCACGGAAACCCCGAGCCGGGCGGCGACCTCGTCCACCCGGCGCGGCGGCTCGCCGTCCTCGGAACTGGCGACGACGTCGAGCAGCGCGTTGGCGAGCAGGCCGTCGGCGTCGGGCGCGCCGGCGTCCGCGAGGCGCTCGCGCAGCCACGCGCACACGGCGCCGAGGGCGTGCTGGTGCCGCGCCGGCCCGTCGAGGCGCATGGCGGCAGCGACCTCGGCCAGCAGCCTGGGTTGTTCGAGGCGGGCGGAGGCGTCCACCAGGGCGGCGGCGTCCCCGCCACCGGGGACGGCGGCCAGCAGCGCGGGCACGGCAGCGGGTCGCAGCAGGGCACCCACGGCCCAGCCCCGGCCGGACAGGTCGCGGTGCGAGACGGCGGTGCGGGGGCCGTGCAGGGCGACGTCGCCTTCGGGCGCGCCCGGCTGCACCACCAGGTTGACGACGGGGTAGGTCAGCACCGCCTGCGTGAGGACCTGGCCGGCCGGCAGGTCCCACTCCGGGATCCACACGTGGACCAGGGCGTCGGCGAGGTCCGGCGGCGGGGCCAGGCGGGCGACCGGGGCGAGCGCGCTGGGGTTGAGGTGCCCACGTGACTCCCCCGGCACAGTCCCTTGTCCAGCCATCATCGGATCGTAGGTCTGTCGCATCCGTTCAAGCGGGCTCTGAGCGGAAGCGCCACGGTGGGCGGCATGACCGACGACACGCTCACCTCCCGCGCCGCCGACGGCGAGCACACCGTCCACGGGACGCCCCGCGGCGCCACGAGCATCACCCCGTTCATCGTGGTACGTGACGCCGCCGGCGCCATCGCCTTCTACGAGCAGGTCTTCGGTGCGCGCCTGATGGACCGCACCGACATGCCAGCACCCGACGGCGCCACCCTGGTCGCCCACGCCGTGCTCGACCTCGGCAACGGGCTGCTGCAGCTCGGCGACCCGATGCCCGCCTACCACCTGGTCCTGCCACCGGAGGGCGACGACGACTGCTACTCGCTCGGGCTCTACTGCCCCGACGTCGACGCGGTGGTGGAACGGGCCGTGGCCGCGGGGGCGACGGTGCGCGAGCCCGTCACCGACTTCGTCTCGGGCGACCGCTTCGCCAGCATCCGCGACCCGTTCGGGGTGCGGTGGTCGGTCATGACCCGGGTCGAGGACCTCTCGCCCGAGGAGAGCGCACGGCGGGTCGCCGAGTGGGCCGCGTCGCTGGGCTGAGACGCCGAAGCAACACGGAGGGGCCCGTCCCGTCCCGAGGAGGGCCCCTCCGCCGACCCGCTGCCGGCCCGCCGGGGGGTGCGGGCGGCGCGGGTGGTCTGTCGAACCGGCGTCAGGGCCGGGACGCACCCGCGAGGAACGGGGAGGTGACCCGGGACCAGAGCGGGTGCTGGGTGAGCGCGCCAGCCGGGGCGAGCAGCACGGCCACGGCGAGAGCCGCCAGCAACGGCCCCAGGCCGCACAGCGCCATCCCAGCGCGGGCCCCCCAGTGCGCGGTGACCAGGCCGACGATCGGTGCGCCGATGGGCGTCCCGCCGGCGAACACGAGCATGTAGAGGCCCATGACCCGGCCACGGAACTCCGGCGCGGTCGTGAGCTGGACACGGGAGTTCGCCAGCGCCTGGAAGGCGAGGTTGGTCAGTGCCATCGGCACCAGCATGACGACGAACAGGTCGAGGTCGGGGGCCAGCGCGGCCGCCGTCTGGCTCACCCCGAACAGGGCGGCGGCCAGCACGATGGTCCGCAGCGAGGACTCGGTCCGCCGGGCGGCGTAGAGCGCGCCCACCACCGAGCCCAGCGCGAGGACCACGTTGAAGAGCCCGTAGGTGCCGGCGCCGCGGTGGAACTCCTGCGCGGCCATGGCGGTGAGCACGATCGGGAAGTTGAGCCCCAGGGTGCCGAGCGTGCCCACCAGGACCAGCGCGGCCAGCAGCTGCGGCCGCCCGCGGACGTAGCCCAGCGCTTCGCGCAAGGTGCCGTGCGGGGCTGCCTCGTCCCGCCGCACCGGAGCAGGTCGCAGCTTGAGCAGGCTGAGCACCGGCACCGCGCAGCAGACCGCGTTCACGGCGAAGGCCCATCCCGCGCCGACCCCCGCCACCAGGACCGCGCCCAGCGCGGGCCCGACGAGGCGGGTCGACTGCAGCAGCGCGCTGTTGAGGGCGATCGCGTTGCGGACGTCGTCGCGCGGGACGATCTCGTGGACGAACACCTGCCGGGCCGGGTTGTCGACCATCAGCGCGAAACCGCCGGCCAGCGCGAGGACCCACACCTGCCACGCGGTGACCACCCCGACGAGGGTCACGACCGCAAGCGTCGTGTTGACGGCGGCGAAGGCGAGCTGGGTACAGGTCAGGATGCGTCGCTTGCTGAAGCGGTCGGCCAGGGCCCCGCCGTGCATCCCGAAGAGGAGCATCGGCAGGAACCCCATCGCCATCGTGACGCCGACGGCGGCCGGGCTGCCGGTGAGCTGCAGGACCAGCCAGTCCTGGGCGATGCTCGCGACCCACATGCCGGTGTAGGCGAACAGCTGGCCCCCGGCGTAGATCCGGTAGTTCGGTGCCGCCAGGGCCGAGAACGTGCTCCGGGCCGGCGCGGCGACAGACACAGGGCACCTTTCGCGGGAATGGGGGGTGCTGTCATCCTCGTCATCGCACGATCAGAAGTGAAGGTAATTGTCGGACTAACAGCCATCACGGACTGGAATAGCGATGCACCTCGACCCGAACCAGCTCGAGACCTTCGTGGCGGTGGCGCAGACCCGAAGCTTCACCCAGGCGGCACGGCGGCGGGGCATCGGACAGCCGGCGGTCAGCCAGCACGTGCGCAAGCTCGAGGAGTCGGTGGGCCGTCAGCTGGTGCTGCGGGACACCCACTCGGTGTCCCTGACTCCGGACGGCGAGGCGATGGCAGGCTTCGCCCGGTCGATCCTCTCCGCCCAGGAGCAGGCGACCAGCTTCTTCAGCGGTCGGCGACCCAGCGGGCGCCTCCGGCTCGGCATGTCCGACGACCTCGCCCTCACCGGCATGCCCCAGATCCTGCGCGACTTCCGCAGGGACAACCCGCTGGTGGAGCTGGAGCTCACCGTGGACCAGAGCGGCACCCTCTACCGCCGGCTCGAGCAGAACCGCCTCGACCTCTTCCTCGGCAAGTCTCCGATGGGCGCGCAGGACCGCGGACGGCTGATCCGACGGGAGCGGCTGGTCTGGGTGGGCCTGCCCAGCACGCAGCTCGACCGGTCCCGGCCGCTGCCCCTCGTGCTCTACCCCGCGGGTTCGATCAGCCGGACCCTCATGGAGCAGGCCCTGGAGCGCGCGGAGCTGACCTGGCGCAGCGCCTGCCTCTGCCGAGGGGTGAACGGCCTCATCGCCGCGGTGACAGCGGGCATCGGCATCTCCGCGATGGCAGAGAGCCTGGTGCCGACCATGCTCGAACCCCTCGGCCCCTCGCACCGGCTGCCCGAGCTCGGCTTCGTCGACCTGGTGCTGAGCACCAACCCGCGGTCGGCGGACAAGGCGTCGGTGCGCGCGCTGAGCGCCATGCTGCTGGCATCGTGAGTCGGCAGACCCTCCCGGCGACCCGCTCAGGGTCGAAGCCGACGTGCCCGCCGGTGGAAGACCTGCCTCGTGCTCCCCTGCGCGATGGCGAGCGAGAGCCAGCTCGGCTCGTACTCGGCGATCCAGATCCGCCCGACGGTGAGGACCGGCACCTGCCACCAGTCGCCCTCGGGACCTTCCTCGACGTCGGCCGCCCCCACGAAGGCGGCAACCTCGCCGTCGGCCAGCAGCGTGCCGTAGGCGAGCACCCAGCCGGTTCGGTCTCCCTCTCCCGGAGACATGAACGCCGCGAGCCAGGTGTCCGGCAGCTCGCTCCAGGTCTCGTCCTCCTGCACGGGCACGACATCACGCCAGCAGTCGGGCCGGCCGAGTCGGAACACAACGCGGCTCTCGTCCACCTCGAGGGTCCACCCGGAGAGTGGCAGGTGAGCCCTCGCGATCCGGTCGGACGTCATGCCATGCCCCCCTCGCGACGATTCAGCAGGCAGCGGCATTCTGCAGCCTGACTCCGGCGGCGCGCCGCACGTTGGCAGCAAGGGCGCCATGGGGAGCGACTTGCTGGAGAGACGGGCCCGGTCGCCCCCGCACCGGTCGGACACAGACAGTTAGAACGGTGGGGGTTGGTCGGGGTCGCCCCAGCTGCTGTGCTCGCCTGTTCTCGTTGCGCCCCGGGGGTTCTTGGGCGGGTCGTCCTCGTCGGCGAGCAGCCGTGGTGGCGGTGTGCGGTAGCGCCGCCCGGACCGGGTGATGATCTCCACGCTGCCGTCGTCGAGGACGTCGGAGTCCAGCAGTCCGCAGGTCTTCAACGCGTGGTGGATGCCGCAGCGGGGGCACAGGTTGTGGGTGTCGGTCTGCCCGCCGGCCTCGGGGTTCTGGTGGTCGTAGGGGACGGTGTGGTCCCCTTGGGACCAGTGGAACGGCTCGGTGCAGTGCG
>JBQCHF010000085.1:0-9607 GCA_051954955.1 Motilibacteraceae bacterium
CTGGGGGGGGCGGCGCGGGCCGGCGCGCTGTTTGGGTGTGGGTCCCCCAGAGCCAAACGTATTGGGTCTGGGCCCCCCTCACCAAATCGACTTGATCTTGGTGGCCGCGAGCACATCCGCAGCGGGGTGCTCGCCGGACGCTGCCCTCTCGGTCCTCCTGTCAGCAGCGCCCTTTCCCCACCGCGGAACCGCAGCCTCACCATCTCTGCATGATCACGGCAGGGGGAGGCGGGGTGGTGGACCGGGACCTCAGACCACGATCCGCATCGGCCGGCCGGCGTCGTCGCGGGGCGGGTCGGCGGGCAGGCTGACGGACTCGCCGCGCAGGATGCGCCAGGCGGTCCACGCGGCGGCGACGGCGTCGACGGCGTCGTCGCCGGGCGGGACGTCCAGGTCGGGAAGCCAGGTGCGCAGGGCGGCCAGGCGTTCGGCGCGGCCATCGGGGGTCTTCTTCGCGCCGAGCACGCGCCCGGCCAGGCGGGCGAAGGACACCTCTGGGTGCACCTCGACGACGCGGACGTCGTCGGCGAGCGCGTCCACCTCGGCGATCTTCGGCACGATGTTCCAGGTCTGCCGGGACAGCGACTTGCCGTGCGCGGCCACGGACAGCGTGCGGGCCTCGTCGTAGTCATCGGCCTCCAGCACCGCGCGGACCGGCGCCGGGAAGACGCTCGAGCCGCGCGAGGACAGCAGCCGGCGGGCGAGCAAGTCTGCCTCGCGCGATCCCTCGGACGCCAGGCCGATGGGGATGTCGACCGCGATCACCTCGGCGCCCCGGTCCAGCACGTCCTCGAAGGTCCGCTCGACCGAGAACCGCACCCCCCGCGCGGTGCCCGCCCCGTCGACGGCCACCTCGGCGACGTACCAGCCGCCGCGGCAGCCGTCGACGCCGAGCACCGACCGGGGGACCGACGGCGGGGCCGCCTGCTGGTAGCTCACGCCCCACAACCTGCCAGACTGCGCCCCATGCGCGTCCACATCGGGGCCGACCACGCGGCCTGGGAGCTCAAGGAGCACCTCGTCGGCTGGCTCGAGGAGCAGGGCCACGAGGTCGTCGACCACGGCCCGCACGCCTTCGACCCCGACGACGACTACCCGGTGTTCGTGCTGCGCGCGGCCGAGGCCGTGGCCGCGGACCGCACCAGCCTGGGCATCGTCCTGGGCGGCTCGGGCAACGGCGAGCAGATCGCGGCCAACAAGGTGCGCGGCATCCGCGCGGCGCTGGCCTGGAACGAGGACACCGCGGCCCTGGCCCGCGAGCACAACGACGCCAACGTGGTCAGCATCGGCGCGCGCCAGCACACCACCGACGAGGCCACCCGCTTCGTCGAGGTCTTCCTGGCCACGCCGTTCTCCAACGGCGAGCGGCACCAGCGCCGGATCGGCCTGCTCACCGCCTACGAGACCACTGGCGAGCTGCCGCCGCTGCCCGGGTCGCCGGACGCCGCCGAGGGTGGCACGCTGCCGGTCTGACCGCTCGACGCAGGACGCGGCGGTCTTTCCGACGACGCGTAGGAGCAGTTGCAGGTGCCCGAGGGCCACACGATCCACCGACTCGCCCGCGACCTCGGCGCCCGCTTCGCCGGCGACGCCGTGCGCGCGAGCAGCCCGCAGGGGCGGTTCGAGGAGGGTGCCGCGCTCGTCGACGGCCAGGTGCTGCAGGGCACCGACGCCCACGGCAAGCACCTCTTCCTCGGCCCCGTGGACACCAAGGCGGGGGAGCGCTGGGTGCACGTGCACCTCGGCCTCTACGGCACCTTCCGGTTCGGCCACCAGCCCGCGCCCGCGGTGCGCGGGGCGCTCCGGCTGCGGCTGGACAACGACGAGCACTGGGCCGACCTGCGCGGCCCGACGGCGTGCGAGCTGGTCGACCCGGCGCAGAAGTCGGGCCTGCACGCGCGGCTGGGCGCGGACCCGCTGCGCCGCGACGCCGACCCCGAGCGCGCGTACGCCCGCATCTCCCGCTCACGCACCGCCGTGGGCGCCCTGCTCATGCAGCAGGAGGTGGTGGCCGGCGTCGGCAACGTCTACCGCGCCGAGGTGCTCTTCCGGCACGGCATCAGCCCGCACCGGCCCGGCAAGGGCGTGGACCAGGCGACCTGGGACGCGGTGTGGGAGGACCTGCGCGGGTTGCTGCGTGCGGGGGTGAAGGCCGGGCGGATCGTGACGACGCTGCCCGCCGACCGGCCGGAGGGGCGCCGGCGCAGCCCGCGCCGGGAGGACTCCTTCTACGTCTACAAGCGGACCGGGCTGCCCTGCCGCCGGTGCGGCACCGCGGTGCTCAGCGAGCCGTTCGTGGGCCGGACCCTCTACTGGTGCCCGGCCTGCCAGCCCGCCTGAGGAGGCGCGGCCCGGTCAGAAGACGGTCGGGCACCACGGCTCGACGTCGCCGGTGAAGGCGCGGTCGGCGGCGAGCACCGCTCCCGACGTCCGCTCCTTCACCCGTCCGGCGGCCGCGGCGCGCGACAGCGCCCGGGCCGAGCCGAGGTAGGCGGCACCCAGCACCGCCACCGGCAGCGCCAGGTCCGCCGGCTCCGACGTCGGCTCGCACGAGGCGCCGCCCGCGCCGGCCGAGAGCCGCCAGCGCCCCGCGTTCCACGGGCACTGCTCGTCGACGACCTCCACGACGACGTCCACCTCGCTGCGGTAGGTGCGGGCGGCCAGCGCGGCCGGCAGGCCGACCAGCCGGACGTAGAGGGCGTCGCCGAGCACCGGCCGAGCGCGTCGCGGGTCGGCGAGCAGGTCCAAGGCCGGGTCGTCGACCGGGCGGCGCTGCAGGGACAGCGTGGCGGTGAGGTCGAGGTCGCTGAGGTAGCGCAGCAGGGCGGCGTAGGCGGCGGCGTCCAGCGCCTTCGCCTCGCGCACGTGCACGACGCCCTGGGGGCCCGGGCCACCGGGGCCGCTCCACCGGGCCTCGGTGCGGTAGCGGGCGTAGGCGCGGGCCGTCCCCTGCTCGTCCTCCACCAGCGCCACCCGCAGGCGCGACTGGCCGCCGCGGAAGGACGGGGCGTCGAACAGCTCGCGCCGGTGCCAGCGCGCGTCCCGCGCGTAGAAGCCCGGCCGGGTGGCCCGCACCGCGTCGTAGACGCCCGCGCAGACGTCCAGCGACTCCTCCGGGTCGACGAGGCGCACCCGCAGCCCGGGGTCGGTCGCTGCGAGTACGGCGGCGGGGGAGCGGGGCACCTCGAAGCTCAGCTGCCAGGAGGCGCGGCCGTAGCCGTAGCGGCCGTAGATGCCGGCCTCGCTGGCCCAGAGCACCGCCACCGGCTCCTGCCCGGCCGCGTGGATGCCGTCCAACTGGTGGCGCATGAGGGCGCTGAGCACCCCGCGCCGACGGTGGGTGGGCGCCACCGAGACCCAGGTGACGCCGGCGGCGGGGACCCGACCGCCGGGCACGGTGAGGTCGAACGTGTAGGCCGCCGCGGAGCCGACGAGCAGCTCGCCGTCGTAGGCGCCCAGCGAGCGGTCCAGCTCGTGCACCGACCGTTCGAGCTCGAGCTCCTCCGGAGTGGTCTCGCCGAGGAAGGCGAGCTCGCCGAGCCGGGCGTACGCCGGCCACTCGTCCGGGTGGATGGTGCGGACCGACCACCCGCCCGAGGGTCGCTCGGCCGTGCCGTGCGGGCGGTGGTCTACGTCGGGCAAGCCGGTCCTGGTGGTCGTCACCCGTCTGGCCTACCAGGCCCGAAGGCGTGGCGCCGAACGGTTTTCGAGCGGTCGGGATCACCCGCGCGGAGCAGCCGGACGCATCGCGTGGACCGCCGGTGACGGACGGTCGACAGCGCTAGGGTCGCTGCATGGCCCGGACGGACCTGCCCCGGCGGGGCACGCTCGCCCGCGGATGGCGTCGGAGCTCGACGACGGTGCGCCGTCGGATCGTGCCCTCCGATGCCTTCGCGCTGCTGTCCGCGGCCCTGCTCGCCTGCGGGCTCGCGGCGGCGTCCGTCCGGGTGCCGGACTGGGTGCCCATCTCGGCGCTGGCCCTGGTCCTGTTCCTCGGCGGCTTCCTGCTCACCCTTCGCTCGATGGTGCTCATCGGCATCGTCGTGGCCGGCCTGCTGGTGGCGGTCACGGTGGGGCGTAGCGACAGCGCCCGGCCGGTCACGCCCGGCGGCGCCATCGTCGTGCTCGCCATGCTCGTCCTCGTGCTCGTGGTGGCCCGCAGCCGGTCCCGGCTCGGCGTCCCGGGCACCCGCGGGGAGTCGATGCTGGTCGACCTGCGCGACCGTCTGCGAGCCCAGGGCGAGCTGCCACCGCTGCCCTCCGGCTGGGGCGCGGAGGTCGTCCTGCGCAGCGCCTACGGCGCCACCTTCTCCGGCGACTTCCTGGTGGCCAGCCAGTCCCCGGACGAGCGCACGCTCGAGGTCGCGCTGGTCGACGTCTCCGGCAAGGGCGTCGACGCCGGCACGCGCGCGCTGCTGCTGTCCGGCGCCTTCGGCGGCCTGCTGGGGGCGATGGACCGCGAGGACTTCCTGCCTGCGGCCAACCAGTACCTGCTGCGCCAGCGCTGGCGCGAGGGCTTCGCCACCGCGGTGCACCTGGTCATCGACCTCGAATCCGGCGACTACCTGGTCACCAGCGCCGGCCACCCCCCGGCCGCCCAGTTCTTCGCCGGCAGCGGCCGCTGGCGCACCACCGACTCCACCACCGGCCCGCTGCTCGGCGTCGTCGAGGACGGCGAGTACGTGGGCGAGAAGGGCCGGCTGGACCGCGGCGACGCGATGCTCCTCTACACCGACGGCGTGGTCGAGGTCCCCGGCCGCGACCTCTCCGTGGGCATCGACCGCCTCCTGGGCGAGGCCGAGCGCCTGGTCACCCGCGGCTTCCGGCACGGTGCCCGCAAGCTCGTCGACGCCGTGGCCAGCGGCGAGAGCGACGACCGTGCGCTGGTGTTGATCTGGCGGGAGTGAGGGGGTCGCGATGTCCGGGTCTGCGGGCGGCCCTTCGCGCTGACGGGGGGCGGTCGGGCTCGGGACGGTCAAAGGCGCTGGTGACGGGGGCGGCCGGGCGGATGCCGGTTCTGGCTGCCGGCCGGTGGGACTGCCGCCCGGGGCGCAAAGAGTGACGGCGTTGTCGCGACACGCCGAGAAAACGTGCAATACGGTCACACTCTGGCCGGGGAAGATCCAGTGGAAGGTTGCTGTCGGAGACGCCGGCGTGGCGCGCCAACAAGCTTCCACTCGCGGCCTGACATCCCCTCGGGACCGCCGGCCGGCCACGTGGACCGCCCCGACGCCCGCTGCCGCCGTCACCAGCGCCTGTGACCGTGCGAGGCAGGTCCGCAGCCGGCCGCCCGAGCCGCTGCGCCGCCCGCTGCCGCCGTCACCAGCGCCTTCGACCCTCATAGGGGAGACGAGGGCGCCAGGCAGACCGAACGTGAGCGCCGCTCGCGCCTCTCACCACAAGAGCGGGTGACGGGAATCGAACCCGCATGACCAGCTTGGAAGGCTGGGGCTCTGCCATTGAGCTACACCCGCGCGGTCGGCTCCCTGCCCCGGACTGACGCCGGGCACACCTCGCCGACTGCACGCGGCAGCCCGGGATGCCCCTAGACTCCTGCAGGCGCCGCGGGGCGTAGCGTAGTGGCTAGCGCGCCTGCTTTGGGTGCAGGAGATCGGGAGTTCGAGTCTCCCCGCCCCGACCAGCACGACCCGCCACCTGGCGGGAGGTGTCCGCGCGGCACCGTGGCGTCGCCGTCCGACCGCCGTCGGAGGGCGCAGCGCCGAGCACGAGCACCCGACCGCAGCACCCGAAGGCAAGGAGAGCCCCAGCAGTGAAGAGCGCCGTCGAGACCCTGAACCCCACGCGGGTCCGTCTCTCCGTCGAGGTGCCCTTCGACGAGCTCAAGGACAGCCTGGACGCCGCCTACAAGCGGATCTCGTCCCAGGTGCAGATCCCGGGCTTCCGCCGCGGCAAGGTGCCCCCGCGCCTGATCGACCAGCGGATCGGTCGCGCTGCGGTGCTCGAGGAGGCCATCAACGACGCCCTCCCGCGCTTCTACGGCGACGCCGTGCGCGAGCACGAGGTGCAGGTCATCGGCCAGCCCGAGGTCGAGGTCACCGAGCTCGCCGACCACGACAAGCTCGCGTTCACCGCCGAGGTCGACGTCCGTCCGGACTTCGAGCTGCCCGAGTACCGCGGCCTGGAGGTGACCGTCGACGACGTCGAGGTCACCGACGAGGACGTGGAGGAGCAGCTGCACCAGCTGCAGCTGCGCTTCGGGGTGCTCAAGGGCGTCGAGCGGCCCGCGGAGGAGGGCGACTTCCTGTCCATCGACCTCGCCGCCACGATCGGCGAGGAGGAGGTCGACTCGGTCACCGGCCTGTCCTACGAGGTCGGCAGCAAGAACCTGCTCGACGGCTTGGACGAGGCCGTGCGCGGCATGTCGGCCGAGGAGACCAAGACCTTCCAGACCGAGCTGGCCGGCGGCGAGCACGCCGGTGAGATCGCCGACGTCACCGTCACCGTCAAGTCGGTCAAGGAGCGCGAGCTCCCCGAGCTCGACGACGAGTTCGCCCAGATGGCCAGCGAGTTCGACACCATCGAGGAGCTGCGCGCCGACGCCCGTGTCCGCACCGAGCGGATGAAGCGCGTCGAGCAGGGCGTGCAGGCCCGGGACAAGGCCCTCGAGACGCTGCTCGAGCTGGTCGAGGTGCCGCTGCCGGAGAGCATCGTCAAGGCTGAGGTCGACGGCCGGCTGCACAACCTGGGCCACCAGCTCGAGGCGGCGGGCCTGACCAAGGAGCAGTTCCTCGAGTCCGAGGAGACCGACGAGGCCGCCTTCGACGCCGACATCGAGAAGTCCTCCCGCGAGGCGATCAAGAGCCAGTTCGTGCTCGACGCGATCGCGGTCAAGGAGGAGATCCAGCCCTCGCAGGAGGAGCTCACCGAGCACCTCGTCCGCCGGGCCTCCCGGATGGGCATGGCGCCGGACCAGTTCGCCGACCAGCTCATGCAGACCGGCCAGGTGCCCGTGCTGATCGCCGAGGTCGTGCGCGGCAAGGCGCTGGCGCTCGTGCTCGAGGCGGCCACGGTCAAGGACGCCAGCGGCAACGTGGTCGACCTCGACGCGCTGCGCGACGACCTCCCCGGCGCCCCCTCCGTGGAGGAGCGCGCCGAGGGTGACCTGGAGGTCGACGACGAGGCCGACAGCCTCGACGACGCCGCAGATGCCGCCGAGGTCGCCGACGCCGAGGGCGACCCGGTCCAGCAGGGCTGAGCACCCGCCCACAGCCCGAGGCAGCACCACCCGTGAGACCCCCGCCGACCGGCGGGGGTCTCACGCGTTCGAGGGCCCTCCCGCCCCCGGCATTGCGCGGGTCAGGCACCTACGCCGCCAGCGAACAGGGGGCCCGGCGGGAGTCAGGCGTCGGGGGGCCGCGTTAGTGTCGGCAGCGCGGTGGGGGAGCCCCTGCCGATCGGCACCAGCAGATCAGCACCAGCACGATCAGCACAGAACTATCAGCACAGAACTATCCGGCGACGACAGCGAGCAGGTGACGCATCCCGTGAGCGACCTCATCACGCCGGGCCTCGCGGTCCCGCAGGGCCGCACGCAGGCCCCCGGCGGCGGCCTCGACGACCAGGTCTACAACCGGCTGCTCCGCGAGCGGATCATCTTCCTCGGCAGCGTGGTCGAGGACGCGATGGCCAACGCCATCTGCGCGCAGATGCTCCTGCTGGCCGCGGAGGACCCGGACAAGGACATCTACCTCTACATCAACTCGCCCGGTGGCTCGGTGTCGGCCGGCATGGCCATCTACGACACCATGCAGTACGTCAAGAACGACGTCGCCACCGTGGCCATGGGCCTGGCGGCCAGCATGGGGCAGTTCCTGCTCTGCGCGGGCGCCGCCGGCAAGCGATACGCCCTCCCGCACGCCCGGGTGATGATGCACCAGCCGTCCGGTGGTCTGGGTGGCACCGCCTCGGACATCAAGATCCAGGCCGAGCAGATGCTCTACACCAAGAAGAAGCTGGCCGAGCTCATCGCCATGCACACCGGCCAGAGCGTGGACCAGATCGAGACCGACTCGGACCGCGACCGCTGGTTCACCGCGGACGAGGCGCAGGCCTACGGCTTCGTCGACCACGTGGTGCAGACCGCGCACCAGGTCTCCGGCGAGGGCGGCACCGCGGCGCCGTCCGGCCCGGGCGCCTGACCTCCGGCACTCCGCCGACAGACCCTCATCTCGTAGCGACACCGGAGGACTTCCCAGCGATGAGCGATCTCACCGTCCCGCACGGCGCCCAGCCGGCCGGCCAGCACGGTCTGGCCCTGCCGGTCAACCAGCACGGCTTCGCCGTGCCCGGCCCCAGCTCCCGCTACGTGCTGCCCAGCTTCATCGAGCGCACCAGCCAGGGCTTCCGCGAGTACAACCCCTACTCGAAGCTGTTCGAGGAGCGGATCATCTTCCTCGGCGTGCAGGTCGACGACGCCAGCGCCAACGACGTCATGGCCCAGCTGCTCACGCTGGAGTCGATGGACCCCGACCGGGACATCTTCATCTACATCAACTCGCCCGGCGGCTCCTTCACCGCTCTCACGGCGATCTACGACACGATGCAGTTCGTCAAGCCCGACATCCAGACGGTGTGCATGGGCCAGGCCGCCAGCGCAGCGGCGGTCCTGCTCGCCGCCGGCACGCCGGGCAAGCGCTATGCGCTGGCCAACTCCCGCATCCTCATCCACCAGCCCTACTCCGAGGGTGGCGGCCAGGGCTCGGACATCGAGATCCAGGCCCGCGAGATCCTGCGGATGCGCGAGTGGCTCGAGGAGACGCTGGCCAAGCACTCCAACGACAAGGCCTCGGTCGAGCAGGTCCGCAAGGACATCGAGCGCGACAAGATCCTCACCGCCCAGGAGGCGGTCGAGTACGGCCTCGTCGACCAGGTGATCACGAGCCGCAAGGCCTCGCTCCCGGGCTGACCCGGAGAGCCGCGTGGGGGTGGTGCCCGGCCCGCGCCCGGCCACCCCGCCCGGGCCGGCCACGGGGCCGCCCCGCCCACCCGCCCCCCCGCCCGCCCCCCCCCCCCCCCCCCGGGCCGGACCTCGGTCCGGCCGCGCCCTCCGTCCGCCCGTCCGGCACCCGGCCGGGGGACGCGCGGCGACATGCGGGACGGGCGACCCCTCGCCGGGGTACCGTCGTGGACGAACGGCACGGATCCCCGGATGTCCCGGGGCCGTCGGCAGCGAGGAGTGGCACCGGGTGGCACGCATCGGCGACGGCGGCGACCTGCTCAAGTGCTCGTTCTGCGGGAAGAGCCAGAAGCAGGTCAAGAAGCTCATCGCGGGCCCCGGCGTCTACATCTGCGACGAGTGCATCGATCTCTGCAACGAGATCATCGAGGAGGAGCTCTCCGAGAGCTCGGACCTCAAGTGGGACGAGCTGCCCAAGCCGCGGGAGATCTACGAGTTCCTCGACCAGTACGTCATCGGTCAGGACACCGCGAAGAAGGCGCTCTCGGTCGCCGTCTACAACCACTACAAGCGGGTGCAGGCCGGCGAGGCCGGCAAGCCCGGGCGCGACGACCACGTCGAGCTGGCCAAGAGCAACATCCTGCTGCTCGGCCCCACCGGCTGCGGCAAGACACTGCTGGCCCAGACGCT
>JBQCHF010000086.1:0-7527 GCA_051954955.1 Motilibacteraceae bacterium
CGGCCCCCCCCCGCGGCCGGGGCCGGCGGGCGGGGGGGTGGCCCCCCGGGCGTCCCCGGTCGGGGGGGCCGCCTCCACTCCAGCCCGGTAGCCGGGCGGCGGCGAGTGGCCAAGGTCCCCGGTCGGGCGGGCGGCTGCACGACCAGCCCAGGGAGCCGAGGAGTCAGCGCCGGGACAACCAGGTCTGCCGGGCGTCGACGTCGCGCAGCGCCCGCTCGGCCGTCTCGGGGGTCACCTCGCCCGTCCGGCGCAGGTCGATGATCACATCGCGCTCGGCCTCCACCAGGGCCCGCTCCAGCGCGTGCCGCTCGCGGGCCGCGGCCCGGGCCGCCTTGACCCGCTTCGCCTCGCTCCGCAGCTCCTCCGACACCTCGGTGGCGCCGTTGCGCTGCTCGGCCACCCGCTGGGCGGCCAGCTGCGGCTCGTAGCGCTCGCGCAGGCGCTGGGCGACGTCGGGGGGCACGTCGCCCTCGGCCTCGAGCTGCTCCAGCCGGGCCAGGGCCCCGGCCGCCGCGCGGGCCCGCACGGTGCGCCACTCCGCGGCGTCGGAGACCTGGCCGCCGACCTTCAAGGCGCGCACCACGAAGGGCAGCGTGAGCCCCTGCCCCAGCAGGGTCACCAGGACCACGGCCACCGCTCCGGCCAGCACCAGCGCGTGGCCAGGCATGTCCGAGGGCAGTGCCAGCGCGGTAGCGATCGTGACCACCCCGCGCATGCCGGCCCACGCCGCCACCGCCGACTCCCGCCACGACTCGCTGCCGGTGCCGAAGCGGCGCGACCGGCGCAGCAGCGCACCGAACGGCAGGACCCAGACCGCACGGATCACGAGCACGACCAGCACGACGACCAGTGCGGTCTCGATGCCGTGCTTGGGCAGGTCGGAGTCGGTGAGGACGCGGGTGGCCTCGAAGCCGACCAGCGCGAACGCGAAGCCGCTGAGGGCGTAGTCCAGCGCGTTCCAGACCGCCACCCCCTCCCGCCGCCCGGCCGAGGACAGGGCGGCGGCGCCGTACTGGCCGAGGTAGAGGCCGGCCACGACGACGGCGACGACACCGCTGCCGTTGAGGGCGTCCAGCGGAAGATAGGCGAGGTAGGGCACCAGGAACGTGGCCGTCACCTCGGCCCGCGGGTCGTCCAGCCGGTGCACGAAGCGGCGGGTCATCCAGCCCACGGCCAGCCCCCAGAGCGTGGCGCCGACGGTGGACAGCAGCAGCCGGACCGAGGCCTCCCCGACGCTGAGGTGCGAGCCGGTGGCGGCCGCGAGCGCGATCCCGAACACCACCAGGGCGGTGGAGTCGTTGAGCATCCCCTCGCCCTCGAGCACGGTGACCAGCCGCCGCGGCAGACCCACCGCGGGGGCCACCGACGTCGCCGCCACCGGGTCCGGCGGGCTCACGATCGCGCCGAGCACGACCGCCGAGGCCAGCGGCAGCCCCGGGGAGATCCGGGTGGCCGTGAACGCCACCGCGGCCGTCGTGAACAGGACCAGCCCGACCGCGAGCAGGACGAGCGCGGCGACGTTGCGGCGCAGGTCCGCCGTGGACGAGCGGGTGGCTGCGGCGTAGAGCAGCGGCGGCAGCAGCACCGGCAGCACCAGCTCCGGCGGGAGGTGCAGCGCCGGCACACCGGGGATCGCTGCGAGCACGAGGCCCCACGCGGTGACGAGCACCGGTGCGGGCAGCCCGATCCGGTCGGCCAGCGGGCTGAGCACCGCGACCCCGACCAGCAGCAGGACGACGACGGCCAGCCCGTCCACGCGACTCCTCTCCGGGCGCGCACCGGTGACGCGCCGCCGCCAGTGCTGTTCCCCGTCTTCGGCCCGCGGACTCGCCCGCCCGCGCTGAGGGCCGCCGGCAGGTGACGGCCCGGTCCCGGCCGCCTGGGTCGAGCGGCCCACCCGGACGGGCGAGCAACGCCCCGCCGCGCGCTGCCGACGCCTTGACCATGCTTTCCCCGACGGCCCCGCTCCCTTCGGCCTACGACCTGCAGCCGCCGGAGACGGCACAGCAGGTCGAGCCGGCGGGAGCCTTCGCCGGCGCACCGCTGCCCAACGACGTCGTCATGACGCTGCTGCGCCACCACGTCCCGCTCAGCCTGCTGGTCGACCTCGTGCTGCCCGCCGCCCCGTGCAGCGCCGAGCTGCTCGTGCGCGAGGAGGAGCCCGGCGCCTGGGTGCGCGAGATCGCGGCCCGCCGCGCCGGCTGGGCTGCCCGCGCCGCCGCCCCTGCCGCGATTTCGCGGACGACGGGACCCGCTGCTACTGTCTCCCCCGCACCACGCGCCGCTAGCTCAACTGGCAGAGCAGCGGACTCTTAATCCGCGGGTTCGGGGTTCGAGTCCCTGGCGGCGCACCCGGATTGACCTGGGCGTTCTCCCCTCGAGGAGAGCGCCCAGAGTCGTTTTCAAGATCGTGTGGGACCAATGTGGGACCACGACGTACAGGACGCGTCACGAGCGCTGCTGCAGCCTCCGCCGCCTCGCGCCCCACGCCCTCCAGCAGATGGCTGTACGTGTCACTCGTCAGGGCGATCGAAGAGTGCCCCAAGCGCTTGCTCACGACGGCGATGGGGACGCCCGCCGCGAGCATCATGCTGGCCTGACCATGCCGAAGGTCGTGGAGCCGGATCTGCCGGAGGCCGGCCTGCCGGGTGAGCCACTGGAAGTGCCGGGTCGCGTACTCGGGATGCAGCTGACTGCCGTCCAGACGGGTGAAGACCAGGCCGCTCTCGACCCAAGCCTCCCCCGCTTCGGCTCGCTCGCGGGCCTGCTCCTCGCGGTGCCGTCGCAGCGTCTCCACCGTCAGCTGGTCCAGGTCGACGCGCCGGTCCTCGCCGCTCGCGGTTTTCGGCCGGCCGACGACCGTCTTGTGGCCAAGCTGCACGACCTGCTGCCGGACGGCTGGTCGCCCTGGGGTTGAAGCCGCTCTCGGCGATGGCCGACATCGCCGGCCATCGACCTGAGTAAGCCCGTCATCGTCGTCATCCTCGGCCTGGCCAACGCGGTCACCGCCACCGGCACCCCCGCCGACGCCTTCTCCTCGGCCCTGTCCGGCCTGGCGGTGCTGTTCCTGTCCATCTTCGCCAGCGTGCTGGTCTACCGGTTCGTGCCGACCCTGGGCGATGACATGGCCCAGCTCCACGCCAGCCGCCGCACCGCCGCCAATGCCGGCCCCGCCGCCGCCGTCAACGGCCCCGCCACCTACGTCCGCCAGGGCATCGCCACCCACGGCCCCCGCGCCGGCTCATGCTGTCCAGCCGGTTGATGGCGTGGTCGGGGTCGTAGAGGGAGCTGACTCGCGGGTCTGGGAGCGGACGTAGAGCGGGTGGGGCCACAGCTGCCCCTCGCTGACGCCGGCGCGCCTCGCCGCCCAGCTCTAGCGGCGGGGCCAAGGCAGCCGGCTCCGGCGGCGCCGCAGCCAGCGGCGGCATGGCCGCAGCCGCCGGCCTGGCCGCCCACGGCGCCCGGTCCGCAGCGAGCGCCGGCGTGCACCGCGCCGGCGTCCCGACCCAGCGGTAGGAGAACCCGTGACCACCGAAGCCACCACCGCCGCCCCGGCCCGGCGCACCTTCCTCATCGGCACCGCCCGCCCGGCCGGTCTCATCGGCCGCAAGCGCGAGACCGGCGAGCTGGTCGTCCGGTTCGGCGCCGTGCTGCGGCACCTGGCCAACAGCGACGGCTTCGTCCGAAGGCTGCAGCTCATCGCCCGCCTGGCCGGCTGGCAGCAGCCGCTGCGCTGGGCCCCGCACCGCGGCTGCGAGGACCCGCTCGTCGCCATCCTGCGCGCCCGCGCTGTGTCGGCGGGCGCCCGGGTCGGCGTCGGCGTCGAGAACGGCGACTTCTGGTCCGGCATGAGCCAAGCCGTGCTGCGCTGCTACCTGCACGCCGCCGCCCTCGACGGCCGCGACGCCCGCACCCTGCTCGCCTGGGCCAGCAACCCGAACGACCGCGAACCGGTCCGCATCCTGCGGCTGGCCACCGACGCCGCCGACGGCTGGGCCGACGAGCTCGAGGAGCAGACCGAGGCCGACCCGCGCCAACGCGGCAGCGTCTGGGCCGGTGTCCGCCGCGCTTTGGACTCCCTGGCCGATCCGCGCGTCCTGCAGGCCTGCAGCCCGGGCCCTGGCGAGTCCCTGGACCCGGAGGAGTTCCTACGCCAGCGCGGCACCCTCTACCTGCTCGGCTCCAGCGGCGCCCAGCTCTCAGTCGCCCCCCTCATCACCGCCCTCATCGAGGACGTCACCGAGCACGCCCGCCGGCTCGCCGCCGCCTCCCCCGGCGGCCGGCTCGACCCGCCGCTGCTGCTCGTCCTCGACGAGGTCGCCAACGTCGCCCCGCTGCCCTCGCTCCCGTCCCTGCTCTCCGACGGCGGCGGCGTCGGCATCCCCACCATTGCCGTGCTGCAGTCCCTCGCCCAGGCCCGCGCCCGTTGGGGCGCCGCCCAGGCCGACGCCATGTGGGACGCCAGCACCATCAAGGTCGTCCTCGGCGGCCTCGCGCAGGCCGACGACCTCGCCCAGATCGCCCGGCTCACCGACGACCCACGACGGCACCGCAGCGAACGGGCGCAGGAGCGCTACGACCAGCACCGGCTCACCGCCGCCCGGCTGCGCACCCTGCCGTTCGGGGAGGCGGTGCTGCTGCACCGAGCCACCGCCCCGGTCCGCGTGCGGCTGCCCCGCCCGACGGTGGGCGTCTGATGCCGCGCTACCGACGCCGCGAAGGTTCGTCCTGCTGGCGCAGCCACTCGCGGTACTCGTCGACCGCGCCCCACGACAGCGCGGCCGTCCAGCGGCCGTCGTCGCGGCGCCGCGGGGACCGGCGACTGACCGGCGCGGCGCTCTCGTTCTCGCGCCGTCGGTCCGCCCGCTCGCCCCGCCTCGTCGTCATGTCCGCCAGTGCAGCCCACGGCGGACGGACGCGACCACCGCACCTGTGGACGGACCAGGACGTCCCGCCACGGCCCAGGACGTCCCGGTGAGCAACGAGCGCCTGCGCGGCGCCCTGGTGTCGGCCGGGCTCACCCCGCTCGACCTCGCCGCCGCCCTGCAGGTCGACCCCAAGACCGTCGAGCGATGGATCGCCACCGGTCGTGTGCCGCACCGCCGGCACCGCTGGGAGACCGCGCAGAAGCTCGGCGTCGACGCCGGCTACCTGTGGCCCGACGTCGACCACACTGACGTAGACCAGGAGCTGCTGCAGCTCTACCCGCGCCGCAGCGAGGTCCCGCACGAGCTGTGGCGGTCCCTGTTCGAGTCCGCCACCGAGCACATCGACCTGCTCGCCTACTCCGCGCTCTTCCTGCCCGACGGCACTTACCCCTCCATCGCCGAGACCCTCAGCAAACGAGCCCGCGACGGCGTCCAGGTGCGCGTGCTCATCGGCGACCCCGAGTCCCCCATGGTCCGCCGCCGCGGCGACGAGGAAGGCATCGGCGCCGGCCTGCCCGCGCGCGCCTCCCTCACTTTGGCCTACCTCGCCCCCGCCATCGCCCACGGCGTCGACGTCCGCCTGCACGAGACCACCCTCTACGCCTCGCTCTACCGCTTCGACGACGACCTGCTGGCCAACCCCCACGCCTACGGCGAACCCGCCTCCCGCTCCCCCGTCCTGCACCTGCGCCGCACCCCCGGCGGCCACCTGTTCCAGCACTACCTAGGTAGCCTCGACCGCGTCTGGTCCACCGCCCGCCCGGTCGCCCCACCTACGACCTGAGGAGCCGCGCATGGCCCGCGTCGACTACTTCGACGACCCCAACGCGCCGAAGGCCAACAGCATCGTCCCGTCAGTCACCGCCGTCGTCACGGACGAGCAGGGCCGGCTCCTGCTAGTCCACAAGACCGACAACAACCTCTGGGCCCTCCCCGGCGGCGGCGTCGACGTCGGCGAGTCCGTCTCCCAAGCTGCCGTCCGCGAGGTCAAGGAAGAGACCGGCATCGACGTCGAGGTCACCGGCCTGGTCGGCCTCTACACCGACCCCCGCCACGTCATGGCCTACGACGACGGCGAGGTCCGCCAACAGTTCTCCATCTGCTTCACCACACGGCTGCTGGGTGGCGAGCTCGCGACCTTTAGCGAGACCAGCGAGGTCGAGTTTGTCGACGTGCACCGCATCGACCAGCTGTCCATTCATCCGTCGATGCGGCTACGGATCCAGCACTGGCAGGCCCGGCGCGTTCAGCCCTACATCGGATGACCTAGAGTCGCCAAACTATACGCAGATCAAGTGTGGCCCCGCGCCGCGGACAGCGCCCCGGGCCTCGGGCGCCGACAAGCCGAGACGGTGACGCAGTCCAGGTGCTGCGCCATCTTGGAAACTGCTCGCTTCGTCGATTCGTGCATAGCGTCTCTCTAGCAAGGGTGGCACGCCAATGCATGCCGATGCAGCGCACGTTGGCAGCCAAAATCAACACGCATGCGTCACAAACCCCCAGAATAGACTCCTAGGAGGATAAGAGCCAAAACTACGCTTGAACAAAGGCCAATCAGGATCGCGCTACTCTTTGCGACCTGCCCGCGGGATTGGAAGGCCTTTCCCAGCACGACCCCGCAGCCGACGAGGACTAGTTCTATGGCGACGAACCAAACTTTGGCCGACCATCGGAGATTTATCACCACAGATCCGCTCCAAGCAACGACAAGCACGGCAACGTAAATGGCAACCAAAGCGACTGCAATCTTGATCAACCGCCTCATCGACAATTCCCCTGCCTGCAACCCATCCCCAGGATCGAGCCTCGGATCCGACTGCTGAACAAAGACCACATGGCGTTTGCAAGGGCATGATTAGCCAGTCTACCTCCCGGCAGATGCTGCCACCTGGTTCCCGGCCCGGCCGCGACAACATCGAGATAGAGAGCGGTGCCCCTTCGTTTAACACTAAATGTGATTGCGTTGTACGCACCCTCGGCGTGGCCAGGCAGAGAGACGAACGAGAATGAGGTTGCGGACACGTCTGCCACGTAGATTGGATTTCCGCCTGTCAACTTACAGCGTGACCCCTCGCGCAGACTTTTTCCACAGCCGGCCAATGGAAAGACTCCGAAATTGTGCTCAATTGCTTGCATTACACTAGAGGCGCTTTTCGTCGTATTCTGGAGAAAATAGCTGTAGTGGTACGAGTAGAATTGCTTCGTTGCTCCATACCCTGAGCCGCCAGGATTATCTCTGTACCGCCCTGAGAGGTCGGTGCCGTTCAAAGGGTCGACCGGGTAGGAATATTTGTTTTCATTGCCGCCAGCAACACTGTCGACCGAGAGGAAGCGCCCCGTCACAGGGTTGTACTGGCGAACTCCCATGAGGACCAGGCCAGCCAAGTCGTCGCTGCTGCGCTGCTTGTCGCCGAGCCAGCCGTACCGGCTGTACGCGGTCGACGGATCGCGGGGGACGCCGAACTCGGTGGACTCGGTGTAGCTGGTGATGCTCGCGCCCGGGTTGGCCGCGTCCATCGTGGCGACGACGTCGCCGTGCAGGTTGTGCAGCTGCACGCTGGCACCGGTCGCGGCTACGGCCGTCCCCGTCCCGGTGCCG
>JBQCHF010000087.1:0-15368 GCA_051954955.1 Motilibacteraceae bacterium
ATCCCGAGTACGCCACCCCGGAGTGCGACAACATCTCCGACCTGGTGGTCCACGACAAGGCCGGCGAGCGGATACTGGAAGGCCTGCTGATGGATGCCGAGCGCCGGCTCCGCGAGGAAGGCATCGCCGGGGACATCTACCTGTTCAAGAACAACACCGACTCCGCGGGCAACTCCTACGGCTGCCACGAGAACTACCTCGTCGGCCGGCACGGTGAGTTCAGCCGGCTCGCCGATGTCCTCATCCCGTTCCTCGTCACCCGCCAGATCATCTGCGGCGCCGGCAAGGTGCTGCTGACGCCGCGTGGCGCGGTGTTCTGCGTGAGCCAGCGCGCGGAGCACATCTGGGAAGGGGTCTCCTCGGCGACCACGCGGTCGCGGCCCATCATCAACACCCGGGACGAGCCGCACGCCGACGCCGAGCGCTACCGCCGGCTGCACGTCATCGTCGGCGACTCGAACATGAGCGAGACCACCACGATGCTCAAGGTCGGCGCCACCGACCTGGTGCTGCGCATGATCGAGTCCGGGGTGGTGCTGCGCGACCTCACGCTGGAGAACCCCATCCGGGCCATCCGCGAGGTCAGCCACGACATGACCGGCACCCGCAAGGTCCGCCTGGCCAACGGCCGCGAGGCCAGCGCCCTGGAGATCCAGGAGGAGTACTTCACCAAGGCCCGCGACTTCGCCGCCCGGCGGGGCATCGACGAGGGCTCGGTGAAGCGGGTGCTGGACCTGTGGGAGCGCACCCTGTCCGCGGTGCGCACCGGCGAGCTGGACCTGGTCGGCAAGGAGATCGACTGGGTGATGAAGTACCAGCTCATCGAGCGCTACCGCGCCAAGCACGACCTGCCGCTGTCCTCGGCCCGGGTAGCGCACCTGGACCTCGCCTACCACGACATCCGCCGCGACCGCGGCCTGTTCTACCTGCTGCAGAACAAGGGCCTGGCCGAGCGGGTGACCCGTGACCTCTCGGTGTTCGAGGCCAAGTCGGTGCCGCCGCAGACCACCCGGGCCCGGCTGCGCGGGGAGTTCATCCGCCGGGCCCAGGAGCGCCGGCGCGACTTCACGGTGGACTGGGTGCACCTCAAGCTCAACGACCAGGCCCAGCGGACCGTGCTGTGCAAGGACCCCTTCCGGGCCCACGACGACCGGGTCGACAAGCTGATCGCCAGCATGTAGCCGGGCCGGACAGCCACCGGGGAGCAGCCGCCGGAGTAGACCCGCGGCCTCTGGTTAGGGTGGAGTGGTGCCGTCGCCCCCCGGCCGCACCGCCCTGCTCCCCGACTCCCTGAGGTGCTCTTGCTCCGCCGCCGTGCCCTGACGTCCGCGCTCGCGGCCGTGGCCGTCCCCGCCCTGCTGCTCACTGCCTGCGGCGGTGGCTCCTCCTCCGGCAGCAGCGGGACCGCCAGCAGCCCCAGTTCGTCCAGCAGCGCCGCCTCCAGCAGCCCGTCGGGCAGCAGCTCGGCTGCGCCGTCCGGGAGCGCCGCGCCGTCCACCCCCTCGGACGCCGAGCTGGCGGGGGCGGTGTCGAAGTTCCTCAAGGAGAACTCCACGCCGTCGACGTCGGCCAACACCCCGGCCGTCACCGGCGAGCCGGGCAAGGAGCCGACGATCGCCAAGGGAACCTCCCCGGCGCCCAGCAAGATCGTCATCAAGGACCTGGTGCCGGGCAGCGGCACCGCGGCCAAGCTCTCGTCCACGGTCACGATCGACTACAAGGGCGTCACCTACGAGGACGCCAAGACCTTCGACCAGAGCTACGGCAAGGCGCCGGCCACGTTCCCGCTCAGTCAGCTCATCGTCTGCTGGCAGGCGGGCATCCCCGGCATGAAGGAGGGCGGCCGGCGCGAGCTGGTCTGCCCCGCGCAGTACGCGTACGGCCCGGCCGGCTCCGGCAGCGAGCTGGCCGGCAAGACCCTGGTGTTCGTCATCGACCTGAAGAAGGTGGCCTGACCGTGCCCGAGCTCGAGAAGCCCGAGATCGACTTCCCCGGCGGCACCCCGCCGACCGACCTGGAGATCAAGGACCTGGTCGTCGGCGACGGCCCCGAGGCCACCCCGGGCGCCACGGTGCTCGTGCACTACGTCGGCGTCGAGTTCGAGAGCGGGGAGGAGTTCGACGCCTCCTGGAACCGCGGCGAGCCGATCGAGTTCCCCCTGCGCGGCCTGATCAAGGGCTGGCAGGACGGCATCCCCGGCATGAAGGTCGGCGGCCGCCGCCAGCTCACCATCCCCCCGGAGCAGGCCTACGGCCCGGCCGGCGCCGGCCACCGTCTGTCCGGCAAGACGCTGGTCTTCGTCATCGACCTGCTGGCGGTCCGCTAGCCGCCTCCGGTCCCACCCTCCCTGGCCCAACTGCCCTTGGGTGAGGGGCCCCCTGTGCCAATAGGTTTGGCATAGGGTGCCCCTCACCCCATGCGGTTGATCTTGGAAAGGCTCCGTCGGCCGGCGGCGCAACTCGGCCGACCACCCGCTCTCGCCGTCACCAGCGCCGTTGATCTGGCACAGCGTGACCCGCGGCCGGGGACAGGAAGTGCCCCGAGACCTACAGCAGCCGCGCCGCGTACCTCCCCGCCGCAGCAGCCGCCAGGAACGCCGGCAGGTCCTCCTCCAGCCCTCGCCCCATCGTCGACAGCGGCACCGGGCACGCGCGCAGCGCCTCCTCCAGCCCGGCGAGGTCCACCTCCACGAGCCGGTGCCGCTCCGCGAGCTCGGCGGCCCCGGCGCGCACCGCCTCCCCGAACGCCCCCGGCAGCCGCGGCACGACGACGTCGGCGCGGGCCAGCGCCACCCGGCCGTAGGCGGTCAGGCTGTGGTGGGAGATGCCGCGATGGCGCGGGCGCGGGTCGGCGGCCGAGACCCGCAGCGAGGCCACCGGGCGGCCGCCGAGCACGGACGTGGCGTTCACCGCCTCGCCCGCGCTCACCCCCGAGAAGCCCCAGCGGGTGCCGGTGCCGAGGTTGCCCGGCCCCTGCGCCACCACGACGACGTCGGCGTGCAGCACGTGCCGAGCGGCGAGCAGGCCGGTGTGCAGGGTGACCGCCTCCAGGTCGCCGCCGAAGGCCTGCCCCACGGTGACCGACGCCGTGAGCCAGCCGGCCTCGCGCAGCCCGGCGACGGTGCGGGAGAACCACAGCGGGAGCGCGCCACCGTCGGTCATCAGGTAGACCGCGCGGGCGTGCGGCCGGGTCTCGCGCAGTCCGGCGAGCACCGCGGGCAGGGCCGAGTGCAGGTCGGCCACGACGACCGGGAGCCCGGTCAGGTCGTCGGCATCGGCGAGGGCGCCGTGGTGCGCCGAGCCCTGCTCGTCCGCCCCCAGCACGGTGGTCTGCAATGGGGTGTAGCGGGCCTTCACCAGGTGCCCCGGCCCCTCCGGGTCCGGCGGCAGCCGGTCGGGGACGGCCACCACCAGCGCGTAGCCGCCGGTGCCCAGCCCCTGGGAGAGCGCGGTGGTGTTGAGCAGCACCCGGTCCCCGACCCGCGGTGTCCCGACCAGGTCCGGGTAGGCCAGCGCGCGCAGCCGTCCGTCCGAGGTCCGCACCGAGAGCTCCACGGCCCCGGGCCAGTCGCGGCCCACCGTCACGACCTCGCCCTCGCGCCACCGGATCACGAGCCGCGAGGCTAGCGGCCCGGGCGGTCTGGACGACGAGCGGCGACGCGCCGCGCCCTCGGTCACCGGGCGCGCTGGCACCGGTCGGGTACGTTTCCGCGCGTGGCACGGGCGAAGACGGAGCGGCTGCTCAACCTGGTCATCTGCCTGCTCGCCACCCACCGCTACCTGTCCAAGGACGAGATCCGCCGCGCCGTCCCCGGCTACTCCACCTCCCAGGAGGCCTTCGAGCGCGCCTTCGAGCGCGACAAGGAGGAGCTGCGGGACATGGGCATCCCGGTCGAGACCGGCAGCAACAGCGCCTGGTTCGAGGACGAGGTGGGCTACCGCATCCGCCGGGAGGCCTACGCGCTGCCCGAGGTGTCCCTGACCGGCGACGAGGTCGCCGCGGTCGCCCTCGCCGCCCGCGCCTGGCAGGAGGCCACCCTCGCCGGCGCCGCCGGCAGCGCCCTGCGCAAGCTCAAGGCCTACGGCGTGGACCCCGGCGAGCTGGTCCCGGCCGGCATCGAGCCCCGGGTCGACGCGGTCGAGGCGTCCTTCCCGGCGCTCTACGAGGCGGCGCGTGACCACGTGCCGGTCGCCTTCCACTACCGCCGGCCGGGGGAGAAGCGGTCCGCCCGCCGGCACGTCGAGCCGTGGGGGGTCGTCTCCTGGCACGGACGCTGGTACCTCGCGGGGCAGGACCGCGACCGGCGCGCGCCGCGGGTGTTCCGGCTCAGCCGCATCGTCGGTGCGGTCGAGCCCGCCGGCGCCGCCGGGGAGGTGCAGGTCCCCGCAGGCGTCGACATCCGCCAGCTGGTCGTGGCCGCCCTGGGCGAGCGGCCGGCCACCGGCACGGCCCGGCTGCGGGCCCGCGCGGGCGCCGCGGGCTTCCTGCGCCGCCAGGCCGTGTCCATCGAGGCGGCGGCGCCAGCCGAGGGCCTTGGACCCGAGGGCTGGGACGTGCTCGAGGTGCCCTACGCCGACCTCGCCCAGCTGGCCGAGTCGGTGGCCGGGTTGGGCGCGGCCGTGGTGGTGCTGGACCCGCCGGAGCTGCGCGAGGCGGTGGTGGCCCGGCTGCGCGGGGCGCTCGAGGCGGTCCGACCGCTGACGGCGCCCGCGGGGGAGCAGCCGTGACCGCCGGCGCGCGCGACCGGCTGGCCCGGCTGCTGGAGCTGGTGCCCTACCTGGTCGCCCACCCCGGCGCGCGGGTGGAGGACGTGGCCGCCGAGTTCGCCATCCCCGAGCACACCCTGCTCGACGACCTGCAGCTGCTCTTCGTCTGCGGCCTGCCCGGGCACATGCCCGACGACCTCATCGAGGCCTCGTTCGAGGACGGCGTGATCCACGTGGCCAACGCGGACACCATCGCCCGCCCGCTGCGGCTGGGGGCTGACGAGGCGCTCGCGCTCATCGTGGGCCTGCGCACCCTCGCCGAGGTGCCCGGCTTGCTCCCGGGCGGCGCCGGGCGCGACGCCGTCGGCCGGGCGCTGGCCAAGCTCGAGCGGGCCGCCGGCGACGCCGCCGAGGCGGCCGGCGCGGTGGCGGTGGCCGTCGAGGACGAGCAGGACGTCGTGCCGCTGGTCCGCGAGGCGCTCGAAGGCGGCCGCGCCATCCACCTGACCTACTACGTCCCGGGCCGGGACGAGACCACCGAGCGCGTCGTGGACCCGATGCGGCTGCTGCTGGTGGAGGGCCGCGGCTACCTGGAGGCGTGGTGCCGCCGGGTGCAGGACGTCCGGCTGTTCCGGCTCGACCGCGTCGTTGCGCTGGCGGTGCTCGACGAGCCGGCGGTGGTGCCCGCGCAGGCCGAGCCCCGCGACGTCGACGCGGGCCTGTTCCGGCCGGCGGCCGAGGACCTCGCCGTCACGCTGCAGCTCGGCTCGGCGGCCCGCTGGGTCGCCGAGTACTACCCCTGCGAGGTCGTCCGGGACACCCGGGCGGCCCTGGTGGTGCTGCTGCGCACGCCCGACCTGCGCTGGGTGGCCCGGCTGGTGCTGCGTCTGGGCGGTGCCGCCGTCGTGCTCGACCCGCCCGAGCTCGCCGAGGCCGTGGCCGCCGAGGCCACCGCGGCGCTGGCCGGCTACGCCGAGGCCTGAGCGGCCGACCGGTCGCTTCGCCCCTTCCGCGAGGCGCCATCGGTGCACCCGTTCGATCGCGAAGCCCTTTCGCTTCAAGGGATTGCAGGCTCCTGCCGAATCTCCAGGTGAGCGGCGACCCGGCGACGACCGGCCGCCGGACGCACCGCCTCCTGAAGCACCGGAAGGACCAGCACGATGACGACGATCAAGGCCTCCTGCCCCGTCTGCGGGGACGTCGAGCTGAAGCCGGCTCAGCTGCGCCTCGTCGTGGCCAACGTCACCGAGCGGTCCTACTACTCGTTCCAGTGCACGACCTGCACCGACGAGGTCCGCAAGCCCGCGGACGAGGAGGTCGTGGCCCTGCTGGTCTCCGGCGGGGTCAAGGCCGAGCGCTGGACCATCCCGGCCGAGGCGCTCGAGTCGCACGACGGCGGCGTGATCACCTACGACGACGTGCTCGACTTCGCCCTGGCCCTGAGCCGGCTGGACCGGCTCGCCGCCGTGCTGGGCCCGCGCGTCGGCACCTGAGCCCCCGACTCCTCCGGCCCGGCGTGCCCTAGGGTCGGCGGGTGAGCTGGTGGGAGTGGACCGTCCTGTGGACCGTGCTGGTCCTCGGCGCCCTGGCGGTGCTCGGCTGGCTCGGGTTCCGCCTCGTGCGCGCCGGGCTCCGTCTCCTCGAGACGCTGGGTGCGGCGGCAGACACGCTCACCGACGTCCTCGACGTCGCCGACGGCCTGGGGGAGACGCGGTACGGCACCCCCAGCCGGCGCTGAGGGCCCCCTTCACCGGCCTTGAACGGCCGTCAGCTCGCCGGCGACGGCGACCAGCGACGGGGCCGTCGCCGGCAGCCCGGAATCTCCTTCGCCGTTCACGGCACGTCCACCGCGCCGTCGTCGTTGTTCCCCGCGGCGGACACGTGGCGGCGTAGGATCGCCACCGCACCCCGACATCGTCAGGAGCTCCCCATGCGTGGCATCTTCGAGGGCTGGCACCTCGTCGTCCTTCTCATCGTCGTGCTCGTCCTCTTCGGCGCCAAGCGACTTCCCGACAGCGCCCGCTCGCTGGGCAAGTCCATGCGGATCTTCAAGTCCGAGGTGCGGGCGATGAACGAGGACGGCGACGAGCGTCCGGCGCCGCGCCCGGCCGAGCCGCGCCCGCTGGAGGGCCGGGTGGAGTCCAGCGCCGCACGCGAGCAGGAGTCGCGGGTGGAGACGCCGGCGTCCGAGCGCACCGAGCGCTGACCAGCCTCACCACCCCGCCCACCCCGACCTGTGGTCGCCACCGACGACGCCGCCACCCGGCGGCGCCTCAAGCCCCGCGCCGGCCGGGGGGGCAAGCCGTCGCCCTGGGACGACGGCGGCCGAATGTCCCTCGCCGGCCATCTGCGCGAGCTGCGCAACCGCATCGTCAAGTCTGCCCTGGCCATCGTGCCCGCCGCGGTCGTGGCCTACCTGTTCTACAAGCCGATCCTGACCCGGATCACCGAGCCGGTGTGCCAGCTGCACGTGGCCGGCACCGGCTCCACCGAGTGCAGCGCGCTGGTCATCGCCGGTGTCGTGGCGCCGTTCTCGCTGGCGCTCAAGATCGCGCTCTACGGCGGGGTCATCATCGCCTCGCCGGTGTGGCTGTGGCAGCTGTGGGCCTTCGTCGCCCCCGGCCTGCACCGCCACGAGCGGCGCTACTCCATGGCGTTCGTCGGCGCCGGCGTGCCGTTCTTCCTGGCCGGTGCCGCGGTGGCCTACTGGGCCATCCCGCGGGCCCTGGACTTCGTGCAGGGCTTCGTCATCGCCCAGGCCAGCGTGCAGATCCCGATCGACGAGTACCTCTCGTTCTTCCTGCGCATGGTGCTGCTGTTCGGGCTCGCCTTCGAGTTCCCGCTGGTGCTGATGCTGCTCAATGTGGCCGGGGTGCTCTCCGGCCGGCGCATCCGCGGCTGGTGGCGGGTGATGATCTTCCTGATCTTCCTGTTCGCCGCCATCGCCACCCCCACCGGCGACCCGTGGACGATGTGCATCCTCGCCGCCCCGCTGTGCGTGCTCTACGTGGTGGCGATGGGTCTGGCGCTGCTCAACGACCGCCGTCGTGAGGCGCGCCGGCTGTCCGCGCCGGACGCGCAGCTGTCCGACGACGAGGCCAGCGCCCTGGACCTCACGCCCAGCCGTCTCGAGGACGAGCTCGAGGCGGGCACCCGGCTCGAGCCGGCCCCGCACGGCACCCCGGCCCCGCGCCGCCCCGGGCACGACGACTTCGGCATCTGACGCCGCTGCCCGTGGCGTCGGGTCGTCGACGGGCCGCTAGTCTCCGCCGCGTGCACCCACCCCGGCACCTCGCCCTGCTGGCCAACCCCACCTCGGGGCGCGGTCGCGGCGGGCGCCTGGTCGGCCCGGTGGCCGAGCGGCTGCGCGGCGGCGGCGCCCGGGTGGACGTGCTGGTCGGAGCCGACGCCGACGCCGCCTTCGACCTCGCCCGCGCCGCGGTCGCCGCCGGCGTCGCCGCGCTGGTCGCGCTCGGCGGCGACGGCATGGTCAACCTCGCCACCCAGGTGGTGGCCGGCACCGGCACCCCCCTGGGCATCGTCCCGGCCGGCACCGGCAACGACATCGCCCGCCTGCTCGGGCTGCCCCGGGGCCCTCGCCTGGCCGACGCCCTGGCCGCGGCCGACGTCGTGCGCGCCGGCCGGGTCACCACCGTCGACGCCGGCCGGGTGGCCGGTCGGTGGTTCCTCTCGGTGCTGTCCAGCGGCTTCGACTCCACGGTCAACGAGCGGGCCAACCGGATGCGCTGGCCGGGCGGGCGCTGGCGCTACGACGTCGCGATCGCGGCCGAGCTGCGCACCTTCCGTCCGCTGCCCTACGTCCTCGAGCTGGACGGGGAGACTTGGCGGACCGAGGCGATGCTGGTGGCCGTCGGCAACGGCCGCTCCTACGGCGGCGGGATGCTCGTCTGCCCGGACGCCGACCCCGCGGACGGCCGCTTCGACGTCGTCGTGGTGGGGCCGCTGTCCCGCCCCGAGTTCCTGCGGGTCTTCCCCTCGGTGTTCCGCGGCGAGCACGTGCACCACCCGGCGGTCACGGTGCGCCGCGCTGCCACGGTCACCCTGGCCGCGCCAGGGATGACCGCCTACGCCGACGGCGAGCGCGTCTCCGCCCTACCGGTCACCGCCGAGACGGTGCCGGCGGCGGTCCGGGTGCTCGTGCCCTGGCCGGCCGGTCCGAGCCATGCGGTCGCGGGGTCGGAACCGGCTCGGCGTTCCTGATCCGTCGATCATCACTGCGGGCGACGCCGGGTCGTAGCATCGCCGCATGAGCTCTCCCGCCGAGCGGTTCGCGGCGTCGCGGCGTCGGGCGGCGGAGTCCCGCACGTCGTCCGTCCGCTCGCAGTCCATCCGCTCGCCGTCCATCCGCTCGGAGCTGGCCCGGTTCCGGGACGGCTACGAGTTCGGCCTCGACGATTTCCAGCTCGAGGCGTGCGAGGCGCTCGAGGCCGGCCACGGGGTGCTGGTGGCGGCGCCCACCGGCAGCGGCAAGACGGTGGTGGGCGAGTTCGCTGTGCACCTGGCCCTGACGCAGGGCCAGAAGTGCTTCTACACCACGCCGATCAAGGCGCTGTCCAACCAGAAGTTCCACGACCTGGTCGAGCGGCACGGGGCTGCCAACGTCGGCCTGCTCACCGGCGACAACACCATCAACGGCGAGGCGCCGGTGGTCGTCATGACCACCGAGGTGCTGCGCAACATGCTCTACGCCGGCAGCCCGACCCTGCGCGGCCTCGGCTACGTGGTCATGGACGAGGTCCACTACCTCGCCGACCGGTTCCGCGGCGGGGTGTGGGAAGAGGTGATCATCCACCTGCCCGACGGCGTGCGCCTGGTGTCCCTCTCGGCCACCGTGAGCAACGCCGAGGAGTTCGGCGAGTGGCTGGTCACCGTGCGCGGGGACACCACCGTGGTGCTCGAGGAGCACCGCCCGGTGCCGCTGTGGCAGCACGTGCTGGTCGGCACCCGGATGTACGACCTGTTCGTGGATGACGCGCACGAGCGGGTCAACCCCGAGCTGGTCCGGGTCTCCCGCGAGGAGGACCGGTGGTCCGGCGGGCGGTTCGACCGGCGAGGGACCGGGGGCCAGGCTCGCGGGCCGCGACGGCCCCGGGGCTTCCGGGTGCCCAGCCGGGTCGAGGTCATCGAGCGGCTCGAGGCCGAGAGCCTGCTGCCGGCCATCACCTTCGTGTTCAGCCGGGCCGGCTGCCAGGCCGCCGTCGAGCAGTGCCTGCACTCCGGGCTGCGGCTCAACCGGCACACCGAGGCGCTCGAGGTCCGCTCCATCGTGGAGCAGCGCTGCGCCGACATCCCCGACGAGGACCTCGGCGTGCTGGGCTACGCCGACTTCCTCGCCGGGCTCGAGCGCGGCATCGCCGCCCACCATGCCGGCATGCTGCCGACCTTCAAGGAGGTCGTGGAGGAGCTGTTCGTCCGCGGCCTGGTCAAGGCGGTGTTCGCCACCGAGACGCTGGCCCTGGGCATCAACATGCCGGCCCGGTCGGTGGTGCTGGAGAAGCTGGTCAAGTGGAACGGCGAGACCCACGCCGACGTCACCCCGGGGGAGTACACCCAGCTCACCGGGCGGGCCGGCCGGCGCGGCATCGACGTCGAGGGCCACGCCGTCGTGCTGTGGCAGCCCGGGCTGGACCCGAAGGCCGTGGCGGGCTTGGCCTCCACCCGCACCTACCCGCTGCGCTCGAGCTTCCGGCCCTCCTACAACATGGCAGTCAATCTGGTCGGCTCGGTCGGCCGGCACACCGCCCGCGAGCTGCTGGAGTCCTCCTTCGCCCAGTTCCAGGCCGACCAGGCCGTGGTCGGGCTGGCCCGCCAGCTGCGGCGCAACGAGGAGGCGCTGGAGGGCTATCGCGGGGCGATGAGCTGTCACCTCGGCGACTTCGCCGAGTACGCCGGGCTGCGCCGCAAGCTCAAGGACCGCGAGAGCGAGCTGGCCCGGCAGGGCGCGGCCAACCGGCGCGCGCAGGCGGCGTCGTCGCTGGAGGCGCTCAAGCCCGGCGACGTGATCCGGGTGCCCTCGGGCAAGCGGGCCGGGCTCGCGGTCGTCCTGGACCCGGGCGTGCACGGCGGGCTGGAGGGGCCGCGGCCCACCGTGCTGATGGCCGACCGGCAGGTGCGCAAGCTCTCGGTGGCCGACTTCCCGACGCCGGTGGAGGCGCTGGACCGGGTCCGCATCCCGCGCGGGTTCAACCCGCGCAACCCGCAGCAGCGCCGCGACCTCGCCAGCGCGCTGCGCGCCACCGGGCTGGACCACGACGCCACCCGCCCGCGCAAGCAGCGCGCCGACACCGGCGACGACGCCGAGATCGTGCGGCTGCGCGCGGCGCTGCGCCAGCACCCGTGCCACGGCTGCGACGAGCGCGAGGACCACGCCCGCTGGGCCGAGCGCTACTGGCGGCTGCGGCGCGAGACGCAGCAGCTCGAGCAGCGGATCGAGGGCCGCTCGGGCACCATCGCGCGCACCTTCGACCGGGTCTGCGCGCTGCTGGCCGAGCTGGGCTACCTCGGCCCGGACGACGAGGTCACCGACGAGGGCCGGCGGCTGGGCCGGCTCTACTCCGAGCTGGACCTGCTCACCTCCGAGTGCCTTCGCGCCGGCCTGTGGGACGGGCTCAACGCCGCGCAGCTGGCCGCCGTCGTCAGCGCCCTGGCCTACGAGTCCCGCCGCGACGACGAGATCGGGCCGCCGCGGCTGCCCGGCGGTCCGGTCAAGGACGTGCTGGCCGAGATGGTCCGTCTGTGGGTGGGCCTGGAGGAGCGGGAGAAGTCCCACCAGCTCTCCTTCCTGCGCGAGCCCGACCTCGGCTTCGCCTGGCCCGCCTACCGCTGGGCCTCCGGCACCCGCCTGGAGCAGGTGCTCGCCGATGCCGAGCTCGCCGCCGGCGACTTCGTCCGCTGGACCAAGCAGCTGATGGACCTGCTCGGCCAGGTCGCCGAGGCCGCTCCCGAGTCCTCCCCGGTCCGCCGCACCGCCCGCGACGCCGTCGACGCCCTGCGCCGCGGGGTGGTGGCGTACTCGTCGGTGGGGTGAGGGAGTCCAGTCCTCCTCACCCGCGCCGAATGAGGTGCACGGTCAACGGCGCTGGTGACGGGAGGAGTGGGGGGAGACGTCGCGTCGCCGGCCGCGGCCCGGGAGGAACCGATCAGGGGCCCGTGGTCGTTTGCCGCCGCCCCCGCGGTATTCCATGGGGGCGGCGACACTTTCGCGGGGGCGGGCCCCTCGCTGACGCGGGCGGGCGGCTCGGCGGAGCCACCCGCGCGTCCCGCCCCCGTCACCAGCCGAGAGCGCGACCACGACGAGACCGCCGGCGGCCGACGGCGAGCGACCAGCAGCGGAAGCCCGCCCGCCTCACCCGGCAGCGGCCTTGAACGCCGCCAGCACCCGCCCCACCGGTCTGTCCAGCCCCCACCGGTCCGCCAGCGCGACGAGCTTCTCCGGGTCGCGGGGCTCCACCGGCAGCCGGTCGTCGAGGTCGGGGAGCGGCACGTCCAGCGCCACCCGCACCACCGGCGGGGCGACGTCGAGGTAGTCGCGGGCGGCGGCCAGCTTGCGGCCGGCCGCCGCCGGCAGCGCGGGGTCGCCGGCGTCCAGCCCGGCGACCAGCGCGGCCAGGTCGCCGTACTGGCGGATCAGCTGCGCCGCGGTCTTCTCGCCGACGCCCTTCACCCCGGGCAGGCCGTCGCTGGGGTCCCCGCGCAGCACCGCGAGGTCGGCATAGGAGCGGCCGGGCACGCCGTACTTCGCGCGCACCACCGCGTCGTCGACGACCTCGTGCTTGCCGACGCCGCGCGCGGTGTAGAGCACGCGGACCTTGCGGGCGTCGTCGACCAGCTGGAACAGGTCGCGGTCGCCGGTGACGACGTCGACCGGGATGTCGGCGCGGGCGGTGAGGGTGCCGATGACGTCGTCCGCCTCGAACCCGGGTGCGCCCGCGCGGGCGATGCCCAGCGCGTCGAGCACCTCCATGATCACCGGCACCTGCGGGGCGAGGGTGTCGGGCACGTCCTCGGCACCGTCGGGCGCCGCCCCGCCATCACCGCTGACAGCCACCCGGTGCGCCTTGTACGAGGGCACCGCGGCCACCCGGAACGCCGGGCGCCAGTCCTCGTCCAGGCACGCCACCAGCCGGGTCGGACGGCCGTCGGTCACCAGCCGGGCGACGAAGTCCAGCAACCCGCGCACCGCGTTCACCGGCGTGCCGTCCGGGGCGGTGAGCGAGTCCGGCACGCCGTAGTAGGCGCGGAAGTAGAGGCTGGCGGTGTCCAGCAGCATCAGGCGGTCGCCGGTGGTCGTCACGGGCGCGAGTCTGCCTGACGTCGGCGACAGCCGTCCGCCGGGTCGCGACGGACGCTGTCAGGGGTGCGGGTAGGTTGCGGCCATGACCTCCGCCGCCTCCGCCGACCGCCTCCGCCGCGCGCAGCAGGCCACCGCCGACGCCGGGCTGGACGCTCTGCTCGTCACCCCGGGCGCAGACCTGCGCTACCTCACCGGCTACGACGCGCTGCCGCTCGAGCGGCTCACCTGCCTGGTGCTGCGCGCTGCCGGCGACCCGGTGCTGGTGGTGCCAGCGCTGGAGGAGCCGGCGGCGAAGGCCTCGCCGGTGGGCGCGCTGGGGCTGGAGGTCGTGCCTTGGCAGGAGACCGACGACCCCTACGCGCTCGTCGGCTCGCTGCTGCCCGGGGCCCGGTCGGTGGCGCTGGACAACCACATGTGGGCCGAGAAGGTGCTCGGCTTCGCCGCCGCGATGCCCGCCGCGCAGCAGAGCCTGGCCGGGCACGTGCTGCGCGAGCTGCGGATGCGCAAGGACACGGCCGAGATCGAGGCGCTGCGCGAGGCCGGGGCAGCCATCGACCGGGTGCACCAGCAGGTGCCGCAGTGGCTGCGGGCCGGGCGCACCGAGCGCGAGGTCGGCGCCGACATCGCCCGCGCGATCATCGCCGAGGGGCACGTGCAGGTCGACTTCGTCATCGTCGCCTCCGGCCCCAACGGCGCCAGCCCGCACCACGAGGTGTCCGACCGGGTGATCCAGCCCGGCGAGCCGGTGGTCGTCGACATCGGCGGCACCACCGCAGCCGGCTACTGCTCGGACTCCACCCGCACCTACGCCGTCGGCCAGCCCCCGGCGGACTTCCTGGCCTACTACGACGTCCTGCATCGCGCCCAGGTGGCCAGCGTGGACCACGTGCGTCCGGGCGTCACCGCCGAGTCGGTCGACGCCGCCGCCCGTGACGTCATCGCTGCCGCCGGCTACGGCGAGAGGTTCATCCACCGCACCGGGCACGGCATCGGGATGGAGAGCCACGAGGAGCCCTACATCGTGTCGGGGAACAGCCTCCCGCTCGAGCCGGGCATGGCCTTCAGCGTCGAGCCGGGGATCTACCTCGCCGGCCAGCACGGCGCCCGGATCGAGGACATCGTCGTGGTGACCGAGGACGGCGTGGAGCGGCTCAACACCACCACCCGCGAGCTGGTGGTCCTGCCCGTCTAGCCGAGCCGGACCGCGGACGTTGCACCGCCCGACGCTCCGCCGACGCTAGGGTGCGCGACATGCCCCTGGAGGAGATCGACCGGCGGATCGTCGCGCTGCTGGCCGAGGACGGCCGGATGAGCTACACCGACCTGGGCAAGGCCACCGGCCTCTCCACCTCGGCCGTGCACCAGCGGGTGCGCCGGCTGGAGCAGCGCGGAGTGGTCCGCGGCTACACCGCGGTGCTCGACCCCGAGCTGGTCGGGCTGCCGCTCACCGCGTTCGTGTCGGTCAAGCCGATCGACCCCAGCGCGCCGGACGACGCCCCGGACAAGCTCGCGCCCATGCCGGAGATCGAGGCCTGCCACAGTGTGGCGGGGGAGGAGAGCTACATCCTCAAGGTGCGGGTGGGCGCTCCCGGCGAGCTGGAGTCCCTGCTCGCGCGTATCCGGGCGGCGGCCAACGTCTCCACCCGCACCACGGTCGTGCTCAGCACGCCGTTCGAGGCTCGCGCTCCGCGGCTGGACCCGCCCGAGCCGGCCTGACCGCTCGCTGCGCGGGTGCTGCGGTCGCCGTCAGTGCATGACGACGGCGCCGCCGTCAGTGCACGACGACGGCGGCCGGCGTCAGTGCACGACGACGGCGTCGGCCTCGCGGGCCGACTGCTCCCGCGAGCTGCGCGCGAACTCCTCGGCCTCAGCCACGGCCGTGGCCACTTCCTGCGCCGCGTGCTCGCGCCACCAGTCCTGACCCTCCTGCGGGAGGGTGTGGATCGGGTCGTAGTACTCGTAGGTGCGGGTGAGCGCCTCGGGGTCCTCCATCTCGATGCCGGTGCGGTAGTTCTTGGTCCAGTACGAGACCCCGCGCACCTTGTCGTAGGCCTCGAGCTGGTGCACCCACCGCTTGCCGACGAACGGGACGTCGCACACGATCCGCGGTGTGGCGTAGCCGGGCAGGTAGCCCATGATCGCGTGCTGCAGCTGCTGGGCCTTGCCGACCGACACCCGCCAGTGCTCGCTGAACGGGATCATGTCGCACATGTAGAAGTAGTAGGGCATGATCTGGGCGCCGTCGAGCAGGCGGAAGCACAGGTCCAGCAGGCTCTGGCTGTCTGCGTTGACGCCGGCGAGCAGCACGCCTTGGTTGCGGACATCGCGCACCCCTGCCTCGAGCATCG
>JBQCHF010000088.1:0-25447 GCA_051954955.1 Motilibacteraceae bacterium
TGGCCGCCGTGCTGGGCCTGGCGCTGCTCGCCGTGGACGGCGCCCCCGGCCTGGGCGCCGACGTCGGCGGCCTGCTGGCCGGGGTGCCCGCGCTGGTGCTGCTCGTGCTCGGGCTGCTCGGGGTGCGCCTGGGCTGGCGGCCGCTGCTGGCCGCGCTGGCGGCCGGGGTGGTGGTCGTCGCCGCGCTGGGGCTGGTCGACCACGCCCGCGGGCCGGGCGCGGAGACGCACCTGGGCCGGTTCGTCGGCCAGGTCTTGGACGGGTCGGCCGGGCCGGTGCTCGCCCGCAAGCTGGGGGCGAACCTGGCGGTGCTCGGCTCGTGGGGCGCGGTGGCCGCCGGCGTGGTGCTGCTCGCGCTGGTCCTGCTGCTCGCCCTCGTCCCCGCGCTGCGCGCACCGGCCCGGCAGCTGGTCGCGGCGGCCTGGGCGGCGCTGCGCGGGCTGCTCGACGACGAGCCCGGCCTGGGCCCGGCCCTGCTGGCCGCGGCGGTGGCGCTGCTGCTGGGCGGCGCCCTCAACGACTCCGGGATCGTCGTGCCCGCGACCGGCCTGCTGGTGGGGGTGCCGCTGCTGCTGTCGGCCTGCTCGGCGCGGGCGGCCCGAGGTCCGGCGGCCCGGTCCGCGACCACCCCCGCCGCAGGACGAGCAGGAGCAGGACCAGCTCGATCCACGGCGTGACCCCGCCCCGCCAGGCCAGCGTGACGTCCTCGACCAGCCGCGGCAGCACCACCCGGCCCGGCACGTAGGCCAGCGCCAGCGTGGCGGTGCGCAGCGCGGCCACGGTGTCGATCAGCGCGCTCCCGGGCACCAGCGCCAGCGGCGCCCACAGCACGACGTCGTACCAGGGCAGGCCGTAGGGCGTGCTCAGCAGCCACGCGCCGGCCAGCACCACGCCGGCCCGGGCCGCGGTCGCCAGCCTCTCCGACGGCCCGTCGGAGGCTGCGCCGGCTGCGCGCGGCAGCAGCCGGTGCAGCGCGATGCCGACGGCCACCGCCAGCACCAGGGCCAGCAGGTTCACCAGCCGGCGGGAGACGTCCCGGCCGAGCAGGTCGTCGAGCAGGCCGGCCACCAGGTGCCAGGGCGTGGCGAAGGAGACCAGCTGCGAGGCCCGGGACAGCTGCGCGACGGCGGCCCCGCCGGCCAGGACGTAGCCGGGCACCACCGCCAGCACGCCGCCGACGGCCAGCCGCAGCAGGGCGGGCAGGTCCCGGCGCAGCGCCCAGGCCGCGGCCAGGCAGAGCAGGGCGACGTCGGCCTTGGTGGCCGCGCCCGCACCCAGCAGCAGCCCGGCCACCAGCGGCCGCCGGTCCAGCACCACCAGGCCGCCGACGGCCAGCGCCACCGCCAGGCCGTCGACGTGCGCACCTCCGACGACCGGTAGGAGCACGAGCGGGTTGGCGGCCAGCAGGAACGTGGCCCGTGCCCGCCGGCCCGGGTCACGGCCGGCCGCGCGCACCAGCAGCGCGCCGGCCGCGACCACCGCCAGGGCGTTGAGCACCTGCAGCCACCACACCGTGCGGGCCGGGGAGTCGGCGCCGAGCCGCGAGGCGAGGGCCTGCTCGGCGGTGGCCACCGGGCCGTAGACCGAGGGGGTGCTGCGCCAGGGCGGCTGGATGGCCGACACCACCGGGTCCGCGTCGCCGCGCCACTGCGACGGCACGACCGAGTAGGGGTCGCCGCCCTGGACGACGATGCGGCCGTAGGCGGCGTAGCTGAGGTGGTCGGCCGAGCCCGAGGGGGGCACCAGGCAGAGCGCCGCGGCCGCGGCCGCGCCGAGCAGGAGCAGCCGCCGGGCGTCCGGCACCCAGCCCGAGCGCAGGGCGCGCAGGCCGACGAGCACCCCGGCGCCGGCGCAGCCGTAGGCGGCCACCAGCAGGGTGACCACCAGCCACGCGCCCGGGTGGGCGCCGACGTCGAAGGGAGGTGGGCCGCCGGCCAGCGGGGGCACCGCGACCGACCCGCCGAGCAGCGAGGTGGTCCACCCGAGCAGCAGGGCGGCGACGACGAGCGCGAGCGCCCAGCGACCCTGCCGAGCGGCGGGTCGGGTCGGCTCAGCCACCGGAGCCGGGCCGGCCCACCGGCAGGACCCGGCGGGCGGCCAGCGCGCGGGCGACGTCGCGGTACTGCCGGGCGCGGTGCAGCTGCGCGCGCAGGTCGGTGCCGGTGACCCGGTGGTGCAGGTCGCAGCCGACCTCGCGCACCCGGAACCCGGCGCGCAGCAGGTCCACGGTGAGCCCGGTCTCGACGCCGAAGCCGGGCGCCAGCGGGCGGGCGGCCTCGAAGGCGGCCCGGGTGAGACAGCGCTGCCCGGACAGCGGCTGCGTGGGGGTCCAGCCGGTGGCGCGGCGGATGCCCTCGCGGGCCAGGCGCACGACGAAGCCGTGGCCGCCGCCGGCGGTGGACTGGGCCGGCAGCACGGCGATGGTCATGTCGGCCTCGCCGGCCAGCACCGGCTCGGTGAGCGGGGCGGCGGCCGCAGCGGTGTCCTGCAGGTCGGCGTCGAGGAAGAGCAGCGCCCTGGGCTGGGCCAGCCGGTCGCGACGGTCCAGCACCCGCACCAGCTCCGCACCGGTCTCCATCGCCGCGGCCTTGCCCCGGGTGCGCCGGTGCCGGGTGACCAGCGCACCGGCCCCGGTGGCGATGGAGGAGGTGGCGTCCTGCGAGCCGTCGTCCACCACCACGACGACGTCGACGTGGGGGATGCGCGCGGCGGCACGGACGGTGGCCTCGATGCGCTGCGCCTCGTCCTTGGCCGGCACCACCACGGCGACCCTGCGTTCACCGGCAGAGCTCTCACCGAGAGGGTGCTCAGCGACAGGGCTCACGGCGCAGGAGCCTAGCGAGCCACCTGCGCGGGGACCGCGGCCGCAGCAGCGGCCGGCAGGGGCCTACCGGCCCGGAGAACTGGATAGCCCGACCGCTACCGACGGGGGATGCGGTAGCGGCCGGGCTTCGGGGAGAAATCTAGCGCAGGAACTTCGCGCTGCAACATGAGCCGGGCCGTCTTTGCCAAGAGTTGACGGCAGCGCCACGAGAAGTGACGAGAGACGCCACAAATCGGATCTTTCGCGCGGTGACTCAACGCAGGGTCACCTGCCGCGACATCAGCCCCTGCCGGGCCCGGCGCTGCTCGGCGGTGAGCGGGGCGGTGGTGGCCAGGGCCTCCTCCAGACGCTGCCCGAATGCCGCCGCGGGCTCCTCCACCGCCTCGGCCGGGGCGCCCGGCACCAGGTCCCAGACCGGCACGAGCAGGCCGTGCGCGCGGAAGCTGCCGACGTAGCGGGTGCCCTCGCCGAGCGAGGTGGCGCCGGCCGCGGCCAGGCGGGCCAGCGCGTCGAGCAGCGCCTCCTCCTCGTGCGGCATGACCCAGCGCAGATGGTCGCGCTCGCGCATCCGGCACCAGTAGGCGGCCTCCACCCCGGTGAGCCGGACCGTCGGGACGACGGCCGCGTTGGCGCGCTCCAGCGAGGAGCGGACCTCGGGGCCGGCCTCGTCGGCCCCCTCGATCCAGTAGTCGAACCCCTCGTGCACGGTGACCTGCAGCGGCGCGGACAGGTCGAGCACGTCCTGCAGGCGGGGGCCGGCCTCGGGCAGGCCGGCGGGCACCACCGGCGTGCCCGGCTCGGCGTCCAGCGCCCGCAGCAGGGCGGCGGCGACGTCCCGGCTGGGGTCCCCGCTGGCGGTGTGGGTCTGCAGCCCGAGCAGCACCGCGCCGTCGGCCCGGCGCAGCGCCGGCCACGCCAGCGGGAGGACGGTGGAGAGGGTGACGGTGACCCCCTCGCCCGCCCCGTGCTGGGCCGCGACCTCGGGGGCGAGGGCGAGCGGGGCGGTGGCGGCCGGCACCACCTCGCGCAGCGCCACCCAGTCCGGCTCGCCGGGCAGGCCCGCGAACGGGCGGGCCACCAGTGCCTCGCCGGCCCGGGCGGCCTCCCGGCCGTGGCAGGCCTTGTAGCGCCGGCCAGAGCCGCACGGGCAGGGCTCGCGGGCGCCGACGACCGGCACGTCGGTCGCCTCGGTCTGCGGGCCGCCGTCGGGCCGGGAGGCGGTGACGACGGCGCGGCGGGCGGCCTTCTTGCCCATGGGGAGCACTCCAGCGGGGACGTCGGGGAGCACGCCGGGCCGGAGCCGGGCGGGCACCGCGGGGGCGGCGCGGACGCCGAGCCTATGTGCCGGGGCCGTCGAGCCTGCGCAGGGTGCAGCGTCCGCGGGTGCACGGTCAGCAGTGCGCGGCGATCCGGTGCGCGGACCAGCGACAAGCACGATCAGCAGTGCACGGTCAGCGGGTGCACGGTCAGGGGCGGACGGTCAGGGGCGGACGGTCAGGGGTGGACGGTCAGCGGTAGGAGCGCGGCCCGGGGGCCCCCGCGGCACCGACCGTCCGGCGCTCGCCGCTCACCACCGCCCAGACCGTGGTGGTGCCCTCCTCGTCGAGCACGCCCCAGTCGTCGGCGAGGTCGCCCACGATGCCCAGGCCGCGCCCGCCGGTGGCCGACAGGGAGGCGGCCGCCGGTCGAGGACGGGTGGGGCCGCCGCCGTCGACGACGGCCAGCTCGACCCGTGGACTGGTGCTGGACCCGGTGGTGCTCCAGCGGACCTCGACCCGGCCCGAGGGCAGCGGGCGAGCGTGCTTGAGGGCGTTGCTGAGCAGCTCCGAGAGCACCAGCACGGCGTCCTCGACGGTGACGCGGGGGAGATGGTGGGCGAACAGGTCGTCGGCCAGCGTGCGCCGCGCCGTGGCGACCGACGCGGCTGCGAACGGCACGAGCACCGTGCGGGTGGCCGCCACCGTCACCCCCTCCAGACCGCGCATGGCCGACGAGCTCCCTCCGAGACGTCCTGTCGGTGAGGTGCCCCCCGGGCATGGCACGGAAACCGGCCGGGCGGGGTGGGAACGATCATTGCTGGCTCACCGTCCGGCGCCGGGTCAGCCGGCGTGCGCCCGGACCGCCGCGAGCACGTGCGCCGGGCGGTTGGTGATGATCGCGTCGACGCCGAGCTCCAGGCAGCGCTGCACGTCCTCGTCCCGGTCCACCGTCCACACGTGGACCGCGCCGCCGCGGCGGTGCACCCGCTCGACGTAGCGGGGGTGGGCCCGGATGACGTCGATGCCCGGGCCGGCGATCCGCACGCCGGGCGGGAGCGTGCCGTCCCGGTAGCGCAGCGGCACCCGCTCCATGAGCAGCACCGAGGGCAGGCTGGGCGCCAGCAGTCGCAGCCGGCGCAGGCTCAGCGGCGAGAAGCTCATCACCCGCACTGGGGTCTGCTGCCCCAGCCGAGGGTGGCCCCAGCCGAACCGGTCGAGCAGCTCGACCAGCCGGCGCTCCACCAGCCCGGCGTAGCGGGTCGGGTGCTTGGTCTCCACCGCCAGCTGGACCGGGCGGTCGGCGTCGGCGACCACCTCGAGCAGCCGGGCCAGGGTGAGGATGCGCCGGCGGGCGGGGTCGCCGTCCTCCTCGCCGCTCACGACGTCGACGGCCTCGTCGTCGTCGCTGACCGGCTCGCGCAGTGGCTCGCGCAGTGGCTCGTGCAGTGGCTGGTGCAGCGGCTCGTCCGGGGGCTCGGCCAGTCGCAGGGTGCCCTGCTCCCACGCCTGCGCCAGCCGGGCGAAACCGTGCGGGCGGGGCGGGCGGCCGTGCCAGGAGCCCCAGTCCAGGTCGGCCAGCTCGGCCAGCTCCAGCGTGCTGACCAGCCCGCGGCCGTTGCTGGTGCGGTCGACCCGGCGGTCGTGCACGCAGACCAGGTGCCCGTCGCGGGTGAGCCGCACGTCGCACTCGAGCGCGTCGGCACCGTCCTCGATCGCCTTGAGGTAGGCGGCGAGCGTGTGCTCGGGCACCGCCTCGCTCGCGCCCCGGTGGGCCACCACCTGAGGAGGGCGACTCGCTGTCACGAGCCGCCATTCTCCTCAGGTCGCGTGAGGTAACCCGCTCGACGCGCCCACGCGGGTTCTGTTGCTGATCACGCAGTTCCTGCGCCGAGCGGGAACCTCACATGACTCCTGAGACGGCGTCCCGTGGGCACTTCCGGCGTTGCCCGTGCCCCAGCCTCCTCCTAGGTTGCCTGAGGTGACGAATCTCGCGACGCCCAACCTGCCTGCCCGCGATCTGGACACGACTGCGGTCTTCTACCGGGCACTCGGGTTCGCCGAGCAGTTCCGCGACGACGGCTGGATGATCCTGGCCCGCGACGAGCTGACCCTCGAGTTCTTCCCTTCCCCGACCTCGACCCTGCCACGAGCTCCTTCTCGTGCTGCCTCCGGCTCGACGACGTCGACGCCTTCTACCGGGTCTGCCTCGAGGCCGGCGTGCCCGAGCGCACGCGCGGGTGGCCGCGGCTGCACCCTCCGCGCCGGGAGGAGTCGGGGCTGCGCATCGGCGCCCTCGTCGACCTCGACTGCACCCTGCTCCGGTTGGTCGCCAACCCCTGACGGCTGCCGCACCGCCCCTGGGACGAACACGACCCGGCCTCGGAGCTAGGCCGGCGGAAGCAAGACCCCCGGGGAGAACAAGCCAGCCGGATCGAGCGCCCGTTTGACCGCCCGCATGGCCGCCAGCTCCGCCGGCGACCGGCTCAGCCCCAGCCAGGCGGTCTTGGCCCGGCCGATGCCGTGCTCCGCGGACACGCTGCCGCCGTGGGCGGCGACCAGCCGCAGGACCGCGTCGTCGACGGTCTCGTCGTCGGGCTCGGGGCCGAGCACGTTCACATGCAGGTTACCGTCGGCGAGGTGGCCGAAGACGTAGGCGGTGTGCGGGGCGACCGCTTCGGGCAGCGCGGCCACGAAGTCGGGCATGGTGGCGGCCGGCAGGCTGACGTCGAGCTTGTGCGGGACGCCGACGGTGGAGATCGACTCGGTGAGCCGCTCGCGGTAGTGCCACAGCCCCGGGTCCACCGCGGCGTCGACGTCGTCGTCGAGCTCGGGCAGCTCGTCGGTCTCCATGAGCAGCACGGCCGGCCAGTCGCCGCGCTCGAGCGGGGCCGGCAGGCCCGTCACCTGCCGGACCAGGTCCAGGCAGGGGGACAGCAGCACCTCGGCGGCGCGCAGGCCGGCAGCGCGGCCCGGTCCGGCGACGACCTCCAGCGCGGTGCGGACGTCGGGCAGACCGACCAGGACGACCTCGCCGCCGGTCTCCGGGCGGACCAGCCGCATCCGGACCGCGGTGATGATGCCGAGGGTGCCCTCGCTGCCGGTGAGCAGGCCCTCGAGGTCGTAGCCGGTGTTGTCCTTGAGCAGGCCCTGCAGGTGGCTGACCACCGAGCCGTCGGCCAGCACCGCCTCGATGCCGAGCACCTGGGCCCGGGTCATGCCGTGCTTGACCACCCGCACGCCGCCCGCGTTGGTGGCCACGGTGCCGCCCACGGTGGCGCTGTCGCGCGCGGCGAGGTCGACGCCGTAGGCCCAGCCGGCGGCCTTGGCGTGCTGCTGGAGGGCGGCGAGGGTGACCCCGGCGCCCACGGTGACCTGCCCGGAGAGTGGGTCGACCGGGTCGAGCCGGGTCAGCCGCCGGGTGGAGAGCACCACCTCGCCGTGGGTCGGCACAGCCGCCCCCACCAGCCCGGTGTTGCCGCCCTGCGGCACGACCGGCACGCCGGCCTCGGCGCAGGCCTTGACGACCGCGACCACCTGCTCGGTGTCGGCCGGCCGGACCACGGCCCGGGCCCGGCCGCTCCAGCGGCGGGTCCAGTCGGTCTCGTAGGGGGCGGTGAGGTCGGGGTCGGTGAGCACGTGCGCGGCGCCGACGGCGTCGACGAGCGCGGTCTCCAGAGCGGCGGCCACGGGGGACATCGTCCCACGGCTCTCTGCGCGGCTCTCGCCGTGTCTGCGGGTTTCTAGGGCTGTGGCTAGAGGGCGGGAGAAAGCGGCAGGGTGCTTCTCGTCCGCTGCATGCGTCGGCGGCCCGCACGGTCAACGGCGCTGGTGACGGGGCGGCCCCGCGCGCGGCGGGCCAGGCGGCCGAGCTCAGCCGTGAGGGCGGTCCCGGTTGGGTGAAGGGCACCTTCATTCGAACCTATTGGCCGAAGGTTCCCTTCATCTACCAGGGATGATCATGAGACCTCCGGCCGGACGCACGAACCGCCCCGACGGGACTCCTCCCGTCACCAGCGCCCTTGCTCTTCGCCGACCGGTCATCTGCGGCTGCGCGGCATGCCTGAGCCGGCCGCCGATCGGGCCGCAGACCTCACCCCCCGTGTGCCCGCAGGTACCTCCCGAAGTGCGGCACGGTGAACGCGATGAGCCCGCGCTCGGCGCTGTAGACCAGCCCCTTCTTGATCAGGCTGTCCCGCGCCGGCGACAGGCTGGAGGGCTTGCGCCCGAGCAGGTCCGCGACGGCGCTGGTGGCCACCGGCACGTCGCTGCCGTCGGGGCCGTCGCTGCCGTCCGCGCCCTCCGTCACCGCGAGGTCGGCCATCGCGCGCATGTACTCGCGCTCGGCGGGGGTGGCGCGCTCGTAGCGGCTGCCGAAGAAGCCCAGGGCGAGCTCGGCCTCGGCCTCCGGCGAGGCGACGCGCACGTCCACCGCGGTCACCGGGCTGGCCGGCGCCGCGTCCCAGACCGCCTTGCCGTAGGCCTGGACGAAGTAGGGGTAGCCGTCGGTGGCGGCGTAGAGCGCGTCCAGGGCGGCCGGCTCGAACTCCGCGCCCTCGTCCAGGGCCGGCGCGGTGAGCGCGCGGTCGGCCGCCGCGCGGTCCAGCCGGTCGATGCGCAGGTAGCGGAAGAGCCGTTCGCTGTAGGACTTGCTGGCCGAGAGCACCGCGGGCAGGTGCGGCAGCCCGGCGCCGACGACGATGAGCGGCGCGCCGGACTGGCTCAGCTCGTGGCAGGCCGCGCAGACGGCCGAGACGTCGACCGGACCGAGGTCCTGCATCTCGTCGACGAACAGCGCGATGCCGACGCCGACGTCCTGGGCCACCGACGCGGCGTCGGAGAGCAGCTCGACCAGGTCGATCTCCATGTCCCCGGAGTCGGCCCGTCCGCGCGCGGCCGGCACGTCGATGCCGGGCTGCCACTGCTTGGCCGCGCCCTTGGGCGGGGCCGGGTCGCGCAGCGCGAACGCCTTGAGCACCGCCAGGAACTCGTCCACCCGGTCCGGGTCGCGGTGCCGCGGAGCGATCTCGCGCACCGCCATGTGCAGCGCGCTGGCCACCGGCCGGCGCAGCGACTGGTCCGGCCGGGCCTCGATCTTGCCGGTGCCCCACAACCGGTTGACCGCCTGGCTGCGCAGCGCGTTGAGCAGCACCGTCTTGCCGACCCCGCGCAGCCCGGTGAGCACCAGGCTGCGCTCGGGACGCCCGCGCGCGATCCGCTCGAGCACGACGTCGAACTGCGCCAGCTCGCGGTCGCGGCCGGCCAGCTCGGGCGGACGCTGACCGGCGCCGGGGGCGTAGGGGTTGCGCACCGGGTCCATTCGAGGACCGTATGCGGCTGTCTAGGACTGCTCCTAGACGACGCGCCGGAGGCTAGAGCCGTCAGTCGACGTGCCCGGGCGGGGCGGCGTAGTGCCGGTCGGGGTTGGTCGGCGGCACCATCTGGCGGGCGTAGTCGTCCTCGAGCCGCTCGATGTCGGCCTCGTCGAAGTCGCCGAAGGCGATCTCCAGAATGCGGGTGGGACGCTCGCCGCGGTTGCTCATCCGGTGGGTGGAGCCCTGCGGCACCCACACCTTCTCGCCGGGCTGCGCGACCCAGGTGTGCTCGTCGACCTCGATGGTCATCGGCTCGTCCAGCACGGTCCAGAACTCCCCGCGGTGGCTGTGCCGCTGCAGGCTGAGCCGGTGCCCGGGGTCCACCCGGATGATCTTCACCGTGCAGGTGACGTTGTGGGCCAGCTGCTCGAACCCGCCCCAGGGCCGCTCCTCGTGCACGACCTGGGAGGTCGGGTCGTCCACCAGCTTCCTGTCGACCGCAGTGACCACAGTGTCCGGCCCCACCCTGTCCGCACTCACAGTGTCTGGGCTCGCAGTGTCTGGGCTCGCATCGTCTGGGCTCGCATCGTCTGGGCTCATGTCTCCCCGCACCCGTCGGTCATCGGTGTCGCGCCACCCCGTCCTGACTGCGCGGACACTACCCCGCTGCCGGCCGCTCTCCCCTCCGGGTGATCACGTCGGCGACGGGTCAGCGCAGGTCGCGGCAGAACTCGGCCAGCGCCTCGCGCCACGGGCGCAGCGGGGCCAGCCCAACCCGCTCCCACCCGTCGTGGCCGAGCACCGACCAGGCCGGGCGCGGCGCGGGCCGCGGGAACCGGTCGGTGGTGGTGGGCCGGACCCGCGCCGGGTCCGCCCCGGACAGCTCGAAGACGGCGCGGGCCAGCCCCCACCAGGTGGTGGAGCCGGCGTTGGTGGCGTGGTAGGTCCCCGCCGGTGCGCCGGCGTCGACGAGCGCCGCGATCCGCTGGGCGAGGTCGAGGGACCAGGTGGGCTGCCCGTGCTGGTCGTCGACGACGTCCACGGTCTCCCGCTCGCCCATCAGCCGCCGCATGGTGCGCACGAAGGATGGCCCGTGCTCGCCGTAGAGCCAGGCGGTGCGCAGCACGTAGGACCGCTCGGGAAGCTCCGCGCGCACGGCCCATTCGCCCGCGGCCTTGGTGCGCCCGTACGCCGAACGCGGGGCGAGCGGCGCCTCCTCGGCGTACGGCGCAGCCGCGGTGCCGTCGAACACGTAGTCGGTGGAGACGTGCACCAGGGTGGCCCCGTGCCGTGCGCAGGCCCGGGCCAGGTTGGCCGCGCCGACGGCGTTCACGGCGAACGCCTCGGGCTCGTGGCTCTCGGCGTCGTCGACCCTCGTGTAGGCCGCCGCGTTGACGACGACGTCGCAGCCGCGGACCGCGTCCAGGCACGACGCCGCGTCGGAGACGTCGAGCGCGGCCCGGTCCAGCCCGAGCACGTCGTCCTGCGCGCGGCCGGCGAGCACGGCGAGGACGTCGTGGCCGAGCATGCCGCCGGCCCCGGTGACCAGCCAGCGGGTCATCGGGCGGCTCATCGGGAGAGGGCCGCCCGCTCCTTGAGCGGCTCCCACCAGTCGCGCCGGTCGCGGTACCACTGCACGGTCTCGGCCAGGCCCTGCTCGAAGGGCACCTGCGGGGCGTAGCCGAGCTCGGCGGAGATCTTGCCGATGTCGACCGAGTAGCGGCGGTCGTGACCCTTGCGGTCCTGCACCGGCCGCACCCGCGACCAGTCCGCGCCGCAGGCCGCCAGCAGCTTCTCGGTGAGCTCGCGGTTGGTCAGCTCGGTCCCGCCGCCGATGTTGTAGACCTCGCCGGGGCGCCCCTTCTCGGCCACCAGCGCGATGCCGCGGCAGTGGTCCTCGACGTGCAGCCAGTCGCGCACGTTGAGCCCGTCGCCGTAGAGCGGCACGTCCTGGCCGTCGAGCAGGTTGGTGACGAACAGCGGGACGACCTTCTCGGGGAACTGGTAGGGGCCGTAGTTGTTCGAGCAGCGCGTGATCCGCACGTCCATCCCGTGGGTGCGGGCGTAGGCGCGGGCGAGCAGGTCGCTGCCGGCCTTGGAGGCGGAGTACGGCGAGTTCGGCTCGAGCGGGTGGTTCTCGGGCCAGGAGCCGGCGTCGATCGAGCCGTAGACCTCGTCGGTGGAGACGTGCACGAACGTCCCCACGCTCCGGCGCAGGGCGGCGTCGAGCAGCGTCTGGGTGCCGACCACGTTGGTCATGACGAAGTCGGCGGCACCCAGGATCGAGCGGTCGACGTGCGACTCGGCGGCGAAGTGCACGACCAGGTCGGTGCCCGCCATCAGCTCGTCGACCAGCCGCGGGTCGAGGATGTCGCCCTCCACCACGTGCAGCCGCGGGTCCTGCGCCACCGGGGCGAGGTTGGCCAGGTTGCCGGCGTAGGTGAGCTTGTCCAGCACGACGACGTCGGCGCCGGCGAACGCCGGGTAGCCGTCGGTGAGCAGCGTGCGGACGAAGTGGGACCCGATGAAGCCGGCGCCCCCCGTGATCAGGATCCTCATGGTGCCTTCACGGTAGTGCGGCCCGAGGCGGGAGGAGACCGATCCGCCCGGGGCGGGCGAGGATGCCCCCGTGCGCATCGTCGTCTTCGGCACCTACGACGCCGCCGCCCACCCCCGGGTGGGCGTGCTGCGCGACGGGCTGCGCGCGGCCGGTCACGACGTCGTCGAGTGCGACGCGCCGCTGGGCCTCGGGACCGCGCAGCGGGTGGCGATCCTGCGCCAGCCGTGGCGGCTGCCCCTGCTGGCGCTGCGGCTGGCCCGCTGCTGGTCGGCGCTGGTCCGCCGGGCGCTGCGGCTGCGTCAGGAGGGACCGGTCGACGTCGTGCTGGTCGGTTACCTCGGCCACTTCGACGTCCACCTGGCGCGGCGGCTGTTCCCCCGCGCGGTCCTGGTGCTCGACCACCTGGTCTTCGCCGCCGACACCGCCGCCGACCGCGGCGAGCGCGGCGCCCTCAAGCAGCGCCTGCTGCGCGGGATCGACGCCGCCGCGCTGCGCGCCGCCGACGTCGTCGTGCTGGACACCGACGAGCACGCCGCCCTGGTGCCCGACGCCCTGCGCGATCGCGCCGTCGTGGTGCCGGTCGGTGCGCCCAGGGACTGGCTGCGGGTCGGCGAGGCCCGTCCTCCGGTCACCAGAGACGGGCCGCTGCGGGTGGTCTTCTTCGGGCTGTTCACCCCGCTGCAGGGGGCGCCGGTCATCGCCGCCGCCCTGGCACGGGCCAGCGACCTGCCGGTGGCCGTGACGATGGTCGGCGGCGGCCAGGACCTCGCCGCCGCCCAGCGGCTGGCCGGCGACGACCCGCGGATCACCTGGGTGCCCTGGGTGACCCCGCGGGAGCTGCCGGCGCTGGTCGCCACCCACGACGTCTGCCTGGGCGTGTTCGGCACCGGCCCCAAGGCGCTGCGGGTGGTGCCGAACAAGGTGTTCCAGGGCGCCGCCGCCGGCTGCGCCCTGGTCACCAGCGACACCCCGCCGCAGCGCCGGCTGCTGGAGGGGACCGCCGTGCTCGTCCCGCCCGGCGACGCCGACGCCCTGGCCGCCGCGCTCGCCGAGCTGGCCGCGGACCGGGAGCGCTGCGCGGACCTGGCCGACCGCGCCCGTAGGCTCGCCGGGTCCGCCTTCGCGCCGGCGCAGGTGGTGCGCCCGCTGCTGGCCCGGCTCGAGGAGATCACCCGTGCCTGAGCTGCCCCCGCTCACCATCGCCGCCACGCTGCGCTGGGACGTCGTCTCGCGCCTGCTGCCGGCCGACGCGCAGGACGTGCTCGAGGTCGGCTGCGGGCAGGGCGCGGTGGGGGCCCGGCTGGCCCGGCGCTACCCGCGCTACCTCGGGCTGGAGCCCGACCCCACCTCCTACGCCGTGGCCCGCCGGCGCATCGCCGCCGTCGGCCGCGGCGAGGTGCGCAACGCGACGTTCGAGTCGCTGGAGCAGGACGAGCCGGACCGCGGCTTCGACGTCGTCTGCGCCTTCGAGGTGCTCGAGCACCTCGAGGACGACGTCGCCGCGCTCGCCGCGTGGGCCGGCCGGCTGCGCCGGGGCGGCACGCTGGCGCTGAGCGTGCCCGGCTACCAGCACCGGCTCGGCCCGTGGGACGCGATGGTGGGGCACTACCGCCGCTACGACCCGCCGGTGCTGGCCGAGCGGCTGCGGGCGGCCGGGCTCACCGGCGAGCGGGTCGTGCACTACGGCTTCCCGGTCGGCCTCGCGCTGGAGACCGCCCGCAACCTGGTGGCCCGCCGCCGCGGCGGCCCCGCGGCCGAGGCGGCGACGTCGGGCCAGGAGCAGGAGCGCACCGCCACCAGCGGCCGGCTGCTGCAGCCGGCCCGCCCGCTGGCCGGCCTGGCGATGCGCGCGGCCGCGGCCCCGTGGCGGCCGGTGCAGCGGCGGTTCCCGGACCGCGGGATCACCCTCGTGGCGGTCGCCCGCCGTCCGTAGGAGAGGGTCCGTGCTCGACGTGCTCGACGTGCTCGACGTGCTCGACGTGCTCGGCGCGTTCGGCCGGCGAGGGCACGGGCACCGCGGGGGAGCGGTCCAGCAGCCAGGCCACGCCGGCGAGCAGCCCGTCGGTGACCGCCAGCAGGAAGCGGGACACCAGGGCGATCGCCACCGCGGCACCTGCCGGCAGCACCGTGCCCAGGGCCGCGGTGAGCGCGACCTCCCGCACCCCCGCGCCGGCCGGCAGCAGCACCACCAGCACCCCGGCGCAGAACGCCAGCGCGAACCCGCCCACGGCCGCCGGCAGCGACCGCCCGGCCGGGGCGCCGAGGTCGACCGCCAGCACCCACACGTGCAGCCCCGCGGCCACCCAGAAGGCGAGCAGCCACAGGGCCACCACGGCGATGCCGCGCCCGGGCAGCGGCTGCTCCAGCGGCGGGCGACGCAGCAGCCGCAGCGCCAGCGCCAGCGCGCCGTTGAGCACCCGCGGGTGCAGCACCACCAGGCCGACCCCGGCGGCCACGGCCACCAGCCAGGGCACCGCCGAGGTGCCGTGCGCGGCCAGCGCCGGCAGCCCGGCCAGCCCCACCAGCCCGCCGACGACGATGCTCAGCCCGACGGTGATGACGAACGCCAGCGCGGTGCGGGTGCGCGGCACGCCGAGCGCGCGCCCGAGCCGCATCTGCACGACCACCGGCCAGACCGAGCCGGGCACGTACTTCCCCAGCTGGGACACGAAGAACAGCCGCGCGGCCGGCCGGGCGGGCACCGGCGAACCGAGGTCGGCCAGCACCCGCGCCCACGCCGCGCCCGAGCAGGCCACCGCGACCACCGCGAGCACCAGCGAGGCGACCACCGCGCCGGCGTCGAGCTGCCCGAGCTCGTGCGCGACCTCGCCCCACCGCCCGCCGAGCGCCACCGCGAACCCGGCCACGACCAGGGCGAGCAGCCCCCAGGTGAGCAACCGGCTGCGCAGCGACGGCCGGGCGGGCTCGGGCTGCTGGGTTGCCTGCTCCGGTGCTGGCTCAGCTGTCACGGCGCGCTCCCCGCCGGAGGGCTCACTCGCCGCGGCTGCGGACGATGAGGTCGGCCAGCAGCGCCACCGACCCGATGAGCAGCCCGGTGACGATGAGCAGGATCGAGTTGGCCGGCACGTAGAACAGGTGCCGGACCTGGTCGAAGGTCAGTGCCTTGACGATGCCGATGCCGAACAGCCACAGGGCCAGCGGCATGAGCACCTTGAGCGGGTTGAAGTACATGACCATCCGCAGCACCTGGAGGATGTAGCGGTAGGCGTCGCGGAACGGGTGGAACTTGGACTCCCCGGCCCGCTTGGCGTAGTCGATCGGCACATAGGCCACGCCGTGCTGGTTCTGCAGGAACGCCAGCGTGATGGTGGTGACGCAGGAGAATCCCGGCGGCAGCAGGCGCAGGTAGGGCAGCGAGACGTCGCGGCGGAACGCGCGCAGGCCGGAGTTGAGGTCCGGGATGGAGGTGCTGGCCAGGTACTCCGCGGTCTTGCGGATGACCCACTTGGCCGGCACCCGCAGCAGCTTGTGCGTGCCCTGCTCCGAGGTGCGCGCACCGACCACCTGGTCGACGTCGGGGTTCTCCTCCAGGAACCGCACCAGCTCCGGGATCCGCTCGTTCGGGTAGGTCATGTCCGCGTCGGTCCACACGACCATGCGGCCGCGCGCCTCCTGGGTGCCGATCCGCCGGGCGGTGCCCGAGCCGCCGTTGCGGCTGAAGGGCATCAGGCGCATCCGCGGGTACTGCGCGCGCACCGCGTCCAGCTTGGCCAGCGTGCCGTCGGTGGACTTGTCGTCGATGACGAGCAGCTCGTAGGAGTAGCCGCTGGCCTCCATCGCGGCGGTGATCCGCTCGAGCTCGAGCAGCACGTGGTCCTGCTCGTTGTAGCAGGGGAGCACCACGGTGACGTCGAGGGTGGGGTCGAGCCGCGGCCCGTGCCGGCGGTCCCGCTCCGAGCGCGGCTCGGCGCCGACGACCGGGGCGTCGCCGGGCAGGGGGCCGGGTTGCACGTGCTCGTGCGGCTGGAGGCTCACTGGGCGGATCGTACCCACGGCGGCGCGCCGCTCGGCCGCCCCGGCTACGGTGACCGGGTGCGCGGGATCATCCTCGCCGGGGGGACGGGCACCCGGCTCCACCCGGTCACCTCGGCCGTGTCCAAGCAGCTGCTGCCGGTCTACGACAAGCCGATGATCTACTACCCGCTGTCCACGCTGATGCTGGCCGGCATCCGCGAGATCCTCGTGATCACCACCCCGGAGGACCAGGCGCAGTTCCAGCGGCTGCTCGGCGACGGCTCGCACCTGGGCCTGCAGCTGACCTACGCGGCCCAGCCCCGGCCCGAGGGCCTGGCCCAGGCGTTCGTCATCGGCCGCGACTTCGTCGGCGACCAGAGCGTGGCGCTGGTGCTGGGCGACAACCTGTTCTACGGCGCGGGATTCGGCCGCAGCCTCAAGGACTCGCGCGACCCCGACGGCGGCCGCATCTTCGCCTACCACGTGTCGGACCCGCGGGCCTACGGCGTCGTCGAGTTCGAGGACGGCGGCAAGGTCCTCAGCATCGAGGAGAAGCCGGACAAGCCGAAGTCCAGCTATGCCGTGCCTGGCCTGTACTTCTACGCCAACGACGTCGTCGACATCGCCGCCGGGCTCACGCCCAGCGCCCGCGGCGAGCTGGAGATCACCGGCGTCAACGACGCCTACCGCGAGCAGGGGCGGCTGGGCGTCACCGTGCTGGACCGCGGCACCGCATGGCTGGACACCGGCACCTTCGACTCGATGGTGCAGGCCTCGGAGTTCGTCCGGGTGGTGGAGCACCGGCAGGGCCTGAAGATCGGCTGTGTGGAGGAGGTGGCCTGGCGCGAGAGGTTCATCAGCTCCGCGCAGCTGGCCGACCTCGCCGAGCCCCTGCTCAAGAGCGGCTACGGGCAGTACCTGCTCGACCTGCTCGAGCGGGAGGGGTGAGCATGCAGGTCCGCGCCCTCGAGGTGCCCGACGCCTTCGAGCTGACCCCGCGCGTCTTCCCGGACGAGCGCGGCCGGTTCCTGGAGACCTATCGGGCCGAGGTGCTGGCCGAGGCCGTCGGGCACCCGCTCGCACTGGCCCAGGCCAACTGCTCGGTGTCCGCCCGCGGGGTGGTGCGCGGAGTGCACTTCGCCGACGTCCCGCCCAGCCAGGCCAAGTACGTCACCTGCCTGTCCGGCGCGGTGCTCGACGTCGTGGTCGACATCCGCGTCGGCTCGCCGACGTTCGGCAGGTGGGACGCGCTGCGCCTGGACGACGTCGACCACCGGGCGCTCTACCTGGCCGAGGGCCTGGGCCACGCGTTCATGGCGCTCACCGACGGCGCCGTCGTCAGCTACCTGTGCTCGGCGCCGTACAACCCCGACCGGGAGCACGGGCTGCACCCGCTGGACCCGGAGCTCGCGCTGCCCTGGCCCGCCGACGTCGAGCCGCTGCTGTCCCCGAAGGACACCGACGCCCCCACCCTGGCCGAGGCCCGGACGGCCGGGCTGCTGCCGACCTACGAGGACTGCGTGGCGCTGTACGCGCAGCTGCGCCGTTAGACCGCTGCTAGATCACCTGCGGGTCGCCGCCGTCGGCGACCAGCGGGCGGCCCGCGGCCACCCAGGCGAACATGCCGCCGTCGAGGTTGGCGGTGTCCCAGCCCTGTGCGTTGAGCCAGGCCACGGCCTGCGCCGAGCGGCCGCCGACCCGGCAGACGACCACGACCGGCCGGTCGTCGGGCACCTCGTCCAGCCGCTGGGGCAGCTGCGAGAGCGGCACGTGCAGCGCACCGGGCGCATGACCGGCCGCCCACTCGTCCGGCTCGCGGACGTCGACGAGGACGGCGTCGTCGGGCACCTGCGCGGCCGCGACGGTGGGGATCGAGGGCATCGAGGGCGGGAACACGGTCCCCATGCTGCCCTGCCCGCCCGTGTCCGGCGCTGCCCGGCCCGTCGACCAGAGCCGCCGGCGGGGGAACCGGCCACCCGGGCGGTGCGTCGCAGGACGCATGGGAGGCACCCGTCGACGTCGCCCCGCTCCGCTGCTGGGCCTGGCCCTGCTCGCGGTGCTGCTGGCCGCCTGCGGCGAGGGCGGCACCGTGGGGACGGGGTCGTCGCCCGGGTCAGCGACGTCGCCCGGGACCCCGGTGACGGCAGGCACCCGGCTCACCGTCACCGTGCACCCGGGACCCGGGCGCCCGCCGACCACCTGGACGCTCAGCTGCGACCCGCCCGGCGGCACCCACCCGGCACCGGGCGCGGCCTGCGCGGCCCTGGCCTCCGCTGCTCCCGACCCCTTCGCCGAGGTGCCCACGGGCACGCTGTGCTCGCAGATCTACGGCGGCCCGCAGACCGCCACCGTGACCGGCACCTGGCGCGGCCGGCCGGTCCAGGCGCGCTTCTCGCGCACCGACGGCTGCCAGACCGCGCGCTGGGACCGGCTCGCGCCGCTGTTCTCGCCCGGGCAGCCTGTCAGCAGGTGAACGGGTGGCCGCACCGAGCGCGAAGCTGCCTGCACGGTCCGCCACACTGACCCGGTGACCACGCCCTCTCGCGCACCGCTCGACGCCGACATGACCGCGTTCGACGTCGTCGTGCTCGGCGCCGGCACCGGCGGGCTGGGCGCCGCGCGCGGGGTGAAGCGGGCCGGGCGCAGCGTGGCGCTGGTCGAGGCCTTCCGCCCCGGCGGGGACTGCACCTGGTTCGGCTGCGTGCCGAGCAAGGCGATGCTGGAGACCGCGCGCACGGTGCACCGGGCGCGCACCTCCGCCGACCGGGGGGTGCGCGGCGAGGTGACCGCCGACGTCGCCGCGGTGCTGGCGCACGCGCGCGAGGTGCGCGAGACCGTCTACGAGGACGAGTCGCCGCGGGTGCTCAAGCGGCAGGGCATCGAGCTGGTGCACGGCCGGGCGCGGTTCGTGGCCCGCGACGTCGTGGAGGTGACGGGTGCCGACGGGGCGGTGCGGCGGCTGCGCGGGCGCCGGTTCGTGCTCGCCACCGGCGCCCGCGCGCGGGTGCCGGACCTGCCGGGGCTGGCCGAGAGCGGCTACCTCACCAACGAGACCGTCTGGGACCTCACCGAGGCGCCCGGGCACCTGGTGGTGCTGGGCGGCGGCCCGATCGGCTGCGAGCTCTCGCAGGCGTTCGCCCGGCTCGGGGTGCCGGTCACGCTGGTGCAGTCCCAGCCGCGGCTGCTGTCGCGCGACGACGCCCGGGCTGCCGCCGTCGTGCTGGAGGTGCTGCGCCGCGAGGGCGTCACGGTGCACCTGTCCGCCCAGGCCGAGCGGGTGGAGCGGGCCGGCGCCGACGTCGTCGTGCACCTGGCCGGCGGCACCCAGGTGCGCGGCACCCACGTGCTGGTCTGCACCGGCCGGACGCCGAACACCGAGGACCTGGGGCTGGAGCTGGCCGGGGTGCGGGTGGACGGCGCGGGCCGGGTGGCCGTCGACGACCATCTGCGCAGCAGCGCCGAGCACGTGTGGGCCGTCGGCGACTGCGCCTCGGCGCTCACCTTCACCCACGTCGCCGACGACCAGGCCCGGGTGGCGGTGCGCAACCTGCTCTTCGCCGACCGTCCGGGGCGCTTCGCCAAGCCCGACGCGCTGCCGGCGCGCTGGCACGACGAGCACGTGCCCTGGGTGACCTTCACCGACCCCGAGGTCGCCCACGTCGGCGTCACCGAGGCCGAGGCCTTCGAGCGCTGGGGCGAGCGCGCCCTGGTGGCCCGGGTGCCGATGCGCCTGGTCGACCGCGCTCGCTGCGCCGGCGAGACCGACGGCTTCGTGCAGCTGGTGGCCGGCCCGCCCCGGCTCGGCGTCGGCGCGCTGCGCCCCCTGGTCGGCATGACCGCGGTGGCCCCGGTGGCCGGCGAGCTGCTCGCCCCCGGCGTCCTCGCCGTCCGCCAGGGCACCCCGGTGGCCCGCCTCGCCCAGGCCACCGCCGCCTACCCGACCTGGTCGGTGGCCACCCGGATCGCCGCCGCGATGTTCTTCGGCGGCTTCGCGGGGTTGAAGGCGCGCCCGCCGCGGGCGGAGTAGACCCGGCTCGTTCGGGGTGAGGGTGACCCTCACTCCCTCTACGCCGGCAGACGCCCCGTGAAGATCATCCGGACTGGGTGAGGGGCACCCTGAGCCAAACCTGTTGGCTCAGGGGCACCCTCACCCAATGCGGATGATCTTGGAAGCGTTGGGGCGGCTGACCTTCAGCGCGCCACCTCCACCAGCCGCTCGCCCCGCGGGCGCACCGGGAGCACGTAGGCGTCCCAGCTCTCCACCGGCGGGGTGAGGACGGCCTCCGCGTGCGGGATCACGTGCAGGCCGAGGCACCGGCCCTCGAGCCCCAGCCCGCGCAGGCGGTCCGCACGCGGGGAGTCGCCCAGGCGCAGGCGCGCGCTCGGCCGGAGCCGGGACACCGACATCTGCTCGATCCGCAGCATCCACCAGGCACCGAGCAGCCGGCCGTCCTTCGCGCTCACCGACTCCAGCCGCATCCGGCTGCCGGCGTAGGGCCGGGCCCGGCGCACCTGCGCGTCGAGCTCGAGCACCATGCGGCCCTCGTGCAGCCAGCGCACCTCCGCCGACGTGGAGTTCACCCGGACGTCGAGCTCGGCGACCTCGCTCGGGAAGCCGAAGACGTCGACGTCGACGTCGACGTCGCGGGCGCGCGGCGAGCTGACCGGCATGTCCACCGTCCACCAGGCGCCGCTGCCACGGAGCGCGGGGAGCACGCCCTGCCCCCCGCCGTCCACGCGGACCGGGACGCTAACCATCAGCTGCTGGTGCGGGCCGAGGTCGCCGCCGCGGAGGTCGCTGGCGCTGAACCACACGAACGTCCGCCCGGGCAGCACCTGCACCGGGCGCAACCGCGGTGACGGGAGCAGCGCGCGGACGGCCGGCGTGGGAGCCAGGAGGACCACCATGACCGACGCGACGTCGGGGAAGAACAGCGGAGCCGGCACGCTGCCCGCCCCCAGGCCGGCCTGCCCGATCCCGACGAACAGCTCGCCGCTGCGCACCTGTCGCACCCGCTCGTGCTCGCCCATCGCGAACGCCCCCTTCCGCCTCGACCCTCCTCCGCGCGGTCCGCAGGCGGCCTCCGGTGCGGGAACGCCGATCGGGCAGCGGGCGTGGGACGGTGGGCGGGTGACCCCGGTTCCCGAGGACGCCGCCCACTGGCCGCTGTTCGGCCTGCGGCTGCGGTGCGGGCAGGTGCGCCTGCGCCCGGTCCGCGAGGCCGACCTGGCGCACCTGGTGGCCATCCACCCGGACGACCACGAGCACGACCCGCGGCCGGAGCGGTGGCCTGGGCAGACGCTGCGGGAGCACCGGGCCCGCCTGCTCTGCCAGGGCTACTGGCGCGCGCTGGGCACCTGGTCGCCGACGTCGTGGTGCCTGGACCTCGCCGTGGAGCGCGAGGGCGTCGCGGTCGGGGTGCAGTCGCTGGAGGCCGCGGACTTCCCGACGCTGCGCACTGTCGACTCCGGGTCGTGGCTGGTGCCGGAGGTGCGCGGGCGCGGGCTCGGCGTCGCGATGCGCACCGCGGTGCTGGCGCTCGCCTTCGACCACCTCGGCGCGCTGGCCGCGGTGAGCTCGGCCCGCACCGACAACGCCGCCTCGCTCGGCGTCTCCCGCCACCTGGGCTACCGGGACAACGGCGTCAGCCTCACCGACTCCCCGACCGGGCTCACCGCGCTGACCCACCTGCGCCTAACCGCCGCCGACTGGCGCGCCTCGGGGCGCGGCCGGCAGGTCGACATCGAGGGCCTGGAGCCGTGCCGCCGCTGGTTCGGGCCGCGCGCTACTTGAGCAGGCGGGACAGCCGGCGGTCGGCCAGCACCTGGCCACCGGTCTGGCAGGTGGCGCAGTACTGCATCGACCGGTCGGCGAAGGAGACCTCGCGCACCACGTCGCCGCACTCGGGGCACGCCTCGCCGGTGCGCCCGTGCACCCGCATGCCGCTCTTCTTCTCCGCCTTCAGGCTGCCGGTGGCCAGGCCGCGGCTGCGCTCGACGGCGTCCCGCAGCGTATCGACGATCGCCGCGTGCAGCGTCCGCACCTCCTCGGCGGTGAGGTTGCCGGCCGGCTTGAACGGCGAGAGCCGGGCCAGGTGCAGGACCTCGTCCGAGTAGGCGTTGCCGATGCCGGCGATCACCGACTGGTCACGCAGCAGCCCCTTGACCTGGGTGCGGCTGCCGGCCAGCAGCGCGGCCAGGGCGTCCACGGTGAAGGCCTCGCTCAGCGGCTCGATCCCGAGCCGGGCCACCTGCGGCACCTCGTCCGGGTCGCGCACGCACCAGACGGCCAGGCCCTTCTTGGTGCCGGCCTCGGTGAGGTCGAAGCCGCTGCCGTCGTCCAGGTGCAGGCGCAGCGCCAGCGGGTTCTTGCCGCCGGGGCGGGGCGGCGCGGCCGGGAGCGAGTCCTTCCACTGCAGCCAGCCGCCACGGGCGAGGTGCATGACCAGCCAGAGGCCGTCGACGTCGAGGCAGAGGAACTTGCCCCGCCGCTGCGCCCCGGTCACCTCCAGCCCGCCCAGGCTGGTGACCGGCGGGTCGAAGGTCTTGAGCACGCTGATCGCGGCGACGTCGACGCGCGCCACCACCCGGCCGACGGCCCGCTCGCGCAGCACCCCGACCAGGGCCTCCACCTCGGGCAGCTCCGGCACGCCCCCATCCTGCCCCGCCCGGGCCACTCGGCGTTGACCGATGTGCGCCCACACCCCCCGCGCCCGACGGGCGGCGTGTCGGCCGTCAGCCCTTGCGACACGCCGTCTTGAGGCTGCCCCTGTGTGCGCAAAGCGGTCAGGGGCCGGGCTGTGCGGCGCCGGCGCGCGCTCAGGCCAGCCCGAGCGCCCGGGCCTCCTCCCACAGCTCCTCGCGCACCGACGGGTGCGCGCACTGCTCGATGAGGGCGGCCGCCTGCGAGCTCTGGTCGTGGCCCCAGACCTCCGCGGTGCCGTGCTCGGTCACCACCGCCGAGTGCTGGAAGGAGGTGACCGGCTCGTCCACCAGCGGCACGATCGTCGAGCAGTCTGCCCGCGGGTGCCACGAGCGCAGCGCGATGAGCGCCTGGCCGCCGCGGGAGTGCAGGGCGCCGACGATGAAGTCGGTCTGACCGCCGAAGCCGGAGTAGATCCGGGCGTTGATCCGCGAGGCGTTGGCCTGGGCGAACAGGTCCACCTGCAGCGCGGTGTTCACCGACGTCATGGCCCGGTTGCGGGCGATGAGCGCCGGGTCGTTGGTCTTCTCGGTGCGCAGCAGCCGCACCCGCGGGTTGCGGTCGACCCACCGGTAGAGCTCGGGGCTGCCGAACACGAACGACGTCGTCAGCACCGCGTCGGGGTCCAAGGCGCCCGCGGCGTCCAGGGCGAGCACCCCGTCGCTGAACATCTCGGTCCACACCCGCAGCCCGCGCCGGCCGGTGAGCCCGAGCAGCACCGCGTCGGGCACCGCGCCGATGCCGAGCTGCAGGGTGGCACCGTCGCCGACCCGGGCGGCGACCCGCTCGCCGATGGCCAGGGACAGCTCGTCCGGCGGCACCGACCCCGGCGAGGCCAGCGGTGCGTCCACCTCGAGGCCGTAGTCGACGTCCTCCAGCGACAGCACGCCGTCGCCGTAGGTGTAGGGCATCTGCGGGTTCAGCTGGGCCACCACCATGCCGCCGCGGGCGCGGACGGCCTCCACCGCCGCCGGCAGCACGTTGACCTCGGTGCCCAGGCTGACCGTGCCGTCCACCGGCACCGACGTGTGCAGCAGCACGACGTCCGGGACGAGCGTGGTGCCGTAGAGCAGCGGGACCAGCGAGAGCCGCGAGGGCACGTAGGACAGCCGTGGGCTGCGGCGCATACCGGCCCCGACGAAGCTGGTCTCCAGCGTCACCCCCTCGCGGTCGGGCAGGCCGGGCTGGGCGTTGAGCGCGTTGAGGACGTAGCGCGGCAGGGCGCCGTCGAGCACCTTCACCAGCTCGTGCGGGGTCGCGAAGTTGCCGCTGACGACGACGCGGGGGGTGCGGTCGAGATCGGTCAGCCGGGCACCCAGCAGGTCGGCCAGCGCGGCCGGGGAGACGAGCTTCACGCGGCTCACTCTGCCGATGACGCAGGGCCACCGCCACGGCCGCAAGTCCCTTGATCCGCGCCCTTCCCGGCCGAGGGCCGCCCAGCCCGGCGAGACGGGGCGAGGGGGACGACCGGTCACCTCCCGGGACGTCGGGCCCGTACGTGAACTTTGCGTGACGCATCTTCCGCCCCGACGCTCGCCCACGACATGATCGCGACGACGCCTTCAAGACGCTGGGGGATCGCCGTGGTCGTGCCCGCTCGCCCGCCCGCTCGCCTGCCCGCTCGCCTGCCCGCTCGCCTGCCTGGACCGCTCGCCGACCGCTGGGACTGGCAGACCCTGGCCGCCTGCCGACGGGCCGACCCCACCCTGTTCTTCGCCGGCGACGCCGAGCGCGGCGGCGCCCGCCGACGCCGGGAGGAGGCCGCGCTGGCCGTGTGCACCTCCTGCCCGGTGCAGGTCGAGTGCCTCGCCCACGCCCTGCAGGTGCGCGAGCCCTACGGCCTGTGGGGCGGCCTGTCCGAGGGCGAGCTGCACCGCCGCTACGAGACGGCCGCCGCCGCCGGCTGACCGCCGGCTGATCGATCACTGACCGGCTCCGCCCGTGATCCACGGGCGGAGCATCCGCTGCGCGCGCATGCTCGAGAGGCGACCGGGGAAGTCCTCCGGTCGGCCCTTCGAGGAAGCGGCCGAGGCCGGCGGGCCGACCGAGCGGACCGGACGGTCGCCGGCAGCCGGGCGAGCGGACGGTGGTGACGGTGCGCGAGGCGGCGACGGGCCGGTGCCGGGTGGTGGCCGTGGTCCTGCCCGGCCAGGTGGCCGACGTGCGCCGTGCCGTGCAGCTGGCCGGGCTCGACGCCGGCCGGCCCGGCAGCAGCGATGGCGCCGCCCCCGTCAGCGCTCACGTGACCACCCGCCGGCCGCCGGCAGCCCTGCTCGCGCTGCTGCGCCCGCACGTCCTGGTGGTGGCCGAGGAGCACCTGCGCGAGGGGCCGCTGGCGCTGCCCGAGGCCCAGCGCGGGCAGCGGGCCCGGCTGGTGGTGGTCCCCAGCTCGGCTCCGTTCCCGGCCGGTCGACCCGGCGATGACGACTACCTCGATGTGCCCGCCGTGGCTGCCGCGGTGCGGGCCGCCGCCACCGTCGCCGCGCTGCAGCGCTGGGGGCTGGGCTACCTCGAGGCCGCCCGCGCCGCCAGGCTCGGGGCTCCCGGCCGGCTGGGCCCCGCCGACGGCGAGCTGCTGCTGGCCCGGCTGCGCGCGGCCGCGCGAGGGGCGCGCGGCCCGGTGGCGGTGCAGGTGGCCGAGGCGGCCCGGCTGGCCCGCGGCGGCGCCGCCCGGCACGGGCTCCCGGCGCCGGAGCAGCAGGCCGTGCAGGAGGCCGCCGCCCTGGTGGCCGGCGCACTGCTGGTCCCCCCGCCCGACGCGACCCTGCTCGACCCCACCCTGCTCGACCCCACCCTGCTCGACCCCACCCTGCT
>JBQCHF010000089.1:0-9106 GCA_051954955.1 Motilibacteraceae bacterium
GTCAACGGGGAACTCGTCCCGGGCTCGTTCAGGCTGCCGACTGCTCCCGAGGGCATCACCTACAGCAGTGACGGAAACCTCGTTATCGCGACGGCGGACGAGGGCTACGTGCTCGGCTCGGCCGAGGGCTGGACCGGTGACTCGCAGCGGCAGACCTTCACGCTCACGTACGGCGGCCCCACCACCTGCCCGACCCCGCCGCAGACCGTGACGCCGGGCGCGCCGAGCCTGGTCCAGCCCGGCTGTGACGGGACCACGCTCTACCCGGGCAGCATCACCCCGGTGACGACGACCGGCATCACCTACTCGGTCAGCGGCACCACCGTCACCGCCACCGCCCAGGAGGGCTTCGTCCTCGGCGAGGCGAAGGGCTGGAACGGCAACGACAACGTCCAGACCTACGTGGTGACGTTCAACCCGGCCCCCACCTGTGGCACCACCCCGCCGCCCCCGCCGGTCGTCATCAACCCCAGCGACCTGTCGCTGGTCAAGACGGTCGACAAGGCGCAGGCGAAGCCCGGCGACGTGCTGACCTACTCGCTCACCGCCACGGTGGAGATCGGCGCGAAGGAGGGCGTCGAGGCGCAGAACGCGGTCACGATCGAGGACGTGGTGCCGGCGGGCACGACCTATGTCGCGGACAGCGCGGAGTGCACCACCACGACGGCGCCGGAGCGCGAGGTGCGGTGCACGCCGCTCTACAACCCGGCCACCCGCACCGTGTCGGCCAAGGCCGACGGCCTGCTGGCGGTCGGCGACTCGCTCGAGCTCTCGTTCCAGACCCGGATCGCGAGCCCGGCGGTCGTGGACGGCAAGGCGCTGACCCAGGTCGACAACACCGGGCTGGTCCAGTCCGGCGCCGTGGAGGGGGTCGAGTCGAACACGGTCTCCACCTCGATCACCGACGTCGAGGGCGTGATCATCGAGAAGCCGCCGGTCCAGAAGCCGCCGGTGCAGCAGCCGGGCGCGCAGGCGCCGGGCACGGTGGAACAGCCGGCCACCCTGCCGCACACCGGTGCGGCCGGCTCGCGCCTCCCGCTGACCGGCCTGCTCCTGCTCGGGCTCGGGCTCGCCCTGGTCCTGGCCGGGCGGCGACGTCGGGAGCACGCCGCCTGACCCAGGCGGTGCTGAGCACAGCAGAAGGGCCCGCGGACCGTCCGGTCCGCGGGCCCTTCTCGTTCGTGGAGAGGACCGGCGCGCCTCACCCGTGCAGCCGCACCGCCAATAGCGCCAGGGCGACGAGGAACAGGGCGACCATGACCGCGACGGCGACCGGGGAGGACCGCTCGACGTGGACGTGGTCGCGGGCGGTCCGGCAGACCGGGCAGCGGCCCTCGGAGACCGGGCCCGCGCAGGAGGCGCAGACCAGTCGCTCGCAGCTCATCGCGCACCTCCTCGGCCACGCCCCGCGTGGCTCCTCACGCAGCCATCCTCCCCCGTCGGGGCGACCGGCGCACGGAGTACAACGGCCCGTCGGCCCGATCTGTGCCCCGCGCGGCGTCCCCCTAGACCCGCTCGGCCGAACCGGAGGGCCGCACGGCCAGACCGATCGGCAAGGCCGCAGCGTTACCCAGAGGACGCGGAGTTGAACCCGCAGTGCCCGAACCACTGCTCTGCGCGCCCTACACTCGACCGGGTTGTTCGCTGCGCCCGCCCGGGTGCCGGCGGCCGAGCGGTCAGCACTCCGCGACCAGCTTCCCCGGGGACCGCCCCGGCCGGAGCAGGGTGCGGTGGACGAGCCGGAAGCCGCCTCCTGCCGCCTAGCAGCCCTTGCGAGACGCCACGTGATCCGGTTCGACAACGTCACCAAGCTCTATCCGACGCAGACGCGGCCCGCGCTGGACGGCGTCTCGCTGGAGATCGCCAAGGGCGAGTTCGTCTTCCTCGTGGGCCAGTCGGGGTCCGGGAAGTCCACCTTCCTGCGCCTGGTGCTCAAGGAGGAGCGGACGACGTCGGGGACCGTGCACGTGGCGGGCAAGGACCTCAACCGGCTGTCCAACTGGAAGGTGCCGGCGCTGCGCCGGCAGATGGGCACCGTCTTCCAGGACTTCCGGCTGCTGCCGAACAAGAGCGTGTTCGAGAACGTCGCCTTCGCCCTGGAGGTGATCGGCAAGCCGCGCCACCACATCGCCAAGGTGGTGCCCGAGGTGCTCGACCTGGTGGGCCTGGCCGGCAAGGAGCAGCGGCGCCCGGACGAGCTCTCCGGCGGCGAGCAGCAGCGGGTGGCCATCGCCCGCGCGTTCGTCAACAAGCCGATGATCCTCATCGCCGACGAGCCCACCGGCAACCTCGACCCCTCCACCTCGGTGGGGATCATGAAGCTGCTGGACCGGATCAACCGCACCGGCACCACCATCGTCATGGCGACGCACGACGACGACATCGTCGACCAGATGCGCAAGCGCGTCATCGAGCTCGAGCACGGCCACCTCGTCCGCGACCAGGCCCGCGGGGTCTACGGCTACTCCCGCTAGCCCGCCCGACCAGCCCGTCGACCAGCCCCGCAGCCCCCGCACCACCCGGAGGACCTCGCAGTGCGCGCCCAGTTCATCGCCTCGGAGATCGCCATCGGTCTGCGGCGCAACCTGACCATGACCATGGCGGTCATCGTCACCACCGCCGTCTCGCTGACCTTCTTCGGCGCCGCGCTGCTGCTGCGCGCGCAGATCAGCGAGATGAAGGACTTCTGGTACGACAAGGTCGAGGTGTCGGTCTTCCTCTGCGGGGAGAACTCGGGCACGCCCAGCTGCGCCGCCGGGCCGGTCACCCAGACCCAGCGCGACGCGATCCGCGCCGACCTCGAGTCCCTGCCCCAGGTCGAGAAGGTCTACTACGAGAGCCAGGACGAGGCCTACCAGCGCTTCAAGGAGCAGTTCAAGGACTCCGCGCTGCTGGACAACGTCAAGCCCGGCGACCTGCCCGAGTCCTTCCGGGTCAAGCTCAAGGACCCCGAGCAGTACGCCATCGTCGAGTCCGCCTTCGCCGGTCGCGACGGCGTGGAGCAGGTGCAGGACCAGAAGCGGCTGCTGGACCGGCTGTTCTCGGTGCTGCGCGGGTTCCAGGTGGCTGCCCTGGCCATCGCCGTGGTCATGGTCGTCACCGCGGCTCTGATGATCGCCAACACCATCCGGCTGGCCGCGTTCAGTCGCCGCCGCGAGACCGGGATCATGCGGCTGGTCGGTGCCTCCAACTTCTACATCCAGCTCCCGTTCATCCTCGAGGGCGCCATCGCCGGCCTGGTCGGGGCGGTGCTGGCCAGCGGCGCCCTGGTGGCGGTGGAGAAGTTCGTGGTGCTGGACCGGATGGCCAAGTCCTTCACCTTCACCCGCTACGTCGGCTGGGACGCCGTGTGGGGGACCGTCCCGCTCATGCTCATCACCGGTGTGCTCATCGCCGGCCTGGCCAGCTTCCTCACCCTGCTGCGCTACCTGCGCGTCTGACCTGCGCGTCTGACCTGCACGACGGCCTGCACGACGGCCTGCCCATGCGGGGGAGCGGGCCGGCCACCGTCCCCGATCCCACCGCCGCAGGAGCCCCACCCGATGCGCCCCCGCCCTCTCGCCGTCCTGCTCGCGCTCGCGCTCACCGCGGGCCTGACCGCCCTGCTGGGGACCGCTGCCCAGGCGGACAGTGCGGCCGACCGCAAGCGGGCGCTGGACCGGTCCGCGCGCAGCGCGCAGGGGCAGATCGACGACATCGCCGTGAGCTGGCCGGGGCCCTGGCCCGGCTGAAGGCGGCGCAGGGCGAGCTGGCCTCGGCCGAGGCCGGGGTGCGCCAGGCCTCCGCGCAGCTCTCGGCCGCGCAGGCCGAGGACGCCCGGATCGGGGCGCGGCTGGACCTGGCCCGGCGGCAGGAGCACAAAGCGCAGGTGCAGCTCGACGCCGTCGTGGCGGCCATGGCCGACGACCGCGACGCCGTCGGCCGGATCGCACGAACCGCCTACATGAGCGGCAACCTGGGCCAGCTCGGCGTCGCCCTGTCCGCGCAGAGCCCGGACGACTTCGCCTCCCGGGTCGTGCTCACCCAGGCCGCCGCGCGTAGCCAGAACGCGGCCATCGCCCGCCTGGCGCAGCGGCGCGCGGTGCAGGCCCAGCGCACCGCGCAGCTCGCGGCGCAGCGGGCGCAGGTCGACGCGCTGAAGGCGCGGTCGGCCGCCGCGGTGGCGCGCACCGCGCAGCTGCGCCAGCAGGCCGAGCAGGCGCGGGCCCGGGTGGCCTCGGTGGTGTCCGCGGCCAGGTCGGCCACCGCTGCGCTGCAGGCGGAGAAGGCCGCCGAGCAGCGCCGGCTGGCGGCCATGCAGGCCGAGTCCATCCGGCTGGCCGACCAGCTGCGCGCGGCGGCGGGCCGGGCCAGCCGCGGCGGCGGGGTGCGCTACGTCTCGGGCAACGGCACCCTGGGTCGCCCGGTGGACGCCGTGGTCACCTCGTCCTACGGGATGCGGGTCCACCCGGTGACCGGCATCTACAAGCTGCACGACGGCACCGACTTCGGCGTCGGCTGCGGCACCCCGATCCACGCCGCCCAGGACGGCGTCGTGGTGCGGGCGAGCTTCGCCGCCGGCTACGGCAACTGGACGATCATCGACCACGGCAGCGTCCGCGGGCAGTCGGTGGCCACCGCCTACGCCCACCAGAGCTCGTTCGCCGTGCGTGCGGGCCAGCGGGTGAGCAAGGGCCAGGTCATCGGCTACGTCGGCTCCACCGGCTACTCGACCGGGTGCCACATGCACTTCATGGTCTACGTGAACGGCGGCACCGCGAACCCGATGGGCTGGTTGTGAGCGGGGCTGACGCAGCGTCACCGACGCGTGCCGGAGGAGCCCGAGCGGGTGACTGGCTGTGAACAGTCAGGGCGGGGCGAGGGGCCGCGACCGTAGACTGCCGGGCATGTCCCCCCTGGCGCGCAAGGCCGCGCGAGCCGTCGGGCTCGTCGCCGCGGTCGCCGTCGCGTTCGCGGGGGGCGTGGTCGCCGGGCTCGCGGACCGCGAGCCCAGGCCCGCCGCCGCGGCGGCCGGTCGGGGCGTGCTGGACCAGGCCGCGGACCGGATCGCCGCCCAGGCCGTCCGCCCGGTCGACCGCGACCAGCTCGAGCGGGCCGCGGTCGAGGGCATGCTCAAGTCCCTCGGCGACCGCTGGTCGGCCTACTACGACCCCGCCCAGTTCAGCTCCTTCGCCGACTCGGTGGAGGGCCACTACGCCGGCGTGGGCGTGTGGCTGCGCTCGGACGGCGACGGGCACGTGGTCGTGGCCAGCGTGCAGGCCGACTCCTCCGCCGGCCGGGCCGGGCTGGTGCCCGGCGACCGGATCGTCTCGGTGGACGGAGCCCCCGCCCGCGACGCCGACAGCACCGCCGCCATGCTGCGCGGCAGCCGGGCCGCGGGGGTGGCGGTCGGAGCCGAGGGGGCCGTGGCCAGCGCCGCCCAGGCGGCCGGCACGCGGGTGCGCCTCGTGCTCGTGCGCGGCAGCGAGCGGCGCAGCGTCACCCTCCAACGCGAGGTGATGGCCGACGACGACGTCGTCACCAGCCCGCTGCGCGGCGGCGTGCTGCGGGTCTCGGTGCACGCCTTCACCCGGGGCGTGGGGCGCGAGGTGCGCTCGGCGCTGCAGGTGAAGCCGACCCCCAGCGGCGTCGTGCTCGACCTGCGCGGCAACCCGGGCGGCCTGCTCACCGAGGCCGTCGAGGTCGCCTCGGTCTTCCTCGACGGCGGCCCGGTGGTCGTCTACCAGAAGCGCGGCGAGCCCTCGCGCACGCTGGAGGCGCTCGGGCACGGCGACACCAAGACCCCGCTCGTGGTGCTCGTGGACGGGCGCACCGCCAGCGCCGCCGAGGTGGTGGCCGGTGCCCTGCAGGACCGCAACCGGGCGGTCGTCGTCGGCGGGGTCACCTATGGCAAGGGCTCGGTGCAGGAGCCGAGCCGGCTCTCGGACGGGTCGGCCATCGAGCTCACCGTGGGCCGCTATCTCACCCCGTCCGGACGGTCGGTGGACGGCGTGGGCATCCAGCCCGACGTCCTGGTGGCCGACGACGCCGGCGCGGGTAAGGCCGAGGAGCGGGCGCTGGAGGTGCTCAGCGGGCTGCAGGCGGCCCTCGGCGCGGGCGGAAGGGGCTGACGGTGGCCAGGGAGAAGACCAAGCGGGTGGCGGCCAAGGCGAAGGACGCGGCCAAGGCGAAGAAGATCATCGCCAGCAACAAGAAGGCCTACCACGACTACCACATCGAGGACACGTGGGAGGCCGGCCTGGTGCTCACCGGCACCGAGGTCAAGGCGCTGCGGATGGGCCGGGCCTCGCTCGTCGACGGCTACGCGATCATCCAGGACGGCGAGGTGTGGCTGCAGGGCGTCCACATCCCCGAGTACGTGCAGGGCACCTGGACCAACCACGCGCCGCGGCGGCCGCGCAAGCTGCTGCTGCACGGCTACGAGATCGACAAGCTCATCGGCAAGACCAAGGAGAGCGGCGCCACGATCGTGCCGCTGTCGCTCTACTTCAGCGACGGCCGGGCCAAGGTCGAGATCGCGCTGGCGCGCGGCAAGAAGCTCTACGACAAGCGGGCGACGCTGGCCGAGCGGACCGCCGCCCGAGAGGCCGAGCGGGCCATGAGCGCCAGCGTGCGGCGGCGCTACAGCGCCCGCGGCGAGGACTGACCCCTCCCGGTCCCGCCGTCCTGTTCGCGGGGGAATGCCTGCGCCGGGGCTGCGTTGGCCACGGACGGTGCGTGAGCACCCGTCGCGTCCCGCGCGACGCCCGTCCGCGACGCGAGGAGGACCCCGGTGCAGGCCATCGCCATCGACGAGTTCGGCGGCCCCGACGTCATGCGGCTGCGCGAGCTGCCCGACCCCAAGCTCGGCCCCGACGCCGTGCTGGTGCGGGTCCGCGCGGCCGGTGTGAACCCGGTCGACGCCTACATCCGCGCCGGCTACCTCGAGGGCGCCTTCCCGACCCACTTCCCGCTCATCCCCGGCTGGGACGTGGCCGGCGTGGTGGAGCAGGTCGGCCCGTCGGTCACCGAGCTGTCGGTGGGCGACGAGGTGTTCGGCTACGTCCGCAAGGACCACGTGCAGAACGGCACCTACGCCGAGCTGGTGGCCGCGCCGATCCGCACGGTGGCCCGCAAGCCCGAGTCGCTGTCGATGGCCGAGGCGGCCGGCGTGCCGCTGGCCGGGTTGACCGCGCTGCAGGCGCTGCGCCGGGTCGGCGTGAGCGCGGGCGACACGGTGCTGGTGCACGCGGCCTCCGGCGGCGTCGGCAGCTTCGCGGTGCAGATCGCCGTCGCGCTGGGCGCCCGGGTCATCGGCACCGCGAGCGAGAGCAACCACGACTACCTGCGCGAGCTGGGCGCCGAGCCGGTGGCCTACGGCGACGGGCTCGTGGACCGGGTGCGCGAGCTGTCCGGCGGCAAGGTCGACGCTGCGGTGGACTTCGCCGGCGCGGACGCGATCGCCGCCTCCACCGAGCTGGTGGCCGACCCGGCCCGGATCGCCTCGGTCGTCGACGCGCAGGCCGTGCTCGCCGCCGGCGGCGGCTACGTCTTCGTGCGGCCCGACCGCGACGACCTCGCCGAGCTGGCCCGGCTGGCCGACGACGGCAAGCTGTCGGTGCACCTGTCCACCACGCTGCCGCTGGCCCAGGCGCCGGAGGCGCACCGGCTGATCGAGTCCAAGCACAGCCGCGGCAAGATCGTCCTGACGGTCTGAGTGGGAGGGGCGAGCGTGCGCGACGAGGACGTCCCTGCGTTCTGGCGGGGGCTCGGGCTGCCCGGCCTGGTCGACGTCCACACCCACTTCATGCCCGAGCCGGTCACTCGGGCGGTGTGGGAGTACTTCGACCGGGCCGGCCCGCTCGTCGGCCGTGAGTGGCCTATCTCCTACCGCACGTCGGAGGACGAGCGGGTCGCCACGCTGCGCGGGTTCGGCGTGCGCGCCTTCACCGCGATGGTCTACCCGCACAAGCCGGACATGGCCGAGTGGCTGAACGGGTGGGGAGCGGAGTTCGCCAAGCGCACGCCCGACTGCCTGCGCACGGCCACGTTCTTCCCGGAGGAGGGGGCGGCCTCCTACGTCGCGTCGGCGATCGAGACCGGGGCGCGCGTGTTCAAGGCGCACGTGCAGGTGGGGGCCTACGACCCGCTCGACCCGCTGCTCGACGACGTCTGGGGCGTCATCGCCGAGGCGAGGGTGCCGGTGGTGCTGCACGCCGGCTCCGGTCCGCGCCCCGGCCCGCACACCGGTCCCGAGCCGATCGCCGAGGTGCTGCGCCGGCACCCGGGGCTGGTGCTGATCGTGGCGCACATGGGTGCGGTGGAGTACGCCGAGTTCCTCGCCCTGGCCGACCGCTACGAGGACGTGCACCTGGACACCACCATGGTGTTCACCGACTTCTTCGAGGACGCAGCCGCGCCCTACCCCCGCGAGCTGCTGCCCCGCCTGGTGGACCTGCAGGACCGGGTGCTGCTGGGCACCGACTTCCCGAACATCCCCTACCCCTACGCCCACCAGCTCGAGGCGCTGGCGCGGCTCGACCTGGGCGACCACTGGCTGCGGGCGGTCTGCTGGGGCAACGGGGCCCGGCTCTTCGACGTCGACGCCGCCAGCTGAGCCGCGCCCGTGTGAGCGGAGCCGTGCCGGGTAGGCGACGCTCGTACCGGCGGCACCGCCGCCGGGCAGCGACGGAAGGCGGACTCGGGTGGCTCTCGACGACGACGACATGACCACGAGCGCGGGCGGCGCGGCCGAGGGCCCGGCCGACGGCGGCGCGGCCGGCAGCCCCGGCCATCACGACGGTGGCGCCGACGGCGGCGCCGACGGCGGTGCGCACGGGCCGGCCGACGGCGGAGCCGGCGCCCCCCTCACCGGCGAGCACGACGGAGGTGCTGACGGCGGCGCGAGCGGCGCCGGCGATGCTGACGGCGGTGCCGATGGTGGTGCCGATGGTGGTGCTGATGGTGGCGCGGACAGCGGCGCCGGGAGCAACGCCTGACCACGCTCCGCGTCGACGCCGGGCAGGGGCAGGACGTCGTGGCCCCCGCGGCCGCTGACAGCACCCGGGCGGACCGGTGGACCGGGGCCGGCGGGGCCCCGGGCCGGCCGGGGCGGGGCCGCGGGGGG
>JBQCHF010000090.1:0-91606 GCA_051954955.1 Motilibacteraceae bacterium
GGGGGGGGCGCGGGGGGGGGGGGGGGCGCCGCGGCGGCTGCGCCAGCGGGCGGGGGGTCCGGCTCGGGGCGAACGGCGGCTGTCGCCGGGGAGCGCCGGGCGCGGGGCGGGGTCGGGCGGCCGGCTCCCGTCGGGGCGGGACAGAGTGTGACCTCGTTGTCGCGACACGCCGAGGAAGGCTGCACCAGGGTCACACTCCGCGCCTGGAAACGCCCGAAGAAGATCGAGTGGAAGGGCATCGCACGACACGCCGCCGAGTCGCGCAAGGACCTTCCACTCGAGCGAGCAGGACCGCCGGCCGGCCGCCGAAGCCGCGCTGTGCTCGGCTCTCCCCGTCACCAGCGCCTTGCGAAGAAGCCGACCCGAGCAGGACCGCCGCCCAGCCGCGAAGCCTGCCCCGCGCCCGGCTCCCCCGTCATCAGCGCCCTTGCCACGGCGCATACCCGACCAGCGCCACAGGTCGACCCTGCAGGCCCTACGCCCCGTACACGTGCGGCGCGAGCGTCCCGACGAAGGGAAGGTTGCGGTACTTCTCGGCGTAGTCGAGGCCGTAGCCGACGACGAACTCGTTGGGGATGTCGAAGCCGACGTAGCGGACCGGGACGTCCACCTTGGCCGCGTCGGGCTTGCGCAGCAGCGTGGCGACCTCGAGGGAGGCCGGCCCGCGCGAGCCGAGGTTGGCCAGCAGCCAGGACAGGGTGAGGCCGGAGTCGATGATGTCCTCGACCACAAGGACGTCGCGGCCGCTGATGTCCTTGTCCAGGTCCTTCAGGATCCGGACGACTCCCGAGCTCTTGGTGCCCGAGCCGTAGGAGGAGACGGCCATCCAGTCCATCTCGGCGTCGGTGTGCAGGGCGCGGGCGAGGTCGGCCATCACCATGACCGCGCCCTTGAGCACGCCGACGAGCAGCAGGTCGCGGTCGGCGTAGTCGCGGTCGATGTCGGCGGCGATCTCCGCCAGCCGGGTGCTGATGGCGTCCGCGCCGACGAGGACCTTCTCCAGGTCCTTGCCCATGTCCTCCGCGTCCACCGCACCGCCCTCTCGTGTCGCCGTCAGACCCCGCCGCCGGCGCGCGGACCTTCGGTGCCGGCGGCCGGGCGGGCGAGCACGAGCCTGCCACACGCCCTGGAGGCACTGACACCGCCCGGCAGGTGCAGCGGCCCCTGCCCGTGCCAGCGGGTGATGAACGCGTCGACGGCGGCGACGTGCTCCGCGGTGAGCGCCCCGGCCGGGCAGCCGGCCAGGATCGCGGCCCGGCGCAGCACCCGGGCGCGCACCGCCACCGGCAGCGCGTCCAGGGCCACGACGTCGAGCCCGTCCGGCGCGATGGTCGTCTCCGCCAGGGCCCGCGCAGCCCACTGGTCGAGGGCGTCGGCGTCCGCACGCAGCAGGCGGGCGGTGCGGGCGAGCGCGTCGGCCACCCCCGGACCGAGCTCGTCCTCCAGCACGGGCAGCGCGCGAGCCCGCAGCCGCGAGCGCGTGTAGGCCGGGTCGGCGTTGTGCGGGTCCTCCCAGGGCTCGAGCCCGAGGGCCGCGCAGGCCGCGCGGGTCGTGCGGCGCGGGAGGTCCAGCAGCGGCCGGCGCAGCAGGCCGGCCACCGGGGCCATCCCGGCCAGCGACCGGGCGCCGGACCCGCGCGCGAGGCCGAGCAGCACCGTCTCAGCCTGGTCGTCCAGGGTGTGCCCCAGCAGCACGGCGGCGGCTCCGTGCCGTTCGGCTGCGGCGAGCAGTGCGCCGTGACGGGCCCGCCGGGCAGCCGCCTCCGGGCCGCCGGGCCCCTCCACGGTCACCGGGACGACGTCGACGGGCGCGAGGCCGAGGCCGCGCAGGAGGCGACCGGTCTTCTCCGACCGCTCGTCGGAGCCAGGCTGCAACCCGTGGTCGACCACCACGGCACCTGCGCGCAGCCCGCGGGGACGCAGCGGGGCGGACCCGACGACGAAGGCGGTGGCCGCGGCCAGCGCGAGCGAGTCGGCGCCGCCGCTGCAGCCCACCAGCACCAGGGCGCCGTCCGGCAGGTCGGTCAGGCTGTCGCGGACCGCGCGCCGGACATCCGCGACAGCGGGGTGCGGTCCGGCCACCTAGCCCTCGAGCGCGAGGGGCCCGTGCACGCGGGCGACCCACGATGCCGGGTCGGAGATCTCCGCCAGCGTGGGCAGAGTGGCCGGGGACTCCCACACCCGGTTGAAGCCCTGCATGCCCACCCGGTCCACCACGCCCCGCACGAAGCGCGCGCCGTCGCGGTACTGCGCCATCTTGGACTCGAGCCCCAGGAGACGGCGCAGCACGCGGTCCGCACGCCCGGCTCCCTGCCGGCGCAGCTGGAACCGCTCGCGGATCTCCGCGACCGACGGGATCGCCTCGGGACCGACGGCGTCCATCACGTGGTCGGCATGCCCCTCGAGCAGCGACATGACGGCGGTGAGCCGGTCCAGCACCTCACGTTGCGTCGGCGTCTGCACGACGTCGAGGAGGGATCGGCCGCCGGCCCCGCCACCGCCCTCCGACGGCGCGTCGGAGTCACGAACGGCGTCGACGACGACCTCGATCGCGGTGCGCAGCCGGCGCAGGACGTCCGACGGGTCGGTGTCGACCTCGTCGAGGAACGCGCGCACCTCGCCGAGCACGTGGCCGCGCAGCCACGGCACCGCACCGAACTGGACGCGGTGGGTCTCCTCGTGCACGCACACCCACAGCCGGAAGTCGTCCGGGTCCACCCCGAGCTCTCGTTCGGCGGCCACGATGTTGGGCGCGACCAGCAGGAGCCGCCCGGGTGCATCGGGGGCGCCTCCGCGGCCGGACGCGCCGTGCGGCGGGAACAGCTCGTACTGCCCGAGCACCTTGCCCGCCAGGAAAGCCAGGAGGGTCCCGGTCTCGACGCCGGTGAGGCGAGGGCCGACCGCGCCGACCAGACCGCCGTCGAGCGGCGCCTGGCCGCGACGTTCGCGCAGCCGCTCGATGACGGGCTCCAGCACGGTCCGGAAGCCGGCGGCGTTCGCGCGCACCCACCCGGCACGGTCGATGACGGCGACCTTGCCCGCCTCCGAGCCGTCGACGGAGGGGTCGGCGTCGGCGATCAGACCGGTGGTGTCCCGCACCAGACCACGTGCGGTGACCGCGTGGCGGCGCAGCGCGGCCACGACCTCGCGTGCCTCGGCCACGCTCACCTGGGGTCCGGGGCGGACCAGCCGGGTGCCGGTGGTCACGGCGAGGTCCCAGTCCACCATCGCGTGCGCCCTGTCCGATCGGGCGCCGGAACGGGCGCGGCTGCCGGTACCGCCCGATGCGTCGCTCATGGGCCCACCGTACGGGCCGCCGGCCAGCCCGGCCGGAACGCGATCCGCAGCCGATACCGCCGGACACGACCGAGGGCCGGCGCACGGGTCCTGAAGCTCCGCGCGCCGGCCCTCGAGCCGGTCTGGTGACCTGTCCGGCGGGGTCGCGCGTCATGCGCCCCGCCGTACGTCAGGTGAAGAGGCTGACACCGCCAGGGCCCACCAGGAGGCCGACGATGATGAGCGCGATCCCTGCGAGCACGGAGCCACGCACGAGCGTGACGATGCCCCACACCACGAGGATCACGGCCAGCAGCCACAGAATGAAGGTCACTTGAAGCTCCTCTCCCTCCGCCTACGGCGAATGCTTGCTCCCCCGCAGCACGTCCCTTGCCGGACGGCTAGGTACCCACTCCTGATCAGGAACAACCTCCGAGAGGTGGTCGGAGCAGGCCGGGCCGAGCGGGCGGGGGCAAGGAGCGCCGTCAGCGGCAGCCGCAGGATGCGAGGGCGGCGGCCACGCGATCCAGGGCCGACCTCGCCTGCAGGGTGTCGGTGACCGAGTCGCTGAGCACCGCGAACACGAGCAGCCGGCCGTCGGCGTCGACGACCAGACCGGCCAGCGAGCTGACACCGGTGAGGGTGCCGGTCTTGGCACGCACCGCGCCGGCACCGTCGCCCACGGCGAAACGGCCGTCGAGCGTCCCGGTGAAGCCGGCCACCGGGAGCCCGTCGAGGACGGCCGCTCGCACCTCCGGCGGCAACGGCCGCGGCACCCGGCCGGCAGCCGGCGACGGGGAGCCTGACGGAAGTGCGGCCGGCGTCTCCGACGGATTGTCGGAGGTGGACGCGGCGACGCGCGCGAGAAGCCGCGCCACCGCGCGTGGGGCCAGGGCGTTGTCCCGGGAGAGCCCGCTGGCGTCGTGCAGAGTCCCGGCGGAGGGACCGCCGAGCACGGCGAGGAGCGCCTGGCTCGCGCCCTCGAAGCTGCCCGGGCGGCCGGACCCGAGCGCAGCGATCCGGCCCAGCGCCTCGGCCAGATCGTCGTCGCTGATGCGGAGCATGTGGCCGACCAGGACCGACATCGGCGCGCTGTCGACCGACGCAACCACGGCGCCGGGGCTGTCCGCGCCCAGTCCTGACGACGACGGCCCGGTCCCCGACCCTGATGCCTGCTGCGAGGCGCCGGCCGCTCTCTCCGACGAGACGTCGGAGGAAGGTCCGCCGGTCCCGCTGGTCGCTCCAGCGGGGTCCACCCACGGGGTGCGCGACTGAGCGCCCGAGGGGGCCGGCTCGCGGGTCACCTCGCCGGTCACCCGCAGCCCCCGGGCAGAGAGCAGCGCCGCGAAGCGGCGGCCGGCGTCGAGCGCCGGGTCCTGCACCCGAGGCGCTTGCCCGGTGCTGCGCGGGTCCACCCGGGCCTCGTCCACCGCGAGGGCGTGAACCGGCGCGACGATCCCCTCGCCCACGTAGGAGGGCGGCCAGGACGGGGAGGCGGCCGGGCCGGTGAACAGGCTGTCGTCCACGCCGACGTGCACCTCGGCGGGGGCGAGCGGTCGCAGCGCGGCGGCCGTGGCGTCGGCCAGCGCGACCAGGGAGGCGCGGTCCGGCAGGTCGCCCGCAGCGATCGCAGCCGGCGGCTGGGCGGTGAGGGTAGGGTCCCCGGCCCCCACGAGCACGAGGTCGCCCGGCCGGGCGCCCGCGACGACCCGGGTGCGCAGGCGCGCGTCCGGTCCCACGTCCTGCAGCACGGCGACGGCCGTCGCGAGCGTGGTCACCGACCCCGGCGTCCGGGGGGCGGCCGGGTCGCGGGCGTAGAGCACCTCGCCGGTGGCGGCGTCGAGCACGCTCGCGCCGGCCGAGCCCCTGCCGAAGGCGGGAGAGGCCAGCAGGGGATCGAGCAGCCGCGCGAGGGCGGCCGGGTCGGGTGCCGGCGCGGCGGCCGGCAGCGGCGGCAGCACGGACGGGGCTGGCGCGACAGCGGGGCCGGCGAGGCTCGGGGTGGGCGTGGCGGCCGCCGCCGGCCTGCCGCCCGCTCCAGCCGGCAGCCGCCCGGTGGCGACCAGGCCCCCTGCGACCGCGGCGACGACGACCAGGACGGCGAGCAGGACGAGCACGGCTCGGCGCACGGGACGGATCACCTTCACGGCTGGGCACCTGCGCACGGACGGCGGGCGTCGGTGGCCGGTGGATGCGGGCAGCGGGGGTACGAGAGACTAGCCGCCGGAGGGCACCGATCGGCGGTGCCGGCTCGGCCCGCCCGATCCGCACTCGGGAGCGACAGACAAGGCCACCGAACGGGATCAGCGGGCAGGATCAGCGAGCGCGACCAGCAGGAGGTGCCGTGGAGTTCGACGTCGTCATCGAGATCCCCAAGGGACAGCGCAACAAGTACGAGGTCGACCATGAGACCGGTCGGATCCGGCTGGACCGCATGCTGTTCACCTCCACGCGCTACCCGGCCGACTACGGCTTCATCGAAGGCACGCTCGGCGAGGACGGCGACCCGCTCGACGCCCTCGTGGTGCTCGAGGAGCCGACCTTCCCCGGCTGCCTGATCCGGGCCCGCGCCATCGGCATGTTCCGCATGCAGGACGAGGCCGGCGGCGACGACAAGGTGCTGTGCGTGCCGGCCAGCGACCCGCGCTGGGAGCACGTGCGGGACATCCACCACGTGCCCGAGTTCGACCGCCTCGAGATCCAGCACTTCTTCGAGGTGTACAAGGACCTCGAGCCCGGCAAGAGCGTGGAGGGCGCGACCTGGGTGGGACGCACCGAGGCCGAGGCCGAGATCGTCGCTTCGGTGGACCGCCTGCGCCGGCACGAGGCCGAGCGGCCCGCGCACCAGGTGCCGACCCCCAAGGGTCCGATCTTCGACGACGGCGAGCCGGTGTCCGGCGCGGTCGAGGGCAACGCGGCGGTGAGCACCGAGTCCTGACACGGCTCCGACCGGACCGGGTCGGCCGACGACGAGGGCCGCTCCCCACGGGGAGCGGCCCTCGTCGTCGCTGCAGCCGCGCTGCGCTGCCGTTGTCAGGCCGGCAGGTGCAGGACCATGCCCGGCATGATCAGGTCCGGGTTGGAGATCGTCTTGGCGTTGGCCGCCCAGATCCCCTTCCAGCCCTGGTGCACCTTCTGGTCGATCGCGATGGCGCTGAGGGTGTCCCCCGGCTTGACGGTGTAGGTCTGCGCGCGCAGCTCGCCGGTGAAGGCCGGAGCACCGGCGCGCGGGGCGTGCACGGTCGTGTGCGTGCTGCGGTGGGCCGCCTTGGGGGCCGCCTTGTGCGCCTGGGTGTGGACGGTGCGGGTGGCGCTGCGCGAGGCCCGGGCCGAGACGTTGGGCGAGCCGCCGGCGTCGGCCGAGGTCAGGCCCAGCTTGCTCGAGCAGGCCGGCCAGGCACCCCAGCCCTGGGCCTTGAGCACCCGCTCGGCCACCGTGATCTGGGCGGAGCGGCTGGCCAGGTCGGCCCGCGGGGCGTACGCCGTGCCACCGAAACCGGCCCAGGTGCTCTGGGTGAACTGCAGGCCGCCGTAGAAGCCGTTGCCGGTGTTGATGGCCCAGTTGCTGCTGCTCTCGCACTGGGCGAGGCGGTCCCAGACGGCCCCGCTCGCGGCGGCCGCGGGAGCAGCGGAGGCGATCAGCGGGAGGCTCGCCGCGGCGAGCGGGGTGGCTACGGCGACGGCGATGCGCGCAGCGCGCGCAGGAGTGCTGTGAGACATGGGAGTTCCCTCTCGCCGCCTACGAGGTGAGCTGTCGGGTTCGGGCGAGAGGTATGCCCGGCCGCGGTGTGCGGCTTCACCCCATGAGATCCAGCCCCGCGGCACGCTCCCCGACGTCGTCGTCGTGGGCTCGGCCGTGGTGCTGGCGGGACCTCGGGTGGGTCCCCCGCTCCTGCCCGCTGGTGTCACAGGGGCTGCACCCGTCGGCGGGCAGGACTCGGCGTCCGACGAGGCACCCGCACGTTCGGCGGGCTCGGCCACCGTAGGTCGCCGTCCGGTCACCCTCAAAACTCGCTGCCCCGTTTTGCTCGATTTTTACTCAGGTCCGTGGCGTGGCTCACCCCGGCGCTCACCGCGAGTCCCCGAACCGGCGGAAAATGCAACGCTCCGTGCACGAGCGTGCACGCTCCGCCCGATCAGGCCCGTGGCCCGACCGTCGTCCTCGCCCGGAGGCCGAGTCGCCACCGCCGTGCGACCGCCACGGGGCCTGCTCCGCTTCACGCTTGACCCCTCCACCTGCGGGTACTCGCCGTCCAACGCCCGCCGGGCGGAACCAGCCGGACCCGGCCGGACGGCGATCGCCGCGCGGCTCCACGTCCATCCGGACAGGACCCGCAGCGCGACCACCTCCGTCCGCGGCCCGCGTGAGCAGGCCCGGCCAGTCGTCGAAAAGAGGGAGCACCGCGTCGATGGCGAGGAACGTCCTGCACCTGCTGCGCACCGAGCACCGGCGCCTCAACGAGGCGCTGCTGCGGGCCGAGCGCGGACGCGGCTCCCGAGCGCGCGCCCGGGACGAGGCCGTCAGCGGGATCCTCGCCCACGTCCACGCCTGCCACGCCGTCCTGCACCCTGCTGCGGCCGGGCACCACGCCGGCGAGGCGTCCGGCGCCGACCGGCTGGACCACCTGCGCCAGGACGACGACGGGCTGCTCTCCACGGCGCTCGAGCTCGCCCCCGCCGACCCCCTGCAGTCCGGGTTCCGCGAGCGCGCCACGGCCTGCCTGCAGGCGCTGGACCGGCACGCCCGCTCCGAGGAGCACCTGCTCGACGAGTGCCTCCACGACGTCGACGTCGTGCGGCTGCGGGACTTCGGCGCCCACTACCTGCGCGCCCGCGACGCCGAGCTCAAGCACGCCTCCCCGGTCAGCGCCCCACCGCGCCGCCTGGACGTGCCGCGCGCGGATCTCTACGAGCAGGCCCGCAAGGCCGGCGTGCCCGGGCGCTCCTCGATGTCCCGCGAGCAGCTGATCGCCGCGCTGGCCGACCGGTCCGCCCCGCACTGAGTCGTGGCGGCCCGGGCATCCGGCCAGCGGTCGCGCTCAGTGCCGGTTGGGTGAAGGCCGGTTGGGTGAAGGCGGGTTGGGTGACGGCCGGTTGGGTGAAGGGCACCTTCTTACGAACCTATGGGCAGAAGGTGCCCTTCACCCAAGTCCTTTGCCGGCGTCAGACCGTCGGCGTCAGACCGTCGGGATCCCCAGGTGCACGACCTTGGTGAGCGTCATCTCGTCGAGCAGCTCCGGGCCGTAGCCGAAGCCCTGGCCGCTGGCGCCGCGCGGCTGGGCCGCGCCACCGGGGGCGCCACCGAAGACCGCGTTCACCTTCACCGTGCCCACCGGGAGCTCGCGCACCGCGCGCTGGGCGTGGGCGAGGTCGGGGGTCATCACGGTGGCGGCCAGGCCGTAGGGCCCCTCGGCCGCCTCGCGCAGCGCCTGGTCGAACGAGTCGACGACACGGACGGGGGCGACCGGCCCGAAGGTCTCCTCGACCATCACGGCCATGTCCGACGTGACGTCGGAGAGAACGGTGGGCGGGTAGAAGGCTGCGGGGCCTTCGGGCACCGAGCCACCGGTGAGCACCCGCGCGCCGGCGGCGACGGCGGAGTCCACCTGGGCGGCCACGTGGTCGCGCATGCGGCGGTCCACCAGCGGGCCCATCGTCGTGTCCGGCTCGAGCCCGTCGCCCATCACCAGCGACTCCGCCTCGGCGACCAGCGCGTCCAGAAAGGCGTCGGCGACGTCGCGGTGGACGTAGATGCGCTCCACCGCCGTGCACAGCTGGCCGCTGTTGATGAAGGCGCCCAGGGCGCACTGCTGGGCCGCCCAGACCGGGTCGACGCCGGCGTCGACGATGAATGGGTCCTTGCCGCCGTTCTCCAGCACCGCCTGGGCACCGCGCGCGGCGACGGCGGCCGCGATGCTGCGCCCGGTGGCGGTGGCGCCGACGTGGGCGACCAGGTCGATGCCGGGGTCCGCCACCAGGGCGCGACCGGTGCTGGCGCCGCCCTGCAGGAGCACGAGGGCGTCCTGCGGCAGCTCGGCGGCGATGATCTCGGCGAGCAGGGCCCCGCAGAGCGGCGCCCGCTCGGAGGGCTTGTGCACGACCGTGTTGCCGGTGACCAGCGCCGCGCCGATCAGCCCGGCCGCCACCGCCGAGGGGTCGTTCCAGGGCGTGACCACGGCGACGACGCCGTGCGGCTCGGGGACCATCAGGTCCAGTGCGTCCCACCCGCCACGCAGGCTGCGGCCGCGGTGCACCGGCCCGAGCTCGGCGTACTGCTCCAGGGTGGAGGCGGCGGCCTCGATCCCGCCGAGCGCGAGCGCCAGCGGGCGGCCCATCTCCTGCACGGTGGCACGCGCGATCTCGTCGGCCCGCTCGCGGACCCCGGCCGCAGCGCGGCGCAGCGCGGCGGCGCGCTCGCCGGCGGGGGTGCGGGCCCACCCGGGCGCCGCGGCACGGGCCGCCTCCACCGCCCGCCGGACCTCCTCCGACGTGGCCACCGGGACGGACGCGAGCGGCTGCCCGGTGGCGGGGTTGAGCAGCTCGATGGTGCCTCGGTCGACAGTGTCGACCGTCCCGCCGGGGCTCGCGGCTCCGGGAGCAGAGGGGACCAGGGTGGGACGGGAGGAGGGGGCGTCTGTCGTCAGGCTCATGCTTCGTGCCGTACCCGGGACCAGTCGCTGCATGCGGAGTCTGGTGAGGACGTCGGTGAGGACGTCGGTGAGCAGCTGGCCGGCGCTGAGCAGCGGGGAGCGGCCGCGACGACGCGGGTGGCCCCGCTGTGGCCGGACAGGCGCGTCGCGGCGGACGGGGCGATCGCGGCCGCTCCGTCGCGGGCCATCACCCTCAGCTGGGTCGTGACCGCGGCGTCGGCCACCACGTCGGTCGCCTCCGGCTCGCCGCCGGGGCGGCCCGGCCACCCGAAACCGCCCACCGCCAGCAGCGACCGGCGCCGGTACAGCGCGCAGCCGTTCAGCGCCCCCGCGCGGTAGGGCCACCAGGTCGCGTCGCCGGCGCTGGCCCGGGGCGGCACCACGCGGCACCGCTCCTGCCACTCCTCGCTGCCGGGTCCGAGCGCCTCAGCCAGCACCCCGCGGACCCAACGTCGCGGGGCCGGGGCGCCCGGCGCGGGCCGCTGACCGGCGCGCACCGGAACCATCCCCACCACCCCGCAGCGCAGCTGATCCAGGGCGCGGGAGAGCACGCCGAGCGCCTGCGGGTCCAGCACCACGTCGTCGCCGAGCACGAGGACCTGCCGGGCGCGGGTGCGATCGAGCAGGAACGCCAGCTGGCCGCCCGCTCCGCCCGGCAGCCGGCCCGCGTGCAGCTCCACCCGCACGCCGTCGCTGCGCAGGTCGGCGACGACCTGGCGCACCGCGGGCTGCTCCCAGGCCGCCTCGGGGGACGGGTCGCGACCGGGCGGCCCAGCGGGGAGCCCGACGGGGTCCGTCGGCCGGCCGGTGTCCGAGACCACTACGCGGAACCCACGGGTGGACTGCGCCAGCAACCCGGACAGGACCGGGGCGAGCCGGTCGGTGCCACCCGCCGTGGGCAGCAGGACGTCGAGCGCGACGAGGCTGGGAGGCACGGCGCTAGCCGGTCGAGGACGGACCGGGGACGGCGTCCCTCCCGGTCGTGGCGGCGGACAGGTCAGTGCCCCTGCGGGGCCAGGTAGCCGCGCGGGTCGGTGGCCAGCGGGTCCTCCGCCATCCAGCGGGCGAAGCCGAGCGGGTCGCGCCGCTCCATCTCGCTGAGGTACTCGGCCCGGCGGGCGGCGATGCGTGCCCGGCCCGCCGCGCTCGGCTCGTGCGCCAGGGCTACCGCCGAGGCGGCCCAGCGCTCACCCAGCCGGCGCGCGGACATCCGGCGCACGCGGCGGCGGTGCGCCGACGTCCGGAGCTGCTCCGCGCGGGTGCGGAGCAGCCCACCCCACCGGGCGACCCGGCTCGAGGGCAGCCAGCGCCGCAGCGACCATCCGATCAGCACCGAGCCCAGGAAGACGGCCGGGCCGACGAGCGCCAGGCACCAGCGCGGGAGCGGGGTGGCCATCGCGACGACGAGGACCACGGCCCCGCTCACCGCCACCGCCGCCAGCAGCAGCGGCACCAGCCCCCCAATCACGCCGACGACGCCCCGGACACCGCCGCCCTGCCCGCCCCAGTGCCTGCTTCCCATGCTCGTCCTGCCTCACCCGGGTCCCGACCCGCCCTGTCACCGCCACCGACCACCCGCCTTCCACCAGCACTGGCCAGCACTGGCCAGCACCGGCCAGCTCGGCCCGCTCGGCCAGCACCGGCCAGCTCGGCCAGCTCGGCCAGCGGCCGGAAAGGTGGGTTGCGCAGCAGTTCCCCCGACAGGGGGGACTCAATCCAGCAGCGACTCGATCCGCGGGTAGGGGCAGGAGAGCGACGGGACCGGTCACGACGCTGCGTAGGAGGAGGCCTCGTCCACGTACTCCGCCGAGGACGGACCCCCGAGGACGCGGGCGGGGCGAGGGCATGTCCGGGGGTGTGGCGGGTAGCGGCCCTGTGGGGCGGACCGCGCCGGCAGCGTCGCGGGCCGGCCGCCAGTCCCGTGTCCCCTGCTGGAGGTAGAACGACCGTGCCGTCCACCGACATCATCTCCGAGCTGCGCTCCTATCACGCGCGCGACGACAGCTTCCTGGACGAGGTGCTCGACGGCACCGCGGACGGCGTCATCGGCGGGCTGCTGCCCAAGCTGGTGCTCGAGATCGAGCGGCACGTGGTGGCCGAGCAGGTCGAGGTCGTGCCCGCGCTGCGCGACCACGGCGCGGACGACGTCGCCGAGACCTGGGCGCAGTCGCTGCGCGAGGTCGACGAGCTCGTCCACCGGCTCGCGACCAGCGAGGGATGGGAGGACGGCCTGCCGCTGGTGCAGCGGATGGCCGACTGGCTGCGCGCCCACGACGCGTGGGTCGAGACCACCGGCTTCCCCGTCCTCGCCGAGCGGGTGCCCGCCACCGTGCTGGACCAGCTGGCCGAGCGCACCAACGGCTCGCGCGAGGCCGGCCCGGTCGGCAGCCACCCGGACTGGTTCAACCCGGTGTCGCAGCCCTGGCCGGACCCCACCCTCGTCGACCGCCTGCGCGCCCATCTGGTGGAGCAGCGGACCTGAGCGGGACACCGCGATTAGCGGACCGACGCTCGAGAGCCCCGCGCCCCTTCCCGGGCGCGGGGCTCTCGCCGTGCGCAGACCAGGTGCAGCCGCGTCAGCGGTCCCGGGCCGGTCCTTCCGTGGAGGGCATCTGCCGGGTGGCGTCCGTGGCGCCGGTGCCGGGCTGCTCGGGGCCGCCGGCGAAGCCCGGCCCGGCGGCGTACTCGGGAGCCGGCTCGCCGCGACGTCCCGTCGCGCTGCCGTTGCCGGCGCGCTGGCGCAGATCCACGACCTCGCTCTCGCCCTGGGAGAGCCAGCGCTCCCAGCGCGTGCGCATCGGCATGATCAGCCCGCCGCCCACGCCGACGACGAGGATCCCGCCGATGGTGGCGAGGACCGTGATGAGGATCGGCGTCGTCACCGTGGTGGCGACGTCGACCTGGTTCAGGGCGGCGATGATGCCCAGCCCCAGGATGAAGGCGTAGGCGATGTTGCCGAGCACCTTGCCGTAGGACAGGCCGGACAGGGAGCCGGCGATGATGTCCTTGACGGCACTGGCGATCGCCGCGGTGACGACCACGATCACCAGCGCGACGAAGATCTTCGGCAGGAACGCGATCACGCTGCGGATGATGTCCGAGATCGGGTTCGGCCCGAAGATGCCGAAGGCGAGCTGCAGGGCGAACAGCAGCACCGCGTAGTAGACGAGCTTGGCCGCGATGTCGCTCGCGTCGTACTTGCTGTGCGCCATCGCGCGGGCCACCCCGCCGCGCTCGACCGCGCGGTCGAAGCCCACCCGCTCCAGGACCTTGTCGGTGAGAGTGCCCAGCGCCTTGGCCACGAGGTAGCCCACGACGAGGACGACGATGAACGCGACGAGCTTGGGCACGAACGTCGCGACGTCGGTGGCCGCGCTGGTCACCGACGACCCCCAGTCCACCGCCAGCGCGGTGCCTGCGGTTCCGGTCATGCGAGTTCCTCTCCATCCGGGATGCTCCGGTGCCGCCGCAGTGCCCCACGGCGGCGTGTCGCCGCGGGTTACCCCTCCTGCTCCGGGCCATTCCTCCGGCCGATCACCTGCGCCCGCGGGCCTGGTCCCAGGGCTCCCGCCGGCCGCAGGGCGGAGCGGCGGCCGGTGTGGCTCGCCCCGGCCCGGGTACCTGCGGGCCATGGGAACGGTGACGCGTGTGGTCCAGGCCAGCCCGATGGACGTCTGGGCGGTGCTCGCCGACGGCTGGTCCTACTCCGGCTTCGTCGTCGGCACGGCGCGGATCCGCGCGGTGGACGAGAACTGGCCGCAGGAGGGGAGCCTCATCCACCACTCCTTCGGCGCGTGGCCGGCACTCATCGACGACTCCACCACGGTGCTGCACTGCGAGCCGGGCCGGCGCATCACGCTGGAGGCCCGCGGCTGGCCGCTCGGGCAGGCCACCGTCCACTTCGACATCGAGCCGCACCCGCTGGGCGCCTCGGTCACCCTGCACGAGGACGCCAGCACCGGGCCCGGCCGCTGGCTGGTGCCCCAGCCCGTGCGAGACGCCCTCATCGACGTCCGCAACCGCGAGACGCTGCGCCGCATCGCGCTGCGCGCCGAGCGGAGCACGAGCGACGACGAGGCCCGCGCGCACAGCGAGGCGGACGTGCACGTCGCGCAGTGAGGAGCTCGCCCACCCACTGCTGATCTCGATGCGCTGCGCACCCTGCCGAGCGCGGAATCGCCGGCCGCTCCGGTGCTTGGGCGGACATCACCGGTCCCGGTAGGGCGGCACCATCCCGAGCGACGCGCCGCGCACCAGCAGGGAGCGCAGCACCTTGGGCATCCGGTCCCCCGCCAGCGCCGCGCGGGCGGCGTTCCAGCCGGGCGCGCCGTGCACGCCGCCGCCGGGGTGCGCCGAGGACGAGGCCAGGTAGAGCCGCTCGACCGGCGTCTCGGGCCGGCCCAGCGACGGGATCGGCCGGAACACGAGCTCCTGGTGCAGCTGCGCGGTGCCGCCGTTGATCGTGCCGTGCACCAGGCTGCGGTCGCGGTGCTCCAGGTCGTGCGGTCCCTGCACGTGCCGCGCGAGCACGAGGTCGCGGAAGCCCGGAGCGTGCTGCTCGAGGACGTGCTCCATGCGCTCGACGGTCTTGGCGACCAGCTCGTCGGTCAGAGGCAGGCGGCGGGAGACGTGGGTGTAGGCCCAGAGCGACTCGGTGCCCTCGGGTGAACGGGTCGGGTCGCTGGTCGTCATCTGCCCGACCAGCAGGAAGGGGTGGGGATCATCCCGGCCGGTGTCCAGCTTGGCGTTGAGGTCGACCAGCCCGGCCAGGTCGCGCCCGACGTGGACCGTGCCCGCCCCGCGCGCCCCCTCGGCCGTCCAGGGCAGCGGGGCGGACAGCGCCCAGTCCACCTTCACGGTGGGGTGGTCCCGCTGGAAATGGCCCAGTGCACGCAGGACCGAGGCAGGCAGATGCCCGTCTCCGACGAGCTGTCGGTAGAGCAGCACGGCGTCGCAGTCGGCCAGGACGGCCCGACGGGCCCGCACGGTCCCGCCGCCCAGCAGGCCCACCCCGACCGCTCGACCGCCGATCACGTGCACCCGCTCCACCGGCGCGCTGGTGCGGACGCGCCCCCCGGCCGCCTCCAGGCGGGAGACCATCGCGTCGGCCAGCCGCTGGGCACCCCCGCGCGGGACCGGGAAGCCGACGTCCTGCCCGAGCATGGCCAGCAGCCAGCCGAGCAGCCCGCTGCCGGGGGCGTTCATCGGGATGTCGGCGTGGAAGGCGTTCCCCGCGATGAGCAGCGCGCCGCCCTCGCCGTCGAAGTTCTCCTCCGCCACCCGCAGCGCGGGCAGGGCGGCGAACCGCGCCAGGTCCAGCACACCGGCCATGCCCAGCCGGCGGACCAGGTCGGCGCCGGAGCGGATCGGCGGGAACGGGGTGGTGATGGCCCGCAGCAGCGGCTCGCGCACCACCTGCCAGCGGGCGTGGAGCTCGCGCCAGCCGTCGCCGTCGCCGGGGGCGAACTCCTCCACGGAGGCGGCGGTCGCCTCGACGTCGCGGGACAGCACCGGCGCGCGACCGTCGTCCAGCGAGTGCGCGAGCACCGCGGGGGCGTGCACCCACTCGAGCCCGTGCTCCTCCAGGTGCAGACGGTCGATGGCCGGCGACCCGGCGCCGAAGGGGTAGAAGGCACTGAAGAGGTCGCTGGAGAACCCGGGAGCGGTCACCTCGGCGCTGCGCACCGCGCCCCCCGGCACCTCGTCCGCCTCCAGGACGAGGACGTCCCAGCCGGCGTCGGCCAGCGTGTTGGCAGCCACCAGTCCGTTCTGGCCGGCCCCCACGACCACCGCGTCGACGACCTCCACCGGCTCCTCCTGACTCATCGCGCGATCGCGCACCCGATCCGGCCCAGCTCCTGACGGCCTGACTTCTCGCATGCCCCGCCGGGCTACGGGTACGCGCTGTGCCATGTCCCGTCCCGATCTCGCACGCTCCCACGCCGACCACCAGAGCCGCATCGACGCCGACGGCACGACCGATGCTGCGACCGATGCTGCGACCGGTGGCGCTGATAGTGCTGCGCCACCGACCGAACGGCTCCGCCGGCACGCGGCCGAGCACGCCGCGGCCTACGCGCATGGGGAGGACCGCCCGCTCAAGGGCTACGCCACCGCCATGGCCACCTACCTCGGGGGCGTCGGCACGCTCGCGCTGGCCGGCCGGCTGGCCGGTGCGCGCCTGCCCGAGCGGGTGGAGCCCTGGGACGTCGCGCTGATCTCCGTGGCCACGCACCGGATCGCCCGCACGCTGAGCAAGGACGCCGTCACCAGCCCGCTGCGCGCCCCCTTCAACCGCTACGACGGCCCGTCGGCGCCGTCGGAGCTGCACGAGGAGGTGCGGCGGGGGGACCCCGAGGGGCACGCCCTCGGCGAGCTGCTCTCGTGCCCGTTCTGCCTGGCGGTCTGGGTCGGGACGGCGTTCGGCGCCGGGATCGCGCTCGCGCCGCGCGCCACGCGGCTGGTGGCAGCCACCTTCAGCGCCGTCGCCGCGGCCGACTTCCTGCAGTACGCCTACGCCGCCGCGCAGAAGGTGGAGAAGCACTGACCGAGCCCATCTGAGACCGCCGAGACCGCCGGCCCTGCTGCTGGGCCGACCCGCCGGACCCGCCCGTGAAGGCCCCGAGCTGCCCTTCCCGGGGTTGCACCGCGTCATGACTTCGTTGCATCCGGAGAAGTTTGCTCGTCCTTGGTGTTACGGCCCCCGAGCCCGGGCACCGGATCAGGTGTCCGGTGCTTCAGACGGCAGGCACACGCACACAGACCCACGTTCCCTGCGGCAGCAGCCGTCGGGACACCCGGAGGTGCGACGTGCTCGAGCCCACTGCCCTGCGGGCTCCGGACCGCAGCCCTCAGGTCGCGGACGCTCCGCCCAGGGCCCATCGGGTGGCCGCGGTCCTGTTCGACCGGGACGGGACCCTCGTCCACGACGTGCCCTACAACGGTGATCCCGAGCTCGTCCGCCCTGTCGACGGTGCCGCCGAGGCTGTCGCCGCGTTACGGGAGAAAGGGATCCGGGTCGGCGTGGTCACCAACCAGTCCGGGATCGCCCGCGGGCTGCTGCACCGCAGCCAGGTCGACGCGGTGAACGCCCGGGTGGACGCCCGGCTCGGCCCCTTCGACACCTGGCAGGTCTGCCCGCACGGCGACAGCGACGGCTGCAGCTGCCGCAAGCCGGCCCCCGGCATGGTGCTCGCGGCCGCGCGAGCCCTCGGGGTGGAACCGGCGGAGGTCGTCGTGATCGGCGACATCCGCGCCGACGTCCAGGCGGCCGCCGCGGCGGGAGCCCGAGGCATCCTCGTCCCCACCGCCGCGACCCGGGCGGACGAGGTCGAGGCCGCCGAGGTGCGCGCCGGCTCGCTGCCGGACGCGGTCCGCCTCGTCCTCGAGGAGTGGGCGTGAACCGCCCGGGCCGGGCGCTGGTCGCCCGGCTGGACAACGACGGAGACGTCCTGCTGGCCGGCCCGGCGGTCCGTGCGGTGGCCGCCGGCGCGGACGAGGTCGTGCTGCTGTCCGGCCCGCGCGGCCGTCAGGCGGCCGGGCTGCTGCCCGGCGTCGACGACGTCGTCGTCTGGGACGCGCCCTGGGTCGGCTACGCACCGCCGCCGGTGAGCTCCGACGACGTGTCGGAGATGGTCGAGCGGGTCGCGCGGTTGCGCTGCGACGTCGGCATCATCCTGACCAGCTTCCACCAGTCCCCGCTCCCGCTCGCGCTGCTGCTCCGGCTGGCCGGCATCCCGCACCTGACCGCGGTGAGCGAGGACTACCCGGGCTCGCTGCTCGACGTCCGCCACCGGGTGGACGAGGACCTCCACGAGGTGGAGCGGGCACTGAGCACGGTTGAGGCCGCAGGCTTCACCCTCCCGGCCGGCGACCCCGGCGCCCTCGCGGTGCGCCGACCGCTCCCGGCAGTCAGCGATCTGGTGCCCCGCAACGACTACGTCGTCCTGCACCCCTCCGCCAGCGTGCCCGCCCGCGCCCCGTCCACCGAGCACCTGATCCGGACGGCCCGGGACCTGGCCAGCGAGCTGGCCGCCCTGGGACTCGGGCTCGTGGTCACCGGTGGTCCCGACGACGCCGGGCTCACCGCCGCGGTGGCCGCCGCCGCCGGCGCCGTCGACCTCGGCGCGCGCACCTCCTACGCGCAGCTGGCGGCGGTGCTCGCCGGCGCGCGGGCCGTGGTGGTCGGCAACACCGGGCCGGCGCACCTGGCCGCGGCGGTCGGCACTCCCGTCGTCTCGCTGTTCGCACCCGTCGTGCCGGCGGCCCGGTGGGCACCGTACGGCGTCCCGACCGTGCTGCTCGGAGACCAGTCGGCGCCGTGCCGACTGACCCGTGCCCGCGAGTGCCCGGTGCCCGGCCATCCATGCCTGGACTCGATCAGCGCCGCCGAGATCGCCGACGCGATCGCGAAGCTGCTGGCGGCCCAGGCGTGAGCCGCCTGGTGCCCCGAACGACCCGACAGCCCCTCAGCCCGGAAGGAGTGCGGTGAAGGTCCTGCTCTGGCACGTGCACGGCTCCTGGACGACCTCGTTCGTCCAGGGACAGCACGAGTACCTGCTGCCGGTCACGCCCGAACGCGACGGCGACGGCCGCGGTCGCGCCGACACCTGGGTGTGGCCGGACTCCGCCCGCGAGGTGCCGGTGGACCGGCTGCGCGAGGAGCAGATCGATGCCGTGATCCTCCAGCGCACCAACGAGATGGAGCTGGTGACCCGCTGGACCGGGCGCGTGCCGGGGCAGGACCTGCCGGCGGTGTTCCTGGAGCACAACACCCCCAAGGGCGACGTGCCGAGCAGCCGCCATCCGATGGCCGACCAGCAGCAGATCCCGATCGTGCACGTCACGCACTTCAACAGACAGTTCTGGGACAACGGCGAGGCCCCGGTGCGGGTGATCGAGCACGGCATCATCGACCCCGGTCAGCGCTGGACCGGCGAGCTGGACCGCGCCGCCGTCGTCGTCAACGAGCCGGTGCGCCGCAACCGGGTCACCGGCACGGACCTGATCCCCGGCTTCGCCGCCGTCGCCCCGCTCGACGTCTACGGCATGCAGGTGCACCTGCTGCCCAAGCACCTCGGCCTGGAGGACGACGACCGGCTCGCGGTGCACGAGGACTTCCCGCAGCACCGCATGCACGACGAGCTCGCCCGGCACCGCGCCTACGTCCACCCGCTGCGATGGACCTCGCTCGGGCTCTCGCTGCTGGAGGCGATGATGCTCGGCCTGCCGGTGGTCGTCCTGGCCTCCACCGAGGCGATCGAGGCGGTGCCGCGCGACGCGGGCTTCCTCAGCACCGACGTCGCGGTGCTGCACGAGGGGCTGCGGTCCCTCATGAACGACAAGGACCTCGCCGCCGCATGCGGAGCGGCGGCCCGGAAGGCGGCCCTGGCCCGCTACGGCGTGGACCGCTTCCTCAGTGACTGGGACACGCTCCTCTCGGAGCTGACCACGGGAGACGTGTCATGGAGGGCACAGGCATGAAGATCGCGATGGTGTCCGAGCACGCCAGCCCGCTGGCGGTCATCGGCGGCGTCGACGCGGGCGGGCAGAACGTCCACGTCGACGCCCTCTCCCGGGCGATGGCCCGGCAGGGGCACGAGGTGACCGTCTACACCCGCCGCGACGACCCGGACCTGCCCGACCGGGTGGAGCACGAGGGCGTCGTGGTGGAGCACGTGCCTGCCGGCCCGGCGCGGCCGCTCCCCAAGGACGAGCTGCTCTGCTGGATGCCGGACTTCGGCCACTACCTGGCCCAGCGGTTCGAGCAGGACCGGCCCGACGTCGTGCACGCGCACTTCTGGATGTCCGGGCTGGCCGCGCTGGTGGCCCGCCGGGCCACCGGGGTCCCGGTCGTGCAGACCTTCCACGCCCTCGGCGTCGTCAAGCGCCGGCACCAGGGCGCGGCCGACACCAGCCCCCCGGAACGGCTGCGACTGGAGCAGGCCATCGCGCGCGACGTCGACCACGTGGTCGCCACCTGCACGGACGAGGTCTTCGAGCTGCGGCGCCTGGGCACCGACCGGCGGCGGATCAGCGTGGTCCCGTGCGGCGTCGACATCGAGCACTTCACCGAGGACGGCGAGGTGTGGCCGCCGCGCGGCGAGCGCAAGCGGCTGCTCTCCGTCGGCCGACTGGTCGAACGCAAGGGTGTCGACACCGTCATCCGCGCGCTGCGCTTCCTGGGCGACGCCGAGCTCGTCGTGGCCGGCGGCCCTTCCTCCGACAAGCTGTCGGAGGACCCTGAGGCGAAGCGGCTGATCGAGCTGGCCGAGCGGCTCGGGGTGCGCGACCGGGTGATCATGACCGGCCGGGTCGACCGCGAGCAGATGCCGGCGCTCATGCGTTCGGCCGACATCGTCGTGTGCATGCCCTGGTACGAGCCCTTCGGCATCGTGCCGCTCGAGGCCATGGCCTGCCGTCGCCCGGTGGTCGCCGCCGCGGTGGGGGGTCTGGTCGACACCGTGGCCGACGACATCACCGGCATGCTCGTGCCGCCGCGGCGTCCGGACCGGCTCGCCACCGCGCTGCGCCGCCTGCTGGACGACCCGTTCACCCTGGAGGCCTACGGCCAGGCCGGCATCGACCGCGCCCGCAGCCGCTACAGCTGGGACCGGGTCGCCATCGAGACCGTGCACGCCTACGAGAGCCTGCTCGCGCAGCCGGTCGCGCCGCAGTCCAGCACGATCTCCGACGACCTGTCGGAGGAGCTGGTCGACGAGCTCGACGGCAGCCTCGACGCGGAGGTCGACGCCGAGGTCGTGGACCTGCGCGACAGTGCCGCACCGAAGCAGAGCAAGGCAGACAAGGCGGGCAAGGCGCCGGCACGCACGGTGGCCCGGTCGGGTGGCGCCCGGTGACGGCCCCCGGTCCCGCCGCCGGGAGCGCGCGTCACGTCGCCGCCCTGTCCGAGGCGCTCGTCCGCTTCAGCAGGCAGGCCGCCACCCTCGACCGCTGGGGCGCCCACCTGGCCGGCGTGCTCGAGTCCGGCGGCCGGCTGCTGGCCGCCGGCAACGGGGGCAGCGCGGCCGAGGCGCAGCACCTCACCGCCGAGCTCGTCGGCCGCTTCCGCGACGACCGCGCCCCCTACTCGGGGATCGCGCTCACCGCCGAGACCTCGAGCCTCACCGCGATCCTCAACGACTACGGCCCGGACGAGGTGTTCGCCCGGCAGGTGCGCGCGCACGGCCGGCCCGGCGACGTGCTGGTGCTGATGTCCACCAGCGGCCGCAGCCCCAACGTGCTCGCCGCGGCCGAGGCCGGCCGCGCGGGCGGACTCACCGTGTGGGCGATGACCGGTCCCGCGCCGTGCCCGCTGGCCAGCGCCGCGGACGACGCGGTCTGCGTCGACGCCGGCTCCACCGCCACCATCCAGGAGGTCCACCTGCTCTCCCTCCACCTGCTCGCCGCCGCCGTCGACGCCGCCCTCGGGGTCGGTGACGGCGCCGTGCGGTGCGCCCTGGACGAGCCGCTCGCGAGCACCGACGTCGACCTGCGCGACACCAGCCCGCTGCGTCAGGGAGTGGTGGCGTGAACCGGTCGATCGACACCACCCCCCGCACCCGCAGCGAGCGCCCGCTCGTCGTCGTCGGCGACGTGCTGCTCGACCAGGACGTCGAGGGCGAGGTCAACCGCGTCTGCAACGACGCTCCCGCGCCGGTGCTGGACGAGAAGTCCACGGTCGAGCGCCCGGGCGGGGCGGGGCTGGCCGCGCTGCTCGCCGCGATGTACGAGCGGGACGGGCGCGAGGTCGTGCTGGTCACCGCGCTGGCCGACGACGACGCCGCCCGCCGGGTGCGCGAGCTGCTGCACGGCAGGGTTCGCCTGGTCGCGCTGACCGACCGGCACGCCACCCGGCAGAAGATCCGGCTGCGGGCGCAGGGGACGTCGCTCGCGCGGCTGGACCGCGGCGGCCCCGGCGACATCGACCCGGACAGCGCGCCCGCCGACCTCGAGCAGCTGCTGGCCGGCGCCTCGGCGGTGCTGGTGTCCGACTACGCCGGCGGCATCACCTCGCTCGAGCCGGTGCGCACCGCGATCGCGGCCGCCGCCCGCAAGGTGCCGGTGGTCTGGGACCCGCACCCGCGCGGCGCCCGCCCGGTGCCCGGCTGCCACGTCGTCACGCCCAACGAGTCCGAGGCCAAGGCCCTGTCCGGCGTCGACGACGAGCGGCTGCGCGGGCTGGCGCTGGTGGAGCGCCGAGCGGCTGCCCTGGTCGAGCAGTGGGGCGTGCGGGCCGTCACGGTCACCCTCGGGCACCGCGGCGCCCTGCTCTCCTACGGCGAGGGCGCGCCGATGGTGGCTCCCGCGCCGGCCGCACCGCCGTCGGACCCCTGCGGGGCCGGCGACCGGTTCGCCGTCGCGCTGGCCGGGGCCCTGGCCGACGGCGACGTCCCCAGCGACGCCGTGCTCACCGCGGTGCGCGCCGCCTCGGCCTACGTGGCCGCCGGCGGCGCGGCCGCCGTGCTGGGCGACGGGGCGGAGGACGCCCCGAACGCGGCCGCCTCGCGCAGCTCGCACCCCGCCGGGCGCGAGGGCAGCCACCCGCACGTGGAGTCGGTCCTGGCCGCGGCCCGCGCGGGCGGCGACACGGTGGTCGCCACCGGCGGCTGCTTCGACCTGCTGCACGCGGGCCACATCGCGACCCTGCGCGCGGCGCGCGAGCTCGGCGACTGCCTGGTGGTGTGCCTCAACAGCGACGCCTCCGTCCGCCGGCTCAAAGGCGAGACCCGGCCGCTGGTGCCGCAGGAGGACCGGGTGCGGGTGCTCGAGGCGCTGGAGTGCGTGGACGCCGTGGTGGTGTTCGACGAGGACTCGCCCGAGACCGTGCTAGAGCGGGTCCGCCCGGACGTGTGGGTCAAGGGCGGCGACTACGCCGAGGCCAGCCTGCCCGAGTCGGCCCTGGTCCGGACCTGGGGCGGGCACACCGTCGTGCTGCCGTACCTGGACGGGCGGTCGACCACGAGCCTGGTCGAGACCATCGCCGACCGCACCGGCGGCCGCACCCGTGGCCCGCGGGTCGTCGACCTCACCGACCCGGCGACCGGGGACCGCGTCTCCGACGACCCGTCGGAGACGGGAGACCGGCACACCGAGCATCGTCTGGCCGCCCACCGGCAGCCGGAGCCGATCCGAGAGGAGAACGCGTGACCGACCCGGTCACCAGCAGCAACCAGCCCGCAGGAACCGCGAGCAGAGCAGCCACAGCAGGCACGACGGGCACGACAGCCACAGGAGGCAACGGAATGGACAGCGCGGGCGTGGGCACGGTGCTCGTCACCGGCGGTGCGAGCGGCCTCGGGGCGGCTCTGGTGGAGGCGGTGACGCAGGCCGGGGGCCGTGCGGTCGTGCTCGACCGGGTGCAGCCGCCGGCGGACGTCGACCACGAGATCGTCGACCTGTCCGACGGGCGGGCCGCCGAGGACGCCGTCACCCGGCTCGCCGAGCGGGTCGGCGGCATCGACGCCGTCGTCACGGCGGCCGGCACCGACGCCTGCGGCACGCTCTCCGACGTGCCCGCCGAGCAGTGGGAGAAGGTGGTCCTGGTCAACCTGCTCGGCACCGCCGCCGTGGTGCGGGCCGCACTGCCCTACCTCGAGCGCTCGCAGGGCAAGGTCGTCACCGTCTCCAGCACGCTGGGCATCAAGGCACTCTCCGACGCCACGGCCTACTGCGCCTCCAAGTTCGGCGTCGTCGGCTTCACCCGCGCGCTGGCCGCCGAGCTGGCCGGCCGGGTGGGCGTCACCATGCTGATCCCCGGCGGCATGAAGACCGCGTTCTTCGACGGCCGGCCGGACCAGTACAAGCCGGGTCCCGACGCCAAGCTGAACGACCCGCGGACCGTCGCCGAGGCCGTGCTGACCGTGCTGCGCCAGCCGCCGGGCTGCGAGATCCGCGAGCTCGTGGTGGCGGCCAGCGAGGAGCCGTCTTGGCCGTAGGACGCGCCGGCGCCCGCTCGCAGCGCGAGGATCCCCGCCGGGTCCTCGCGCTGCGCGCGCTCGGGCTCGGCGACCTGCTCACCGCGCTGCCGGCGCTGCGGGCGGCCCGGCGCTGGTGGGCACCGGTGCCGCTGGTGCTGGCCGCCCCGCGCGCCGTCGGCGAGCTGGCGGTGGCCCTCGGCGCGGCGGACGAGGCGCTTCCGGTCGGTCCGCTCGAACGGGTTCCCTGGCCTGGAGAACCGCCGCTGGCTGCGGTGAACCTGCACGGGAGCGGGCCGCAGAGCCATCAGCTGCTGCTGGCCACCCGACCGCGCGAGCTGGTCGCCTACGCCTCGTCGGAGCTGGGTAACGACGGACCCCGATGGGACCCGGCCGAGCACGAGGTGCACCGCTGGAACCGGCTGCTGTCCTGGGCCGGCGCCGGGCCGCGGCTGCAGGACCTCCGGGTCGAGCTGCCCGGGGAGCCGGTGGTGCCGAGAGCGGTGGTCGTCCACCCGGGCACCGCGCAGGTCTCGCGGCGCTGGCCCGCCGAACGCTTCGCAGCCGTGGCCGCCGCTCTGGCCGCCGGCGGCGCGCGGGTGGTCGTCACCGGAAGCGCGGACGAGGCCGAGCTGGTGACGGCGGTGGTGCAGGCGGCGGGACTGCCCGCCGAAGCCGCGCTGGCCGGCAGCGTGGACCTGCCCGGCCTGGTGCGACTCGTCCAGCACGCGGCGCTGGTGGTCTCCGGCGACACCGGGATCGCGCACCTGGCCACCGCCACCGGCACCCCGTCGGTGCGGATGTTCGGGCCGGTCCCCCCGAGCCGGTGGGGGCCCCTGCTCGACGTCGAGCGGCACATCGTGCTCTACCGCGGCGACGGCGGCACCGGGGAGCCGTTCGCCGACCACCCGGACCCGGGGCTGCTGGGCATCGACGTCGACGAGGTGCTCGACGCCGCCCGCGCGCTGCTACCGGCCCGCTGCTGAGCCACGGGCCGGCAGCGACGCGCTAGATCACTCGCCCCGGTGCGAGAAGTGGTCGCGCAGCCGGTCCACCATCCCGGTGCCGGGCGCGAGCAGCTTGTCCAGCGGCGGGTGGTCCGGGGCCGCGGGGTGCGGGCGGGTGGGGGCGACCTTCTTGGCCTTCTCCACCCGCTCGCCGAGCTCGCGCAGCTGCTCGGGCTGCACGTGGGCGCGCAGCTGCGGGAACAGCTCGCCCTCCTCCTCGGCCACGTGCTGGCGGATCTCGCGGATGAGCCGGCCGAGCAACTCCTCGAACCGGATGTCGGTGGGCGCCAAGCCCTCGAGGTCTTTCATGGTCCGCTCGGCCTCGGCGTGCTCGCTCACCTCGCGCTCGGCCAGCTCGGCACCGCCGGGCACGTGGGTGCGGTAGGCGGGGTAGACGTAGGCCTCCTCGGCCACCGAGTGCCGCACCAGCTCGCTGATCGCCCGGTCGGCGAGCGTGCGCCGACGGTCCGGGTCGGTCGTGCGCTCGATCTCGGCGAAGATCTGCTCCACCTCGCGGTGGTCGGTCACGAGGATGCTGATGACGTCGGTGGTCTGCTCGCTCATATCGCTCCTGCGGCTCGCGGTCGGCGTCGGCGCCAGCGGCCGACCCCGCCGCTCTGCCCGGTGGACCCACCCCAAGCCGCCGAACGCCAGACCCGTTCGTCGGGGCGCAGCGCTTTCGTTTGAGTGTTCAAGCACCGTCGTAGAGTGAACGGCGTGACCCGCTGGCTGACCGACGACGAGCAGCGCGCCTGGCGCGCCTACCTCGCCGCGACCTCCCAGCTCGGGGCCGCGCTGGAGCGGCAGCTGCAGCACGACGCCGGCCTGCCGCACGCCTACTACGAGATCCTGGTGCGCCTGTCCGAGGCGCCCGACCGCACCCTGCGCATGAGCGAGCTGGCCAGCACCTCGCAGCAGTCCCGCAGCCGGCTCTCGCACGCGGTGGCGCGGCTCGAGGAGCGCGGCTGGGTGCGCCGGGAGGACTGCCCGTCGGACCGCCGGGGGCAGCTGGCCGTGCTCGCCGACGATGGTCTCGCCGCCCTGGCCGAGGCCGCTCCCGGTCACGTCGAGGCGGTCCGCACGCTGCTGCTGGACGCCCTCACCCCGCAGCAGGTGAGTGCCCTGACCGAGATCTGCACCGCGGTGGCCGCCCGGGTGCAGGAGGTCGAGGGCGGCCCGAGCGGCGACGTCGCGGACTGATCCCGACCCGCAGCGCACCGCGGTCGGTGGTGGCAGGCTCTGCGCATGGACTTCGCGAAGGGCCGCTCCGCCAAGGGGGACGACGCGCGCGAGGGCGTCGGGCCCCAGGCGCAGCCAGGCTTCTTCGAGCTCGGCACCGACGGCCCGACCGTGGTGCTGGTAGGCATCGACGAGTCGGCGACCAGCTGGCGCGCCGCCGCCTACGCCGTCGGGCTGGCTCGGCGTCAGGGCGCCCGCCTGGTCACCGTGCACGTGCGAGCGCCGATGGGCCTGGGTGCGGCGTCCGCGGCCGGCACCGTCGCACTGGAGGAGGCGGCGCACGAGATCGCCGACTCGGTCCGCAGCACGGTGGAGTCCTCGCTCGCGCCGCTGCTGACCACGCCGCTGACCCACCTCGAACGTTCCGGCGACCCCTACGGGGAGCTGGTGAAGGTGGCTGAGGAGGTGTGCGCGGAGGCTGTGATCGTGGGCGCCTCCACCAAGGCGGGCCACCGGCTCATCGGCTCCCTGGCCGTGCGCCTGGTGCGCGCCGGGCGGTGGCCGGTCACCGTCGTGCCCTGAGAACCCTTCCCCTGACCGGCGTGCAGGCTGGTGGTTCGCCGGGCGGCAGCCGGGCAGCCTCCCCGTCGACCGGGTGACCCGACCCGGGTGGCGGAGGGAGCGCGTGGTGGTCGGAGCGCCCGGTGTCCTGCTCGACGTCGACGGCACGCTCGTCGACACGTCCTACCTGCACGCGGTGTGCTGGGCCGAGGCCCTGGCGCAGTCCGGGCACGTGATCCCCATGGCCGCGGTGCACCGCTGCGTGGGGATGGGCTCGGACATGCTGCTCGACCACCTCGTGGGCGAGGACCGCGACCGCTCGGCCGACCAGACGATGACCGACGCGCACAGCTCGCTCTACCGGCAGTGGTGGGGCCGGCTGCGGCCGCTGCCAGGGGCGCGCGACCTCGTCCGAGGGCTCGCCGACCGGGGGCTGCGCGTGGTGCTGGCCTCCAGCGCGCAGCCGGAGGAGCTCGCCGAGCTGCAGCGGGTCCTCGACGCCGGCCACGCGGTGGCTGCGGCCACCAGCTCCGGTGACGCCGAGACCTCCAAACCGGCACCGGATCTGGTGCAGGCCGCCCTGGAGCGCGGCGACGTGGACCCGGAGCGCACCTGCTTCGTGGGGGATTCGGTCTGGGACGTCGAGGCGGCGGCGAAGGCAGGCATCCCGTGCATCGGGGTGACCTGCGGAGGCACCAGCGACGCCGAGCTGACCGGAGCCGGCGCGGTGGAGGTGCACGACGATCCCGAGCACCTGCTGAAGAACCTGCGCAAGAGCGCGCTGCTGCAGCGGGCCGGGCTGGCCTGAGCAGCGGCTAGTCTCGCCCGGTGAACTGCGCGAGGGCGTCCGGGCCCTGATCCTCGACGAGGACGACGCCGTCCTGCTGGTGCGCTTCGACTGGGACGGGCTCGACGTCCCCGGCGGCTTCTGGGCCAACCCGGGCGGCGGCATGGAGCCGGGCGAGAGTCGTTTCGACGCCCTGGCCCGTGAGCTCGCCGAGGAAGTAGGGCTGTTCCTCCACGACCCCGCCGACGTCGGACCGGAGATCTGGACGAAGACAGCCGTCTTCCCGATGCCACCCTGGGACGGCCAGGTCGACCACATCCACCTGCTCCGCGTGCCGCACTTCACCCCTCGACCATCGATGTCGGTGACCCAGCTGCTGGCGGAGAATGTGCACGAGATCCGCTGGTGGTCCCGCCAGGAGATCCTCACCAGCGATGCGACCTTCGCCCCACGCAGCCTGCCCGCGCTGCTCGCGGCGCTGCTCGAGGGCGAGGTTCCCGCGCAGCCGCTCGCACTCTCTGGCTTCTGACCCGCTCCGTCGTCCTGGCATGGGTCTAGAACGGGGGTGGTTCGTCGGGGTCGCCGGGCGTGCCCCAGCCTCGGCCGATCTCGGGCAGGAGGCGGTGGGGTTCTCGTCGGTATTCGTGCCCGGAGTGGGTGATCGTCCGGTGGCTGCCGTCGTCGTCTCTGATGACGTCGAGGTGTCTGGTGTCTTGAGCTGGTGGGTGGTCTTGCACTCGGGGTGCAGGTTGTCCTTGCTGGTCGGCCCGCCCGCCGGCTTCGATCGTGGATCGTGCGGGTCGGGCGGGGGTCTCCATTCGTCGAGGTGGTCGTCCTCGGCCCACTCGACGGGTGCGTCGCACCACGGTGAGACGCAGGTGGGCTTGGTGGCGATCAGCCAGTCCCGGATCGCCGTGGTGGTCTTGTACCGCTGCACGCTCAACGCCTGCCCGGTGGCATCGACGACCGCCACGAGCCAGGACTTGGCGGCGGCGACCAGGTCCCGCAGCACCGGGGCCGGGACGGTGCCGTAGCCGCGCAGCTCGCCCGGGTCGTCCGCGAGGCCGAGCGCGGTCTGCAGAGACACCACGGTGACCGGCAGCACCTCCCGCTCCTTAGCGACCAGGGGGGCGCCGTCGTGCGCGCCCAGGGTGCCGCGCTCGGCCAGGTCCGCGAGGGCGTCGAACCTCCACGCGGACAGGGCCTGCTCGAACACATGCTGACGGCGCTTCTTCGCCCCCTGCCACACCTCGAGGGCGGCGACGTGCTCGGGTGAGCCCTCGCCGTGCTGCTTCCACGCCGCCCGCATCGCCAGCTGGGCGTCCTTCTCAGTCGCCTTGGCCTCCGACCGTGCCCTGTCCCGCATCCACCGGGCCTGCCCCTCCACCAGCTGCGCGATCCGGTGCACCTGCACCGGGTCGGAGACCGCGCGCAGGGTGGACTGTCGGACAGTGGTCTTGCCGTCGGCGTCTTCGGTGTCGACCTGGTCGTGCCACATCTCCACCCGCCGCCCCGTGCGCGCCTTCTCATGCTCCAACGCGCCCCGGTCGGGCAGCAGCTTCGCCAGCACGCGGTCGATGTGCCGCTGCAGCTCCTTGGTCGTGGTCTTCTCGACCTGAGGAAGGACCAGGTCCAGGACCTCGGCCAGCAACTCCTCAGGCACCGCCCGGGTCGAGGTGCGCAGCACGTGCCACTGCTGACGGGTCATCACGCCCTGCAGCATCAGCTCCCGGGCGCGGGCGTAGGGCCCGTCGAGCTGGCGGGCCTGCTCGGCGACCGCGTACATCCCGGCCAGGGACAGCCGCATCCCCAGCCGCAGCTCCTCCCGCCGGCAACGCGCGGCCATCTCGGTCGGGTCCTGCCACTGCGCGAACATCCGGTCCGCGTGCTCCTCGGAGTACGGCTGCTCACCCCAGCCCTCCGGGCCCGGATCCGCGATGTGCGGCGAGGCGTCCCCCAGGGAGGCGTCGCGTTCTGCCGCCAGGCACTGCGCCACGGTCCGCAGGTGCCGGCCCTCCACGGCCGCCACCGCGGCCTTGGTCGCCGCCGTGAGCAGCACCCGGTCGTACATCCGCAACTTGGCCGCGTCCAGACCGTTGAGCAGGTCCGCCACCCCGGTCGCCAGCGGGTTCTCACCCGCGAACCGCAGCTGCTGCGACAGACCCACGCACTCGCCCAGCGAGCCGGGAAGGACGTCTGTCGAGACGTCCTTCTCCTGCACCGCCTGGCCGTGAACCATGGGACGAGACTACGGACCAGGTCTGACAGTTCCCGTTCCCAGACAGGCAGAATCAGCAGTCGCCAGGTCACGAGTAGGCAAAGAATCAAACCCAGCAATGATAACGGAGCCGACGGGGGGCGGATCTTGATGCATGCCCACGCTCAGGCAAGGTGCACCAGGTCTCAAGATCCGCAAAAAACCGCGGCCCGGCCAACCAGAACCAGCCGAAAGCAGGACCGCCCCGTCACCAGCCGCCTTGGAAACGACCACATCGGACGGCCTTCGGCCAACGAACAGCGCCCCGAACAAGCCGCCCCGTCACCAGCCGCCGTGGACCCGACCCCAACAAGACCGGACCGACGCTTTACATCTTCTCCCTGATCACGAAATGGCAAGTGACGTCAGAGCGTCACCGTCGCCGCCTGCAGCCCCAGGCTCGACGTCGCGACCAGCACGCCCACCAGCAGGGCCGCCACGAGTCCTCGCCCGTCCACCAGGGCGCCGGCCAGCGCGGTCCCGGCGGCGATCCCGACGTTGAAGGCCCTGATCACCCACTCGGTGTTGACGGCTGCCTGCCGCTCCGCCACGAACGCTCAGGGGAGCCGGCGCACCGCGTAGTCCCGCACCACCACCCGGGCCGGGTCGGTGGCCTCGAAGGGCGTCAGCGGGTCCAGGGCGGCCCGCACCCGGGGGTCGCTGCTGGCATCCATCCGCCCGGCCGTGCCGAGGTAGACCTCACCGGCGTGGGCGTCGCCGGGGCGGCCCGGGCGGACGGCGGGGTCCCGGGCGGGACCGGGCGAGGAGGGATCGGCCGTCACCGTGGTCCAGCCGGCCCGCGCCGGGTTCGCTCGCCCGTCCAGCCGCGGCACCGGGTCGGTGCGGTGCTCGAGCGAGAGCACCGGGATCCGGTCGGGAACGGGGTCCCCGGCCACCGGCGACCCGGCGGTGACCACCGCGCGCACCGCGAAGCGCCGCCGGAAGCCGGGATCGGCGGCCAGGCCGGCCGCCACCATGCCTCCGAGGCTGTGTCCGACCAGCAGGACGGGCTCGCCGGGCGCCGCGTGCGCGGCGCCCATGGCCTCCCCCAGCGCCGAGGTGACGGAGGCGGCCAGCACGCTGCGCTGGCCGGCAGCCAGGGCGGCGTCGGAGGTGAGGTCGACCGGAGAGGTGCCGGCTACCGGTGACCAGCAGGCGGTGCCGGGAACCTGCACCACCCAGGCGCGGCCGTGCCGGCCGTCCACCTGCAGCACCCGGACGCGAGCCGCGGCACCGGGCCCGCAGGCATCCCCCGCCGCTCCCCCGACCGGCTGGTGGCTGACCGCCACGCTGCCGGCCAGCAGCCCGCGCAGACCGGACGGGACAGGGGCGAGGGCGGAGCCGGCCGGCGGCGGCACCAGCGGCTGCACGGCCGCTGCCCGACCGTCGCGCAGCCTCCCCGTGCTGCGCCCCAGCGCCAGCAGCAGCCCGGTCGCGACCCGCGGGTCGACGCGCCCCACCGGCGCGCCGGGGTCGGCCAGCAGCCTCGACGTGCCGAGGACCGCGAGGTCGAGCAGCTCCGGGTGGGCGGCGAGCACCTCCTGGCCGGCTGTCCCGGCCGCCCGGACCAGCACGCCGACGAGCTCCCCCAGGGACGACCGCGACCCGGCCGACGCGAGCGCCGGCAGCAGCGGGAGCACCGGCAGACCGCCCGCGACGGCTGCGCCCCCGGCGACGCCGAGCCCGAGGAAGATGGTGCCGGCCGCGGCCGCGGCGGCGGTCGCGCCGGCGACCACCAGCAGCTCTCCCGCCGCGGCCCGGACGCTGTCCACGGCCGCGCCGGCAGCGGCGTCGGCGGCCCGGTAGGTGCGTGCGGCGGCACCCAGCGCCAGCCCGGTGGCCTCGATCCGTGCCGCGAGCAGCAGCGCGCCGCCGGGTGCTGCCAGCGCCGCGAGTGCGGCGGCCGTCCGCAGTGCCGCGGCCGGTGCCAGCGGCGCGGCGAGCGGCAGCGCGGGGTCGACGGCGAGGCGGCCCAGGGCGGCGACCACCGAGCCGACCCGGAGACCGCAGCCGCGCAGGGCGTCGGCGAACGCCTCCAGATCGTCCAGCTCGGCGTCCACCCCTCCGGCGCCGCCGCGCACCCGCCAGCCATCAGCGGCAGCAACCGCGACCGCGCCCGTCACCTGCCCGCCCGGGAGGGCAGGTCCGACAGGCCGTCGGAGAGGATGGCCCCGAGGGCCGCCGCACCACCGGTCAGCCCGTTGCCGAGGTCGACCACGGCGTGCTCCGCGAGCTGCTCCGCCGCCCGGGCCAGGGCGGCGAGGCGGGCCAGCTCGGCCTCGACGTCGTCCGCCTCGCGGCGCAGCGCTCCGGCCAGGACGTCGGCCCGGTCCGCCGCGCCGTCCGCGCTTCCCGCCAGGGCCGCCAGACGTCCCCGGAAACCGTCCGCGGCCAGGGACTGCCAGCGCACCCCGGCTCCCGCCCGGAGCCTGCGGGCCTCCTGGCGCAGGTCCTCGGCGTGGCTGCTGGCCTGCCTGGCCATCCGGCGCAGGTACTGCGGGTCGACGATCACGCCTCAGGACGCTAGGCGTCCCACGGCCCCGACGGCCGCCGGCGAGCGCTCCCTGTGGACGCTGCCGACGCGGAGGAGCTCGACGGTGGACGGTGGCAATCGCCCGCTCGGGGCGGACGCCGGGGAGTCCGCCTCAGCCGTGGGCAGCGGTGGCCCGCTCCCCACGCAGGTCCGCCGTCTCGGTATCAGCGACGACCCGCCGCCGGGCCGCGCGGAACGACAGCCAGGTGACCAGGGCCATGAGCGCCATCGCCAGCGGCACGTGGATCGCGGTGAGCGAGCTCTTGCCGCCGTCGGAGATCTCCCCGCCCAGCCAGCCCGCGACGGCCAGCAGCACGACGGCGACCGCGCTGCCCACCCACAGGTCGCGACGAGCGCGCATCCAGACGAACGCCACGAGGGTGGCCAGGACGGCGAGGCCCAGGGCGATCTCGCCGCCGCGGGCGTGCACCTCCACCCAGCTCTCGCCCGCCTCCCCCTGCTCGGGCAGGAACAGGCCCGCCCATAGCCCCTGCAGCAGGACGGCGAGCGCGGCCAGGCCGATGAGCACGGCGAAGACGCGAGGGGCGTGCTGACGCATGACAACTCCCGGGACTGGGCTCGGACGAATCCCGCCAGGGATTGCCGCTGCGAGCGCTCCTCCACGCAGCGTCACCGGGCTTTACACCCTCTTGCCGGGACGATGGGGACGCGCAGCCTCAGACGTTGCGCCGGTACTGCCCGCCCACCTCGAAGAACGCCTGGGTGATCTGGCCGAGCGAGGACACCCGCACCGCGTCCATCAGCACGTCGAAGACGTTGCCTCCGGACGTCGCCGCCTCCTTCAGCCGGCGCAGCTGCACCTGGGCGTCCTCGTGGTGGCGCCGCTGGAAGTCACGCAGCCGGGTCAGCTGCGACTGCTTCTCGGCCTCGGTGGCCCGCGCGAGCTCCACCGGCCCCGGCGCCTCGCCGCCCTCGGGGTCGAGGAAGGTGTTCACGCCCACGATCGGCAGCGAGCCGTCGTGTTTGCGGTGCTCGTAGAGCAGCGACTCGTCCTGGATCTTCCCGCGCTGGTAGCCGGTCTCCATCGCCCCGAGGACGCCGCCGCGGTCGGAGATCCGCTCGAACTCGGCGAGCACCGCCTCCTCCACCAGGTCGGTCAGCTCATCGACGATGTAGGAGCCCTGCAGCGGGTTCTCGTTGCCCGCCAGGCCCCACTCCTTGTCGATGATCATCTGGATGGCGAGGGCCCGCCGGACGCTGTGCTCGGTGGGGGTGGTGACCGCCTCGTCGTAGGCGTTGGTGTGCAGGCTGTTGCAGTTGTCGTAGATCGCGCACAGGGCCTGCAGCGTGGTGCGGATGTCGTTGAAGTCCATCTCCTGCGCGTGCAGGGAACGGCCCGAGGTCTGCACGTGGTACTTGAGCTTCTGGCTGCGCTCGGACGCGCCGTAGCGCTCCTTCATGGCCACGGCCCAGATCCGTCGCGCCACCCGGCCGAGCACGGTGTACTCGGCGTCCATGCCGTTGCTGAAGAAGAACGACAGGTTGGGCGCGAAGTCGTCGATGTCCATGCCGCGTGCCAGGTAGGACTCGACGTAGGTGAAGCCGTTGGCCAGCGTGAACGCGAGCTGGCTGATCGGGTTCGCCCCCGCCTCGGCGATGTGGTAGCCGGAGATGGAGACCGAGTAGAAGTTGCGCACGCCGTGCTGGATGAACCACTCCTGCACGTCCGCCATCGCCCGCAGCGAGAACTCGGTGGAGAAGATGCAGGTGTTCTGGCCCTGGTCCTCCTTGAGGATGTCGGCCTGCACCGTGCCGCGCACGTTCTGCAGCACCCACTCGCGGATCTCCGACGCCTCGTCGGAGGACGGCTCACGGCCGTGCTCGTCACGGAAGGCGTCCAGCCGCTGGTCGATGGCGGTGTTGAGGAACATCGCCAGGATCGTGGGCGCCGGGCCGTTGATGGTCATCGACACCGACGTCGTCGGCGAGCAGAGGTCGAAGCCGGCGTAGAGCTCCTTCATGTCCTCCAGCGTGGCGATCGAGACACCCGAGGTCCCGACCTTGCCGTAGACGTCCGGGCGCTCCTCCGGGTCCCGCCCGTAGAGGGTGACCGAGTCGAACGCGGTGGAGAGGCGCGTGGCCGGCGACCCCTGGGACAGGAAGTGGAATCGGCGGTTGGTGCGGAACGCGTCACCCTCGCCGGCGAACATGCGGGCCGGCGCCTCCCCCTCGCGCTTGAAGGGGAACACGCCCGCGGTGAACGGGAAGTGCCCGGGCAGGTTCTCCCGGCGCAGGAACGAGAGCAGCTCGCCCTGGTCCTTGGTCCGTGGCAGCGCGACCCGGCGGACCTTGTTCCCGGACAGCGTCTCCTTGGTCAGCGCGGTGCGGATCTCCTTGTCCCGCACCGTGAAGACGTACTCGTCGCCGCTGTAGTGCTCGACGACCTCGGGCCAGGCGCGCAGGAGCTTGGCCGAGTGCGGCGTCAGCTCGGCCTCGGCCTCGGCGGCCAGCTGCTCGAGCTCGTCGACCGCGGCCGACCCGCGCGCCGCGAGCGCGTCGCGGCTGGCCCGCAGCTGCTGCGCCAGCCGCGCGTGCTCGGCGTCCTTCTCGGTCTGCTGGTGATAGCCGCGCACGGTCTCGGTGATCTCGGCCAGGTAGCGCACCCGCGAGGGCGGCACGACGGCGGAGAGCCCGGAGGACGCCCGCACCTCCACCGGCCGCAGCGTGCCCGACGACACCGGCAGGCCCTTGCCCGCGAGCAGCCCGCGCAGCTCCTGGTAGAGCGCGGTGACGCCGTCGTCGTCGAAGCGGGCGGCGCTGGTGCCGAACACCGGCATCTGCTCCCACGGCACGCCGAACGCCTCGCGGTTGCGCACCAGCTGCCGGGCGACGTCGCGGCGGGCGTCCTCCGCGCCGCGACGCTCGTACTTGTTCACCGCGACGACGTCGGCGAAGTCGAGCATGTCGATCTTCTCGAGCTGGCTGGCGGCGCCGAACTCCGGCGTCATGACGTAGAGCGAGACGTCGACGAACGGCACGATGGCCGCGTCGCCCTGGCCGATGCCCGGGGTCTCCACGACGACCAGGTCGTAGCCGGCCGCCTTGCAGGAGGCGATGACGTCGTCGAGGTGCTCGGGGACCTCGGCGCCCGCGGTTCGCGTGGCCAGCGAGCGGAAGAAGACCGGGCCGCCGTCGATGGAGTTCATCCGGATCCGGTCGCCGAGCAGCGCACCGCCGCCGCGCCGCCGGGTCGGGTCGACCGCGATGACGGCGACCCGCAGCTTGTCCTCCTGGTCCACCCGGAACCGGCGCACCAGCTCGTCGGTGAGCGAGGACTTGCCCGAGCCACCGGTGCCGGTGATGCCGAGCACCGGCACGGTCCGCGCCGAAGCGGCCTGCCGGACCGCAGCGACCAGCTCCGCCGGGGCCCGTCCCTGCTCGAGCACGGTGATCGCCCGGGCCAGCGCCGTGGCGTCGCCGGCGAGCACGGCGTCGGTGGACGGGGGCTGCGCGGCGAGGTCGACGTCGGCCGCCTCGACCATCAGGTTGATCATGCCCACGAGGCCGAGCCGCTGGCCGTCCTCCGGGGAGAAGATCCGCGCCACGCCGCGCTCGTGCAGCAGCGCGATCTCCGCGGGGACGATGACGCCGCCGCCCCCGCCGTAGACCTTCACGTGCCCGGCGCCGCGCTCGCGCAGCAGCTGCACGAGGTAGGTGAAGTACTCGACGTGGCCGCCCTGGTAGGAGCTGACCGCCACGCCCTGGACGTCCTCCTGGATGGCGGCCGTGACGATCGCGTCGACGCTGCGGTCGTGCCCGAGGTGCACGACCTCGGCGCCCTGCGTCTGCAGGATCCGCCGCATGATGTTGATCGAGGCGTCGTGGCCGTCGAAGAGGCTGGCGGCGGTGACGAACCGCACCGGGTGCTGCGGGACGTGCAGGGCGCGGGCCTCGCTGCTCATGGCCGTGCTCCAAAGGCTAGACGTCGGTGTCCTGCGCGCCAGGATCGCAGATACTAGGACGTCCGTCTATCGTGCCGCCTAGCACTGCCCTTCCATCCTCCGGACGCCGCCCACGAGCAGCTGTCCCAGCGGGCACGATGAGCGGCACCGGGAGAGCGCAGCACGGCAGAGGGAGGAGGGCCATGGACGACCCGATCGCCGAGGCGCACCGCCAGTGGGTCGCCCACGGCTGGGCCGACGCTGCCGACGGCATGGCGGCCGTCACCAGCCTGGTCCGCGCCCACCAGATCGTCGTGCGCCGGATCGACGCCGCGCTCAAGCCGCTGGACCTGACCTTCGCCCGCTACGAGCTGCTCCAGCTGCTCTCGTTCACCCGCACCGGCGCCCTGCCCATGGCCAAGGTGGGCGCTCGGCTGCAGGTGCACCCCACCAGCGTCACCAGCGCGGTGGACCGGCTGCAGGCCCAGGGCTTCGTCGAGCGCGAGCCGGACCCCTCGGACCGGCGCTCGGTCCTGGCCCGGATCACCCCGGCCGGGCGCCGGGTGGCCGCCCGCGCCACCACGATCCTCAACCGGGACGTCTTCGAGCAGCCCGGGCTGAACCCGGAACAGCTCGAGCAGCTGATGAGCGCCTGCCACGCCCTGCGCGCGCACGCCGGTGACCTGGTCTGACGGACTCCGGCGTCGTTGACCGCAGGGCCGCGGGTTGGGAGGCTGCGCCCATGCAGGTGAACGGGGGATTCCCGACGGCGGTCGACGTGCCGTCCGTCATGGCGGCGCTGTCCGAGCGCAGCCGCGCCGACATCGTGCGGCTGCTCGGGGAGCGGCACCGCTCCCAGCGCGGCCTGTCGCAGGAGCTGGGCATGTCCCAGCCGCTGATCTCCCACCACCTCAAGGTGCTCACGGAGGTGGGGCTCGTGGAATCGAGCCTGTGCGAGCGGATCAAGGTCTACCAGCTGCGCACGGACACCTTCGACGCCCTCGCGGCCCGGGTGGGGCTGCTGGCCGAGCGGGCGGCCGAGGTGGCCCGGCACCAGCCCTGCTGAGCGCTCCTGTCAGCGCCCAGCAGGGCCGGCGACGCCCTGTCGGTGCCCGCTCGTCCGCCGGTCGGCTCAGCCGTGCACGAGATGCGGCAGCCGGTGCAGTGGCCGGGGCAGCCACCAGTTCCGCTCCCCCAGCAGCACCATCGCGGCGGGCAGCAGCACCGCCCGGACCAGCGTGGCGTCGATGACGATGGCCACCGCGAGGCCGACGCCGAGCTGCTTGAAGTCCAGCGGGGTGAGCGTGGCGAAGATGGCGAACACGGCCACCATCACCGCTGCCGCACTGGTCACCACACCCGCGGAGCCGGTGATGCCCTCGGCCACGGCGTCGCGGGTGCTGCGCCCCGCACCCACCGCCTCGCGGATCCGGCTGACGATGAAGACGTGGTAGTCCATCGAGAGCCCGAAGAGGATGACGAACAGGAACAGCGGCAGCCAGGTCACCACCGCACCGTTGGACCGGAAGCCTAGGAACCCTTCGGCCCACGTGCCCTGGAAGACCAGCGTCAGGACGCCGTAGGCGGCGCCGACCGACAGCAGGTTGAGCGCGGCGGCGGTGAGCGCCACGGTGAGCGAACGGAACGACAGGACCAGCACCGCCACGGTGAGCAGCAGCACGAAGCCGACCACGACCGGCATCCGGTCCTCGATGAGCGTGCGGAAGTCGGTGGTGCCGGCGGTCTCCCCGGTCACCCCCGCGGCCACGTCGGGCAGCTGCCCGAGGGTCGCCGGCACCAGGTCCGCGCGCAGCCGCTGCAAGGAGTCCACCGCGGCCGCCGACTCGGGCCCGTCCGGGATCGGCACCTGCACCATGGCGACGTCGCCGGCCACCGCGTACTGCACCCGCAGCGGGGCCTGCGCGGTCACCGCGAAGTGCGGGTCGCCGGCCACGCGCCGGTCCAGGTCGGCGACGGCGGCGTCGACGGCCTGCCGGTCCAGCCGTGACCCGTCGCGGGTCCACACCGCCACCGCGTGCGCCGCGCCCTGGTCCGGGAAGGCGGCCGTGAGCCGGTCGAGGGTGCGCAGCTCTGGCACCGAGCGCGGCAGGTCCTGGACGCCGGGGTTGGCCAGCGCCATCCCGGTCGCCGGCAGCGCGAGCGCGACCAGGGCGAGCACCCCGGCGCCGAGCGCGAGGGCCGGTCGGGCCAGCACCGGGCGGAGCAGCGCGGGCCAGACCCGGGCCCGGCCGTCGCGCGCCTGCAGGCGCCACAGCAGCGGCACCCGCGGCCGGTCCAGCCGCCGGCCGAGCAGCGCGAGCAGGGCGGGCAGCGCCAGCACCGAGCCGGCCACCGAGACCGCCACGACCAGGATCGTGCCGACCGCCAGCGAGGCGAACGTGGCCTCGCCGGCCAGGAACATGCCCGCCATGGCGATGACGACGGTGACCCCGGAGACCACGACGGCGCGCCCGGACGTGGCCGCGGCCCGGGTGACGGCGTCGAGGGTGCCAGCCCCGCGGCGGCGCTCCTCCCGCTCCCGCCGCACGTAGAAGAGCGAGTAGTCCACGCCCACCGCCATGCCGACCAGCAGCACCACCGACGAGGTCACGTCGCTGGTCGGGACCAGGTAGGAGGCCAGGGTGGACAGGCCCATCGCCGCCATCACCGCGGACAGCGCGAGCAGCAGCGGGACGCCGGCCGCCAGCAGCGCACCGAACGCGACCACCAGGATCGCCAGCGAGACCGGCAGGGACAGCAGCTCGGCCTGGTGCAGGTCGTCGCCGTAGACACGGTCCAGCGCCGCGCCGAGGGTGGCGTCGCCGACCTGCTCCACGCGCAGGCCCGGCAGGGTCTTCGCCACCGCGTCCACCCTGGCGTGCAGGGCCCCAGCGACGGCGCGCGCCTGGGTGCTGCGCTCCTCGTCGCTGCCGGAGACGGCCAGCTCGGCCTGCAGCAGCACCGACCGGCCGTCCGCGGAGGTGATCGGACCCTTCACCCCGGCCACCCCGGGCGTCGTGGCGACGGCCGACCGCACCGCCGCCACCTCGGGCGAGGCCGGGTCCAGCCGGACCCCCTCGCGCGCCTGCACGAGCACCTGCTCGGTGGGCAGCTGCCCGAAGTCCGAGCGCAGGATCGCGCGGCTGGCCGGCGCCGAGGTGCCCACCGAGGAGTCCGCGGCGGTGAGGCCGCGCCCGGGCAGGACCGCGCCGACGCCCACCGCCGCGGCCACGAACGCGAGCCACAGCGCCAGGGCCGTCCAGCGGTGGGTCGCGCTCCACCGAGCCACCGCGACGACGGAGCCGCGGTCCTGGGGTGGAGGCGACGGGGTCCCGGTGGCGGGTCTGGGGAGGGTGCTCGTGGTCATCGCGGGCTCCGGGTCGCTGACGGTGTCTCAGGCGCACGTCGGTGCGCGCACTCAACCTGCCGGTGATCACGGTCGCTGCCATCGGGGACGGCCCCTGGTTCGACCCTGAGAGATCCCCCAGTGGTGAGGCGGCCCCGTCGTGGTCGAGACAACTGCGCTGATGACGGGGGCAGCCGGGCGCGGAGCGGGCCAGGCGGCCGGGTGCCGTCTCCACGCATGGGTGTCGCACCCATAGGCATAGATGCATAGCGGGAGTCCACCCATGCGACCGGTTGCGCACGGATCCTCCACCCACGGTCGTCCACCGGCAGCTGGACGTCACCCGCCCGGCTCCCCCGTCACCAGCGCCGTTGACCGTGTCGACGCAGGCCCGCACCCACCCGGCACACGTGAGGGGAGCCCCGGCCCGCTACTTGGCGGGCCAGGGGTCCCCTCACGCGACTCCTACGTGCCGTCGGAGGATCACCCCTGCGGGGAGAACCGCCGTAGCCGCAGGCTGTTGCTCACCACGAACACCGAGCTGAACGCCATCGCGGCGCCGGCGAGCATCGGGTTGAGCAGGCCGAAGGCGGCCAGCGGCAGGGCGGCCACGTTGTAGGCGAACGCCCAGAACAGGTTGCCCTTGATGGTGCCGAGGGTTCGCCGGGACAGGCGGATGGCGTCGACGGCCGAGCGCAGGTCGCCGCGGACCAGGGTGAGATCGCTGGCCTCGATGGCGACGTCGGTGCCGGTGCCCATGGCCAGGCCGAGGTCGGCCTGCGCGAGCGCAGCGGCGTCGTTGACGCCGTCGCCGACCATCGCCACCACGGCGCCCCCGGACTGCAGCCGCTGGACGACGTCGACCTTGTCCGCGGGCAGGACCTCGGCGATGACGTCCTGCTCGGCGATGCCGACCCGACGGGCGACCGCGCGGGCGGCGGCGGTGTTGTCGCCGGTGAGCAGGACCGGACGCAGCCCGAGCCCGCGCAGCTCGCGCACCGCCTGCTCGCTGGTCGGCTTCACCGTGTCGGCGACGACCAGCAGGGCGCGCGCCGCGCCGTCCCAGCCGACCGCCACCACGGTGGCGCCCTCGGCCTCGGCCGCCTCCTGCGCCGCGACGAGTGCGGGCGGCAGCGGCTGGGACCACTCCTCCAGCAGCCGGCGCCGGCCGACCAGCACCGCGTGCGAGGAGCCGTCCGCCTCGGCCACGACGCCCTGCACGCCCAGCCCTTCCAGGGCGGCGAAGTCGTCGACCGCGGGCAGCTCGCCCACCTCGGCCCGCGCGGTGGCGGTGATGGCCGCCGCGATCGGGTGCTCGGAGGCGTGCTCGAGCGCGCCGGCCAGCCGGAGCACCTCGGCGCGGTCCGCGCCGTCGGCGAGCACGACATCGACCAGGGACATCCGGCCGCTGGTGACCGTGCCGGTCTTGTCCAGCACGATCGTGTCGACCCGGCGGGTGGACTCGAGCACCTCGGGGCCCTTGATGAGGATCCCGAGCTGCGCCCCGCGGCCGGTGCCGACCAGCAGCGCCGTCGGCGTGGCCAGGCCCAGCGCGCACGGGCAGGCGATGATCAGCACGGCCACTGCGGCGGTGAAGGCCACCTCCGGGCTCGCGCCGCTGAGCAGCCAGCCGGCCAGCGTGAGCAGCGAGAGCCCGATGACGACCGGCACGAACACCGCCGACACCCGGTCGGCCAGCCGCTGCACGGGGGCCTTGCCGTTCTGCGCGTCCTCCACCAGCCGCGCCATCTGCGCCAGCTGGGTGTCCGAACCCACCCGGGTGGCGCGCACGACCAGCCGGCCGCCGGCGTTCACGGTGGCGCCGACGACGGCGTCACCCACGCCCACCTCCACCGGCAGCGACTCGCCGGTGAGCATCGAGGCGTCGACGGCGGACGTGCCGGCCACCACGACGCCGTCGGTGGCGATCTTCTCGCCCGGCCGCACGACGAACCGGTCGCCGACCGCGAGCTGCTCGACCGGCACCCGCACCTCGACCTCGCCGGCCGAGCCATCCGAGCCGCCCCCGCGCAGGACGCCGACGTCCTTGGCGCCGAGCTCGAGCAACGCTCGCAGCGCGGCCCCCGAGCGACGCTTGGCGCGCGCCTCGAAGTAGCGCCCGGCCAGGATGAACACGGTCACCCCGGACGCGACCTCGAGGTAGATCTCGTTCGCGCCGGACCCCTGCGAAGGCACCAGGGTGAACGGCATCCGCATGCCGTTCTCACCGGCGTCGCCGATGAACAGCGCGTAGAGCGACCAGCCGAAGGCCGCGAGCACCCCGAGGGAGATGAGGGTGTCCATGGTGGCCGCGCCGTGGCGCAGGTTGGTCCACGCGGCGCGGTGGAACGGCAGGGCGCCCCACGTGACGACCGGTGCGGCCAGGGTGAGCGAGAGCCACTGCCAGTTGCGGAACTGCAGCGCGGGGATCATGGCGAGCAGCACCACCGGCACGGCCAGCACCAGGCTGGTCAGCAGCCGGGTGCGCAGCGCCGAGGCCTCGTCGGGCTCGGCGACGGCAACCTCCCCCTCGGCGACCGGCGCCACCGGGGGCTTGGGCAGCTCGGCGGTGTAGCCGGTGGCCTCCACGGTGGCGACGAGCGCCTGCGGGGTGACGTCGCCGGAGAAGGTGACCTTCGCCTTCTCGGTGGCGTAGTTCACCGTGGCGACCACGCCGTCCATCCGGTTGAGCTTCTTCTCGATCCGCGCCGCGCAGGAGGCGCAGGTCATGCCACCGATGGCGAGCTCGAGGGTGTTCTGCTCCGGCGCGTCGGCGGCGGTGGCGCCGAGCGGGGTGCTGGTGGACATGAGGGCCTCCTCCCGGTGCTTCCGGGATCGATCGTGGATGGTGCGGCGGCGGACCGCCGCGGATGTCAGCCGACGAGCTCGTACCCGGCCTCGTCGACGGCCTCGCGCACCTGCGTCTCGTCCAGAGGGGTCTCGCTGGCCACGTGGACGTCGGAGGTGCCGCCGGCCACCAGGTCGATGGTGACGCCGGTGACGCCCGGCAGCTTGCCGACCTCCTCGGTCACCGCGTTGACGCAGTGGCCGCAGGTCATCCCGCTGACGCGGTAGGTGGTGCTGGTGCTCATGGTCGGTTTCCCTTCGTGCTGATCTCTGGGTGGCTGATCTGTCGTGGGACTGCGATGGGCGAGCTGCCCGATGGAGGCGGCGACCCCGGTCAGCTGCGGACCAGGCGGGCGATGGCCTCGGAGGCCTCGCGCACCTTCTCCTCCGCCTCGGTCCCGCCGCTCTGCAGCGCCTGGGCCACGCAGTGGTTCAGGTGCTCCTCGAGCAGCTCGAGGGAGAACGCTTGCAGCGCCTTGGTGGCCGCGGAGACCTGGGTGAGGACGTCGATGCAGTACTTGTCCTCCTCCACCATCCGCTGCAGGCCGCGGACCTGCCCCTCCACGCGGCGCAGCCGCTTGAGGTGGCTGTCCTTGCGCGGGGTGTAGCCGCGCACCTCGTGGTGGGCGGCCTCGCCGCTGTGCCCTTCGACCTGCTCGTCGACCTTCCGCGGCATCGTCCCCACACCTTCCTCGTACCACCGGGGGGTATCCCAGCGGGCAGAACGCTACCCCCTCCCGGTATGTTCCGCCACCCCCGGAAGGCCTGTCAGCCGTCCTCCCCGCCGGCGGTGCGCAGGTCGTAGACGGCGGTGTCCAGCCGCTGCTCGGCCTCCTGCGCCACCCGCACCGCGTCGTCCCACGCGTCCGAGCGCACGGCGGTGCGCCGGGCGGCGGAGACCGCGCCGGCCCAGGCGGCGGTGTCGACAGCCGGCGGCCGCTTGGCCTTGGAAGCGAGGACCCGCTGCAGGGCCCGGCACTCGGCGGCCACCGGCGCCAGGTCTGCCGCCTCGCGGCAGCCCAGCTCCAGCTCCCGCAGCGCGTCGGCGAACCCGGACCTCGCCAGTGCCACCTGCTCCCGCTGCGCCGAGAGGTCTTCCTTGTCCGAGCCGAAGGGGGCACCCATCTCCACCGTCAGACCTCCACATGCTCTCCTACGAAACGTAGGAGCATTGTCCCATCCCGGAACGGTCGTGCCCGGACAGGCAGCGGCTCGCCGGCCGAGGATGATGCACACCTCGGCCGGCGAGCACGATGACGCTTGCTGGGACGTCGTCCGGTCCGTCCGGTCAGCCGGCGCGGACCTCCGCCACGTCCGCGCGAGCGGCTGCCAGCGGCGAGGGGATCGTGAGCGCCTGCGGGGCCGTCAGCAGCGACCGTGCCGCCGGCAGGAAGGCCGCCAGCGCGGCCACCACGCCCACCACGCCGGCGAGCACACTGCTCGCGCTCCCACTGGCCACGAACACCACCGCCGCGACGACGGCCCACACCGGCACCCGTCGCGCGCGCCGGAGCCCGACGAAGAGCACGATCGGGCCGATCACCATGCCCACCATGAACAGCACGATGAGCACGACGAGCATCGGGTAGGCCTCGGAGGCGCCGTCGATGGCGGTGATGTCGGCCGCGGACGCGCCGGCGCGACCGAACAGCGCGTAGGGCGAGTAGAAGGCGACCGCGTGGCCGACCGAGGCCAGCGCGCCGGCGGCCATCATCAGCCCGCCCGCGATGGTGGCGCGGGCGCCTCGGCCGCGGGCCGCGGCGACGAGCGCGGTCAGGCCGGGAAACAGGCAGAAGGCGGCGGCCACGCTGAGCAGCCCGGCGGCCAGCCAGGCACCCGCGTGCGCCGCGACCGCCGCGGTGACATCCGTGGCCGAGGGCGTCCCGCCCGGCACGACCAGCCGCCGGAGCAGGTCGCCGACGGTGAACAGCAGCGCGCCGGCGATGAGGCAGCCGGCGGCGAGGCGGGGATGCTGGGGCACCTGCGGCTGCGGCTGCCGAGACAGGTGCGGGGTGGTTGCGGAGTTCGTCATGCCGGCACCCTGCGCGTCGGGCCGACCCTGGCACATCGCCCGCTGTCCCGAACCCGGTCACCCGCGCGGGGGACCTCGTTCCCCCGCGAAGACGATCCGTCGACGTCCGGTGCCGCCCTAGCATCCCCGGCATGCCCCGCCTCCTGCTGCCGCGCACGCCCGGCCGGCTCCCGCTCGCCGACAGCCGGATCACGGACGCGGCGCTGGCGGCGGCCCTCGCGGTGCTGGCCGCCGGCGGCCTGCTCAGCGGGCAGGTCCAGGAGCGCCCCCTGGCCCTCACCCTGCCGATCGCGCTGGTCAGCACCCTGGTGCTCGCCGTGCGCAGCAGGTTCCCGGTGGCCGTGACCGCGGTGGTGAGCGTGTTGGCCGTCGTCCAAGCGCTGGCCAGCGGAAGCTCCTCACGGACCCTCTGGTCGCTGGTGGCGTTCCTCGTCGTCGCCTACACGGTGGCGGCCGAGCGGGACGAGGGCCGGGCGCTGCTCGGCCTCGGCCTGGTGCTGGGCGGCCAGTTCCTCTGCGAGTGGCTCGACGGCACCACCGACTACCCCTTCGACGCGCTGGTGTTCGGCGGGGTCTGGCTGTTCGGCCGCGGGACGCGGTCCTGGCGGCGACAGGCGGTGCACGCCGAGCAGCACCGGCACGACCTGGCCCGGATCGCGGTGGCGGAGGAGCGCACGCGGATCGCCCGCGACCTGCACGACGTCGTCGCGCACAGCCTCAGCGTGATCGCCGTGCAGGCCGACGCGGCCGAGGCAGGACTCGCCCGCGACCCCGGTCTGGCCGGCGCCCCGCTGCGGGCCATCCGCGACAGCGCCCGGGACGCGCTGGTGGACATGCGCCAGCTGCTGCACGTGCTGCGCGCGGACGCCGACCTGGACCGCGCCGAGGAGCTCGCGCCCTCGCGCGGGCTCGCGGACCTGCCTCTGCTGGTCGACCGGATGCGCGGCTCGGGGCTGCCGGTGCAGGCCGACCTCCGGGTCGGCGCGGAGCTGTCCGCCGGGCTGGAGCTGGCCGCCTTCCGGATCGCTCAGGAGGGGCTGACCAACGTGCGCAAGCACGCCGGCGACGTGCCCACCCGGCTGCTGGTGGCCGTCGACGACGGCGAGCTGCGGGTGGAGGTGCACAACGAGGCCGCAGCCGTCCCGCAGCAGGCGAGGGCGCTCTCGGAGGGGCTGTCCACCGGTCACGGACTGGTCGGCACCCGGGAGCGGGTGCAGGCCGCCGGCGGCACGTTGGAGGCGGGGCCGACGCCGACGGGCGGCTTCGGGCTGGTGGCCCGCCTCCCGCTCCCCACGAGCCTCACCCTCACCGCTGGAGCGCGGCCCTGAGCACCCCGCCGCTCACCGTGCTGCTGTGCGACGACCAGGAGCTGGTCCGCGCCGGCTTCCGCCTCATCCTCGGCCTCGAGGGCGACATCGAGGTGGTCGGCGAGGCCGGCGACGGGCACGAGTGCCTGCGCCTCACCGCCGAGCATCGACCCGACGTCGTCCTGATGGACGTGCGCATGCCGCGGATGGACGGCATCGAGGCGACCCGCCGCCTGGTGGCCGCCGGCTCGCCGAGCCGGGTGCTGATGCTGACCACGTTCGACCTGGACGAGCTGGTCTACGCCGCGATGGCGGCCGGGGCGAGCGGCTTCCTGCTCAAGGACGTGCCGCGGGAGCAGCTGGTGGCCGCCGTCCGGATGGTGGCGCGCGGCGACGCGGTGCTCGCCCCGGCGCTGACCCGGCGGCTGGTGGAGCGGTTCGTGGCCGCACCTCCCCCCGGCAGCGGGCGGCCGGCCGCGCTCGCCCCGCTGAGCGAGCGCGAGCTCGACGTCTTCGCGCTGCTGGCCCGGGGTCGGTCCAACGCGCAGATCGCCGCCGAGCTCTTCCTCGGCGAGGCAACCGTGAAGACGCACGTGGCCCGGATCCTCACCAAGCTGGACCTGCGCGACCGCGTGCATGCCGTGGTGCTGGCCTACGAGACCGGCTACCTGCGCCCCGGGCAGCAGGACGGGCGGACGGCGTGAGCGCTCAGAGCACCGCCAGCCCGAAACCGGCGCCGGCGGCGAGGAGGCCGGCCGCGAGGCTGCCCAGCACGTTGGTGGCCGCGAGCCGGACCGACCCGGACTCGGCCAGGGCGAGCGACTCCCAGACGTAGGTGGACCAGGTCGTGTAGCCGCCGGCGAAGCCGACGCCGATCACCGTGGTGGGGGCGGCCGGGAACCCGTGGTGCAGCGCGAGCCCGGTGAGCAGGCCCAGCAGCAGCGAGCCGGTCACGTTGATGACGAAGGTGCCCCAGGGGAACTCCTGGTCGTGCTGGTGCTGCACCACCTGGTCGAGGACGTAGCGGCAGACCGCACCCAGCGCCGCGGCCAGCCCCACTCCGACCGCGAGGATCACGAGGCGCCTCCGGTCTTCCCGTCGCCCCCGCGGCCGACGTAGCGGACCACCTCGACGTCGTCGACGACCACCAGGCCCTCGGTCACCAGCTCGTCCAGCTCCAGCAGGAAACGCTCGATTCGCTCGGCCTCGTCCACGATGACGACCACCACCGGCAGGTCCTCGGACAGCGACAGCAGCCGGGCGGTGTGCACCTGCTGGGAAGCCCCGAAGCCCTCGATGCCGCGCAGCACGGTGGCGCCGGCCAGGCCGGCGGCCCGGGCCCGGTGGACGATCTCGGCGTAGAGCGGGTGGTGGTGGTGCTGGTCGGACTCCCCGACGAACACGCTGAGCCGCTTGACTGGTCCCTGCTGGCGCACCCCTACCGCCTCCTCGCCCGGGCCAGCCCCCGTCCCAGCCCGAGCCCGAGCAGGCCCGCGGCCAGCCCGGCGGCCAGGCTGGCCACCACGTAGGTCACCGCGACCGCGGCGTGGCCGTGGGCCACCAGCTGGTCGACGCCGGTGGCCACCGAGCTGAACGTGGTGAGCGCGCCGCAGAACCCCGTGCCGACCAGGGCCCGGACGTAGCGGGTGGGTGGGAGCACCTCGAGCACCAGCACCACCAGCAGCGCGAGCACGAACGCGCCGACGGTGTTGACCGTGAAGGTGGCCCAGGGGAACGTGCCGCTCGGGGCCGGCCACGCCTCGCCGACGGCGTAGCGGACCAGGCCGCCGACGAACCCGCCGACGGCCACGGCTGCCACCAGCCGGAGGTCGATGCGCGGCCAGCGCGAGCGCGCTGCGGTGCCGAACGTGCTCGCCGCGCGCTCGACGTCGGGGTCCAGCGGGAGGTCCTCGGGCCCGGGCGCCGAGCCTTGCGTCCCCTGCGGGGGGTGGGCTCCTGGCTGCGGCACTCTCCCAGGCTAGCCAGCGACCGGCGGCTCGCCGCAAGAGTGCTCAGCGGGCGGACTGCGGGTCCACCGCGGCCGAGAGTGCTGTGGCGAACAGGCTCCAGCCCAGATAGGGCGCGAGCAGCGCGGCGCTGGTGCGGTCCTGCTTGGCGACGGCGGCGATCTCGGCCGCGATGGCGACGTCGAGAGCGGCGTTGACGGTCACCGCCAGGGGCCGGTTGCGGGCGCCGAAGAAGGTGGCCGGCCAGGCCATGTTGAGCGCGAGCTGGGTGGCGTGCAGGCCGAGCACCCGCCGCCCCGCCCGGCGGCGCCACAGCCGCCAGCCGGCCACCCCGATCCCGGTGTACAGCGCGGTCCAGACCGGCCCGAAGACCCCGGCCGGCGGTGCCCAGGACGGCTTGTCCAGCCGCGGGTACCGCTCGGCGGCGTCGCGCGAGGCGAGCCCTCCCACCAGCGCCGCGGCGGCCGGCAGGCCTGCCGCGAACGCGACCCCCTGTGCTGTCCCCATGCCCGAACCCTGCCCTGACCCGGCGCGAGGCGAAACCCGTTGTCGAGTGTCGCGCTCGGACCTACGGTGCCTCGATGTCCTCGCCATCGCGCACGACGCCGCTGACCGTGGCCTACGACGCGCACGATCCGGCCCGGCTGGCCGCCTTCTGGGCCGCGCTGCTCGACCTCGAGGTCGCCGACGGATCGCTCGTCCCCGGCAGCCCGACGCGGCCCGCTCTGCGGTTCGTCCCGAGCCGGTCGGTGCGCACCGGGCTCAACCGCCTGCACCTGCACGTGACCAGCGACGACCTGGCCGACCAGGAACGGACGGTGGAACGCGCGCTGGCGCTCGGCGGAGCCCACCTCGACGTCGGGCAGCGGCCGGAGGAGGGGCACGTCGTGCTCGCCGACCCCGAGGGCAACGAGTTCTGCGTCATCGAGCCGCACAACAGCTACCTCGCCGGGTGCGGCCGCCTGGGCGAGGTCGCCTGTGACGGGACGCGCGAGGTCGGGCTGTTCTGGAGCGCCGCGCTGGGCTGGCCGCTGGTGTGGGACCAGGACGAGGAGACCGCGGTCCAGTCCCCGCTCGGCGGCACCAAGGTCGCGTGGGGCGGTCCGCCGCTGGCCCCGCGGCGAGGGCCGGACCGACAGCGGTTCGAGGTCACCTGCTCCGGTTCCGACACGGCGTCGGAGGTCGAACGGCTGGTGACCCTCGGGGCTGTCCGGCTGGACGTGGTCGGCGAGGAGGGGGCTGTGCTGCTGGCCGACCCCGACGGGAACGAGTTCTCGGTCCGCGCTCTGCCGTGAGCTGAGCGGACGGGGTTCAGCGGACGGTCCGCACCGCCGTGCCGGTCATCACGCAGTGGCCGCTGGTGGCGGCGAGCGTGGTCCGCACGTCGACGACCGCGTCGGCGCCGAGCTGCTCGGCCTGCTCGGCCAGCGAGTCCATCATGGCCGCGACCTTGGCGCCGCCGACCGCGAGCACCCCCTGCGCGGCCACCATCCCCTTGACCTCGAACGCGAGCCCCGGGGGCTGCGGGAGCGTGCAGAGAAGCATGGGACCTCCGAGCAGGCGGGCCGCGCCCCCCGTAGAGCGTCATGTCCGTGACCCGATGGATCGGGACCTTATGCGTCGCTATCGGGCCGGTCAACGAACGGCGAGGGCCTCACCCCGAGCGGATGATGCCCGGCGCGCCGCGCCGGGGGGACGGTCGTCGGCATGACGGCGAGCGACGTGCGGCAGGGGCGAGAGATCGATGAGCTCGGCCCGATCGACTACCTGGTGCTCGAGTTCCCGGAGGGGCAGTACCGGGGCGAGGCGTTCGGGCACCTGCTCGACCTGGTCGACCGCCGGCTGATCCGGGTGCTCGACCTGGTCTTCCTGCACCGGACCGATGAGGGGCAGGTGCGGGTGGTCGCGCCGTCCGAGCTGCCGGTCACCGGGTTCGACGCCTCGGTCTTCGACGGCGCCGCGTCCGGCCTGCTCGGGGCGGACGACGTCGCGGCCGTCGGGGAGGTGGTCGAGCCGGGCCACTACGCGGGGCTGCTGGTCTTCGAGAACTCGTGGGCGGCCCCGTTCGCCACCGCCGCACGCCGCGGGGGCGCCGCGCTGGTCGCGACCGGGCGGATCCCGACCCAGGCCGTCCTCGCCGCCCTCGACGAGCTCGACGCGGCCACGTCGGCGCCTTCGCAGGCCTGAGCCAGAGGAGGGGAACCGTGCCAGGACTCGTCCGCGGCGTCGCCCGCACCGCCGTCGTCGCCGGCACCGCCACCGCCGTGTCCAACCGGGTGTCGCGCCGCCAGGCCAACCGGTGGGCCGGCCAGCAGCAAGAGCAGGAACCCCAGCAGCAGCCGCAGTACGCGCCCGCGCCGGTCCCGGCCCAGGCGCCGTCGACGGACGACGTCCTCGACCAGCTGGCCAAGCTCGGACAGCTGCGGGACCAGGGGATCCTCACCGAGTCGGAGTTCCAAGCGCAGAAGGCGAAGCTGCTGGGGCCCTGACCCCGCTCGGGGTCCGAGATCTGGGCCGGTCGCCTACGACGGGGGCGGCACGAGCAGCTGCCAGCCGGACGCCGTCGCCGTCACGCGCGCGACGTCCGGGCCGTCGATCCGGGGACGGTCGTTCGCGCCGTCCACGACGATCAGCCGCAGGACCGCGTCGCCGGGACGGTCGACGACAAGCTGCAGCGGGACGCGCTCGGTCTCGCGGTCCACCCGGGCCGGGTCGGGGAGGACGTGCACCCGCGCGGTCCCGGTGACCGCCAGCCGCACCCGGTCGTGCGGGCCGACGTGGACGCACGCGTAGACCGGAGCCGGCGCCCCGAGCGGGTGCCCGCCCGGCTGCCAGCCCAGCCCGGCCAGGACGCCGCCGTCGGAGCTGCCCATGACGTGGCCGCAGGTGTCCGCCGGTGGGGTCGACCCCGACGCGCAGGCCGCGAGCACGAGGGACGCGAGGACGGCGAGCACCCCTCGCCGCTGCCTTGGCACCTGCGCCTCCCTCGATCGGGCGGCCAGCATGCCAGGTGGCGGACGCCGGAGGGCAGCGGCGGGCGACACTCACCTCAGGAAGTTCATGCTCACCACGGCCGATCTGGTGTGGTGAGCATGCAGGGATCACGGGACCGTGATCATTCCGGGCCGGGCCCGGTGGATGGGAACCGCGGTGGCGCTGGGGTGGAGCCGCCTGTGGGAATCGAACCCACGACCTACGCATTACGAGTGCGTCGCTCTGGCCGACTGAGCTAAGGCGGCGTGCCCCGCCACTGGCGGAGCGCGCAGGAGTCTACCGGGTGCCGGGACGTGCCAGCGTCGCCCGCCCGCCCCCTGCCGAATCCGCCGTGATCGTGAAGGGCTGCTGGCGCCGATCCGCCATCAGCCCTTCATGATCATGGACGGGGTCAGCGGCAGGTCGTGCCGGCCGGCGGCACCGTGCCGTGCAGGTAGTAGGCGTCGACGGCGGCGTCGATGCAGGACGAGCCGCGGCGGTAGGCGGTGTGCCCGTCGCCGTCCCAGGTGAGCAGGTGGCCGTTGGCGAGCTCGCCGGCGAGGTTCTTGGCCCACACGTAGGGCGTGGCGGGGTCGCGCAGGGTGCCGACCACCACGATCGGCCCGGAGCCCGCCGCCCGGATCGGGTGCGGGGTGTCGGTCGGCGGGGCCGGCCAGTACGCGCACGGCAGGCTGCTCCAGGCCAGGTAGGCCCCGAAGCGCGGGGCGACCTTGGTGAACGACGCGGCGTCGGCGCGCAGGGTGGGCAGGTCGCCGGTGGCCTTCTTGTCCAGGCAGCTCACGGCGTAGATGACGTCGTTGGAGTTGGAGGCGTAGGTGCCGTCCTCGTTGCGGTCGCTGTAGAAGTCGGCCAGCAGCAGCAGGGTGGTGCCCACTCCGGTCTTGGCCTCGCTCAGCCCCTGGCGCAGCAGCGGCCAGCCGTTGGACTGGTCGTAGAGCGAGGCGACGACGCCGAGCACGGCGAGGGCCTGGGTGACCGGGCGACCGGTGTCCGAGGACAGCGGCTTGGCGTCGGCGCGGTCCAGGATCCGCCCGACCTCGGCCAGCGCGGCCTGCCGGGGCCCGGGCAGCGGGCAGTCCGGGCGGCGCAGGCAGTCGTCGACGAACGAGGTGAGCGCGGTCTCGAAGCCGAGGGCCTGCTCGCGGTTGACCTCCTCGGTGCTGGAGGTCGGGTCGAGGGCGCCGTCGAGCACGAACCGGCCGACCCGCGTGGGGAACTCCTCGGCGTAGGTGGCGCCGAGGAAGGTGCCGTAGCTCTTGCCGAGGTAGTTCAGCTTCGGGTCGCCCAGCACCGCGCGCAGCACGTCCATGTCGCGGGCGGCGTCCACCGTGCCCAGGTGCGGCAGCAGCTTGGGGGCGGCCTTCTCGCACTGCTGGCCGAGCAGCTCGGACTCGCTCACCAGCTGCTGCTCCTCCGCGCGGGTGTCCGGGGAGCCGTCGGTGGCGAGGAACACATCGGTCTGCTTGTCGGTGAGGCAGCGCACCGGGGTGCTCTTGCCGACCCCGCGCGGGTCGAAGCCGACGACGTCGTAGCGCGCGCGCACCGCCGGCGAGACGACGGGGCGGGCGGCCGGGGCTTCGCCCAGCCGGGAGCCGCCGGGGCCGCCGGGGTTGACCACCAGCGAGCCGAGCCGCCGGCCGCGCTCGGCCGCGGGGAGCCGGTTGACGGCGAGGGAGATGGAGCCGTCGGCCGGGTGGGCGTAGTCGATCGGCACCTGGATGGTCGTGCACTGGAAGCCGTCGCCGCAGCCGGCCCAACGCGGCTGCTGGTCGTAGAAGCGAGCCAGGGCCGGGTCGGTCGACGCGCTCGGGCTGGGCGCGGCCGTGCTCGCGGAGGCGGTCGACGAGGCCGACGTCGCGCCACCGGACGGGGTGGGCGAGGGCTGCGCGCCCTTGCTGGCCGAGCAGCCGGTGAGGGCGAGCGCCGCGGCGGCGAGGACAGCCGGCACCACCCGGGCGAGCCGGGAGGAGGCCTGCCGCGGGCGGGCGGGAGCGGTCTCGAGAGCTGCTTCCTGAACGAGGAGGACGACGCCGAAGGGGAGGCGACGGTCCGGGCGACGCTGCCCGCACGTGCAGAAGAGCGCAACGCCCGACCCCCGCCGCCCGGTTCCGGACCGGCGGCCCTCACCGCAGCGCCACGGTGAGCGCCTCGACGGCCAGCAGCGGCGCGCTGTTGGCCTCGATCCGCTCCCGGCACTCGAGCACCGCCTCGATCCGGCGCAGCGTCTGCTCCGGGGCGGTGGCGGAGGCGATCTTGACCACGGCCGGGCGCAGCTCGTCGTTGACCAGCTCCACGCCGGCCCCGACCTGCACCGCCAGCACGTCGCGGTAGAACGAGGCGAGGTCGACCAGCGCGCGGTCCAGCGCGTCGCGCTTGAGCCGGGTGGCGCGCAGCTTCTGCTGCTTCTCCAGGTCCTTGAGCTGCCCGGCCGCGCCGGTGGCCATGCCCCGCCCGGTGGTGCCCGCCCCGAGCGCCCGGGCCAGCGCGGCGCTCTCCTTCTCGTCCAGCTCGGCGGTGGCCGCGGCGGCCTCCTCGTCGGCGCCGGCCACCAGCTCCGCGGCCGCGGCGAGGCACTCGGCCAGCGTGCCGAGCCGGGTGGGCAGGGCGAGCGCGGCGTGCCGGCGGTTGCGGGCCTGCTCGTCCAGCGCCAGCCGGCGGGCGCGGCCGATGTGGCCCTGGCTGGCGCGGGCGGCGAAGTGGGCCATCGCGCTGTCGATGCCGTCGCGCCGCTCGAGCACCGCCGCCACCGCGGCCGGCGACGGCGTGCGCAGCAGCACGTGCCGGCAGCGCGAGCGGATGGTGGGGATGACGTCCTCCAGCGCCGGCGCGCACAGCAGCCACACCGTGCGCGCGCCCGGCTCCTCCACCGCCTTGAGCAGGGCGTTGGCGGCCTGCTCGGTGAGCCGGTCGGCGTCCTCCATGAGCACGACCTGCCAGCGCCCCTGAGACGGGGTGCGGGCGGCGTCGGCGACCAGCGCGCGGACGTCGTCGACGCGGATGGAGAGCTGCTCGGTGCGCACCAGGCGGACGTCGGCATGGGTGCCGGCCAGCGTGGTGCGGCACGCCGTGCAGCTGCCGCAGCCGCCCTCGGGGCACTGCAGCGCCGCAGCGAAGGCGCGCGCGGCCACCGACCGGCCCGAGCCCGGCGGCCCGGTGAACAGCCACGCGTGGGTCATCGCCTGCTGCCCGGCCCGCTGTCCGGCCCGCTGTCCGGCCGCGGACCCCTCCCCGCCGCGGGCGACCGCCAGCACCTGCTGGCTCGCCTCCACGGCCCGCAGCAGGCCGGCCACCACCGGCTCCTGGCCGACGACGTCGTCCCAGACGGTCACGGCCGGTCCTCCCCACCCCGGCGCTGGCGGCGCCCGGACCGGGGCAGCGGGTCGTCGTCGACCCCGAGGGCGAGCAGCTCCTCGGCCAATCCGAGCTCGCGGGTGTGCGGTGCCGACCCGTCGGTGTCGGGGCTCTCGGCGCGCTCGGGTCGGGCGACGGGCAGCTGCACGGTGGGATGGTCCTCGCCGGCCACCGCCGCCTCGCCCTGCGGGGCGGCCGCCGGCAGCGAGGCGGCCAGCCGGTCCAGCTCGAGCCGCCGGTCGCCGCGGGTCTGCTCGGCGCGCTGCGCGCGACGGCGCGCGGCCTCATCGGCGGCCCGCTCGCGCTCGGCCGCGGCCCGCTGCTCGGCCGCCAGCAGCTTGGCGCTGCGGGCGGCGTGGCGGGCGGCGGCGCGGCGATCGGCCTCGGCCCGGCGCTCGCGCTCGCGTCGGTGCGCCTGCTCCTGCCGGGCGGCCGCCTGCGCGGCGCGCTCGGCGGCCTCCTGCCGGTCGCGGGCGGCTGCGGCCTCGGCCTCCACCCGGCGGCGCTCCTCGATCTCGGCCTGCGCGGCGGCCACCTTGCGCTGGCGCTCGAGCTCGGCGGCGCGGCCCGCCTCGGCGCGGGCCGCCGCCTCGGCCGCGGCCCGTCGCTCGGCCTCGGCCCGCTCCGGCGGGCTCGGCGGGAGCAGGGGCTCGAGCCGCTCGCGCACCGCCGCGGCCACCTGCTCCGGCGGCAGGGTGGCGTCCAGCACGAGGTAGCGCTCGGGGTCGCGGGCGGCCAGGGCGAGGAAGCCCTCGCGGACCCGGCGGTGGAACTCCAGCGGCTCGGCCTCGAGCCGGTCCGGCGCCTCGGCGAAGCGGGTGAGCCCGATCTCGGGCGGCACGTCGAGCACCACGGTGAGCCCGGGCACCAGCCCGCCGGTGGCCCACGCGGACAGCGCCGCGACGTCGTCGACCGGCAGGGCCCGGCCCGCGCCCTGGTAGGCGAGGCTGGAGTCGACGTAGCGGTCGGTGACGACGACGGCGCCGCGGGCTAGCCCCGGGCGGACCAGCGTCTCGACGTGGTGGGCGCGGTCGGCGGCGTAGAGCAGCGCCTCGGAGCGCTCGGCGATACGGCCGCTGGCCGGGTCCAGCAGCAGCGCGCGGACCTGCTGGCCCAGCGGGGTGCCGCCCGGCTCGCGGGTGAGCACCACCTCGTGCCCCTTGCCCTGCAGCCACGCGGCGAGCTGGCGCACCTGGGTGGACTTGCCCGCGCCCTCGCCGCCCTCGAAGGCCACGAAGAAGCCGGGCTCGGGCTCGGCCGGCGGCGCCGAGAGAGGGTGCCCGCGCAGGGCGGCGGCGACGTCGCGCAGCAGCGGGACGTCGGGACGGTCGTCCATCTGCCGGAAGGAGACGACGCCGAGCGCCACCGCGAGCGCACCGGCGAGCACGAAGACCGGGACGGCGCCGTCGTAGGTGAACGGGCCGACCTCGTGCCGTCCGAAACCGGCGGCCAGCAGGGGTGCGACGGCCAGGACCAGCACCAGGACGATGCGCAGCATGGCCTGGACGAAGGCGAAGGTGCGCCCGCGCACCTCGTCGCTGACCTCGAGGCCGATGAGGGTGTAGCCGGTGACCCACGCGATGCCGGCGAACGCGCCCAGCGCCAGGGTGACCGCCGCGGTGAGCACCAGGTCCGGGATGCCGGCCAGCAGCACCAGGCTCACCCCGGCCGCGGCGATGGACAGCCCGAAGACCCGCCGCCGGCTCAGGCCGTGGAGCAGCCGCGGGCCGAACACCATCCCGCCGGCCAGGCCGACGAAGACCGCGCCGAACAGGACGCCGTAGCCGGGGTCGCCGCCGCCGAGGGAGACGACGTGGGTGCGGGCGAGGCCCACCACCGCCCCGCCGGCCGCGCCGGCGCCGAGCATGCCCAGGACCAGCCCGCGCACCACGGGCGTCGCACCGATGAAGCGCCAGCCGTCGGTGACGGTGCCGACGATGCCGGGGCGGGCGAGCCCGCCGCGCGGGCCGGACGGCGTGGGCAGCCCGGACAGCCGGCTGATGACCACGGCGCTGACCAGGAAGGTGAGCGCGTCGAACCAGATCGCGACGTCGACCGCGCCGGTGCCCGACCCGGTGCCGATCCCGCTGCCCAGCCCGAGCCGCGAGAGGGGGCCGGACAGCAGCGTGAGCAGGGCGAACAGGACAGCGGCGACCGGGGCACTGCCGTAGGTGCCGAGCAGGCTGAGCTGGTTGGCCGCCTCGAGCCGGTCGCGCGGGACCAGGTTGGGGACGCTGGCCTCCTTGGCCGGCATCCAGAACATGGCCGCGCACTCGACCAGGAAGGTGGCGACGTAGACCCACCACAGGGTGCCGACCAGCGGGATGGAGGCGAACAGCGCGAAGCGGGCGAGGTCGCCGGCCACCATGGTCCAGCGCCGGTCCAGCCGGTCGGCCACGACGCCGGCCAGCGGGCCGAGCAGCACCGCCGGGGCCAGCCGCAGCACGAAGACGCCGGCCACGGCGAGGTTGGCCTGCGCGTAGCCGCCGCCGGACAGGGCCGCGGCCAGCGCGGTGAGGGCCAGCAGCCCCAGCCAGTCGCCCAGGCTGGACAGCGACAGCGCCACCCACAGGTGCCGGAACGCGGGGACGTCGAGCGCCCGGCGCAGCCCGCGATGGTCCCCGACGGGGGCTGCCGCGCCCCCGGCCGGGAACGCGAGCCCCTGCCCGAGCCGCTGACCGTCCACCACGTTGGCCAGCCTAGGCGCTGGACCGACAGCCCTCGGGCGTCGTCCACACGTTCGGGTGGGGGTAGCGGTAGGGCGGCCGACGTCGTCGCTCGCGTCGCGCTGGAGCACGGTCAACGGCGCTGGTGACGGAGGGAGCCAGGCGCGGGGGCGCTTCCCGCGGCCGGCCGGCGGGGCCGATCCGCGTGAGGGGACCCCGGACCCGCTGCTTGACGGGTGAGGGGTCTCCTCACGCTGCGCGGCGCGTTCCGGAAGCTCAGCGGAGGTCCACCCATGCGGATCGGACGAGTGGGTGGACCCCCGGTAGGCATCTATGCGTAGCGGGAGTCCACCCATGCTTTCGTGCGTCGCCAGCGGAGCCGCCGGCCGCCCTACCCCTGCCGCGACGCCGCCGTCTTCTTCGCCGCGGTCTTCTTCGCGGTCGACTTAGGAGCAGCCTTCTTCGCAGCAGCCTTCTTCGCCGGCGCCTTCTTCGCGGTCTTCTTGGCCGGTCCCTTGGAGCGCTTCTCGGCCAGGAGCTCGGCGGCGCGCTCGATGGTGACCGACTCGACCTCGTCGCCCTTGCGCAGGGTGGCGTTGGTCTCGCCGTCGGTCACGTAGGGGCCGAAGCGGCCGTCCTTGACCACGACCGGCTTGCCGCTGACCGGGTCGTTGCCCAGCTCGCGCAGCGGCGCCGCCGCCGCGGCCCGCCCGCGCTGCTTGGGCTGGGCGTAGATGGCCAGGGCCTCGTCCAGGGTGATCTCGAGCAGCTGGTCCTCGCTGGTGAGCGAGCGGCTGTCGGTCCCCTTCTTCAGGTAGGGGCCGTAGCGGCCGTTCTGGGCGGTGATCTCCTCGCCCGACACCGGGTCGGCGCCGACCACCCGCGGCAGGGTGAGCAGGCGCAGGGCGTCCTCGAGGGTCACCGTGTCCAGCTGCATCGACTTGAACAGCGACGCGGTGCGCGGCTTGGCCGACTTGGGCGCGTCCTCGGGCAGCACCTCGGTGACGTAGGGGCCGTAGCGGCCCGCCTTGGCGACGATCTCGCGGCCGCTGTGCGGGTCGGTGCCGAGGGTCCGGTCGCCCGACGGCGCGGCGAGCAGCTCCTCGGCCTTCTCCACGGTGAGCTCGTCCGGGGCCAGCTCGTCGGGCACGCTGGCCCGCTCCTCGCCGCGCTCGATGTAGGGGCCGTAGCGGCCCACCCGCAGCACGATGCCCTCGCCGATCGGGATGCTGTTGACCTCGCGGGCGTCGATGTCGCCGAGGTTCTCGACCAGCGCGCGCAAGCCGCCCAGCTCGTCGACGGGGTAGTCGCCGGCCCGCTCGCCGCCGAAGTAGAACTGCGAGAGCCACTGGACCCGGTCGGCGTCTCCGTTGGCGATCCGGTCCAGGTCCTCCTCCATCTCGGCGGTGAAGTCGTAGTCGACCAGGTCGCCGAAGTGGTCCTCGAGCAGCCGGGTGACCGCGAAGGCCAGCCAGGTCGGGACGAGGGCCGAGCCCTTCTTGAAGACGTAGCCGCGGTCGAGGATGGTCCCCATGATCGAGGCGTACGTCGAGGGCCGGCCGATCGCCCGCTCCTCCAGCGCCTTGACCAGGGTGGCCTCGGTGAAGCGCGCCGGCGGGGTGGTGGCGTGGCCCTCGGCCTGGACGTCGCGGGCGGTCAGCGCGTCGCCGGCGGCCACCGCGGGCAGGCGGCGCTCGTCGTCGTCGCGGGTGCTCTCGTCGTCGCGGCCCTCCTCGTAGGCGGCCAGGAAGCCGCGGAAGGAGATGACCGTGCCGGAGGCGGAGAACTCCGCGTCCCGGTAGGGCGCACCCGCCGAAGGGGTGGCGCCGATCTTGACCGAGACGGTCGTGCCGCGCGCGTCGGCCATCTGGCTGGCCACGGTGCGCTTCCAGATCAGCTCGTAGAGCGCGAACTCGTCGCGGGAGAGCTCGCCGGCCACCTGCCCTGGGGTGCGGAAGGTGTCGCCGGATGGGCGGATCGCCTCGTGCGCCTCCTGCGCGTTCTTGACCTTGCGGTCGTAGCGGCGGGGCACGTCCGGCACGTACTCCGGGCCGTAGAGCTCGCGGGCCTGGGCGCGGGCGGCGTCGACGGCCGACTGCGACAGCGTGGTCGAGTCGGTGCGCATGTAGGTGATGTAGCCGTTCTCGTAGAGCCGCTGCGCCACGCGCATGGCCGCCTGGCTGCTCATCCGCAGCTTGCGGCTGGCCTCCTGCTGCAGCGTGGAGGTCATGAACGGCGCAGCCGGCTTGCGCGAGTAGGGCTTGTCCTCGACCGACCGGACCTGGAACGGCGCGTCCTGCAGGGCGGCGGCCAGGGCGGTGGCGCGGGCCTGGTCCAGGTGCGCGACCTCGCGGGAGCGCAGCGTGCCGTCGTCGGCGAAGTCGCGGCCGGTGGCCACGCGGGTGCCGTCGACGGCGGTGAGGCGAGCCGGGAACGCCGAGGCGTCCTTCGCCACGGTCGCCGTGAGGTCCCAGTAGGAGGCCGAGCGGAAGGCCATCCGCTCGCGCTCGCGCTCGACGACCAGCCGGGTGGCGACCGACTGCACGCGGCCGGCGGACAGGCCCGCGCGGACCTTGCGCCACAGCACCGGGCTGACCTCGTAGCCGTAGAGGCGGTCCAGGATCCGGCGGGTCTCCTGGGCGTCGACGAGGGACTGGTCGAGCTCGCGGGTGTTCTCGACTGCGTGCTGGATGGCGTCGCGGGTGATCTCGTGGAAGACCATCCGGCGCACCGGCACCCGGGGCTCGAGCACCTGCAGCAGGTGCCAGGCGATCGCCTCGCCCTCGCGGTCCTCGTCGGTGGCGAGCAGCAGCTCGTCCGCACCCTTGAGCAGCTTCTTGAGCTCGGAGACCTTCTTGCGCTTGTCCGCGTCGACCACGTAGTAGGGCGCGAACCCGTTGTCGACGTCGACGGCGAACTTGCCGAAGGGCCCCTTCTTCATGTCGGCGGGCAGCTCGGACGGCGTGGGGAGGTCGCGGATGTGGCCGACGCTCGCCTCGACGTCGTAGCCGCTGCCGAGGTAGCCGGCGATCTTCTTCGCCTTGGTCGGCGACTCCACGATCACCAGGCGGCGCCCGGTCGTGCCCGCGCTGCTCTTCGCCACGTCCTGTCCCACTCCTGCCACGTCGTCGGGCCGAGATCGACCCCGTCATCCCCCGCGCCGGCTCCTCCCCTGCCCCCTGCAGAGCCCGCGCCATCGCCGAACGGTAACCGCGCGCCGGCCCCGATGCGTTCCCGGCCCGTTGCAAGGAACCTTTCGAAAGGCTACTTTCGACGTCGTGACCCTCGACGACTCCCCACAGGGCCCGACCCCCGGCCCCGCGACCCGGCCGGTCACCGACCCGCGCGAGCTGCGCGCCTTGGCCCACCCGCGCCGGGTCGAGCTGCTCGAGCTGCTGGCCGCGCACGGCCCGATGACGGCCAGCCAGTGCGCCGAGCGCCTCGGCGACTCCCCGGCCTCCTGCTCCTACCACCTGCGCCAGCTGGCCCGGTTCGGCCACGTCGAGGAGGCATCCGGTGGGCGCGGGCGGGAGCGGCCGTGGCGGATGCGCCGGCTGGCGATCACCTTCGGCGGGTCCGGCGGCGGCGTCGCCGAGCAGGCGGCCGCCCAGGCGCTGGCCGCCGTCGTCGACTCCACCCGCTTCGCCGCCGCCGCGCGCTACCGGGAGCGGCACGGCGTCGAGAGCCCGCGGTGGCAGGACGCGAGCCTCTCGACCGATGCCCTGTCCTGGATGACCGCGGCCGAGCTCGAGCAGGTCGGGCGCCAGGTCGTCGAGCTGTGGGCCCCCTACGTCGAGCGCTGGCTGGTGCGCGGCGAGCGCCCCGACGGCTCCCGCCCCGTGCAGCTGTTCGCCTACGGCTTCCCGCTGGGTCCGGAGTCCGACCAGATCGGCCAGAGCGAGGAGACCCCGTGAAGGACGTGCTGCGCCATCGGGACGCCCGGCTGCTGCTGACCGGGCAGGGCGTCTCCGTGCTCGGGGACTGGCTGCTGCTGCTCGTGCTCGGCATCTGGGTCAAGGAGCTCACCGGCTCCACCGCGGCCGCCGGGTCGGTGTTCCTCGCCATGTCCGCCCCGGTGCTGCTCTCCCCGGCCGTCGGGGTGCTGGTGGACAGGGTGCGCCGGCGCCGGCTGCTGGTGGCCGGCGACCTGCTGATGGCCGTCGTCGTGCCGTCGCTGCTCGCGGTCCGCGACGCCGGGGACGTCTGGATCGTCTACGCCGTGGCCGCCTCCTACGGCCTGTCGTTGTCGCTGGTGGGCTCGGGGACCGCGGCGCTGGTCCAGTCGATGCTGCCGGCCGAGCTGGTGGGCCCGACCAACGCCGCCTCGCAGACCGTGCGGCAGGCGCTGCGGCTGGTCGGCCCGCTGGCCGGGACCGCGCTCTACGCCGCCCTCGGGCCGGGGGCGGTGGCGGTGCTGGACGCGGCCACCTTCCTGGTCTCGGCCGGCGCCCTGGCGCTGCTCTCGGTGCGCGAGGCCCGGCCGGAGCGGGGCGCGCGCCAGCCGGTACTGGCCGAGGCCGCCGCCGGCGTGCGGCACCTGGTGCACGCGCCGGTGCTGCGCACGCTGCTGGTCAGCTCGGTGCTGCTCACCGCGGCGTTCGGGATGGTCGAGGTGCTCGCCTTCGCGGTCGTGGACCGCGGGCTGCACCGCCCGGCCGAGTTCCTCGCGGTGCTGGTCACGGTGCAGGGCGTCGGCGCGGTGGCCGGCGGGGCGTCGTCGGCCCGGGTGATGGCGCGCTGGGGCGAGCTGCGGCTGGTCGTCGTCGGGCTGGTCGGCTGCGCGGCGGGCCTGGCCACCCTGGTGGCGCCGAGCCTGCCGGTGGTCCTCGGCGGCATGGTGCTGCTGGGGGCGGCGATGCCGATGACCTCGATCGGCACGGTCACCGCGCTCCAGCACCGCACCGACAACGCCCTCATGGGCCGGGTGATGTCGGGCTTCGAGCTGCTCTCCACGCTCCCCTACACGCTGTCGGTGGCCCTCGGTGCCGGGCTGGTCGCCGTGGTCGACTACCGCCTGCTGCTCACCGCCATCGCCGCCAGCGCCACCGCCGCCGCCCTCTACGCCGCGGCCCGGCTGCGCGACCCTGCCTCCGCCACGACCCCCACCGTGATCATGCAATCGGCGTGATCATGCAGAGCGTGTGCGCGGCCGCTCACACGTCTTGCATGATCACGAGAATTGCATGATCACGAGGAGTGGGCCGGGAGGAGGAGGCCGTCGGCGACGAGGTTGCGGGCGGCGGCGAGCAGGGGCGGGGCGGCGGTGACCGGGTCGAGCTCGAGCACGGTGCAGACGGCTTCGACCAGGACGCCCAACGGGGCGGTGCCGTCGCAGGCGCCGACCAGGCCGGCCAGGGCGGTGTCCACCCGCTCGGCGCGGCGCATCCCGCGCTGCTGGCGCAGGACCACGTGCTCGGGGTCCTCCGCGCCGGGCTCGCCGAGGGTCTCCTGCACGAGGTCGGGAGCCACCGTCAGCCGCTCGCCGGCCAGGCCGCTGCCGTCGCCGGCCGGGTCCAGCCGGCGCAACCGGTCCCGGCGCTCGAACGCGTCCAGCACCGCCGGCCCGACCGGCTGCTCCACCGGGTGCGGCCACTCCTCCAGCCGGCGGACCGGCTGCGCGGAGTCGGTGCGGCGCAGGGACACCCAGCCGAAGCCGACCGCCTGCACCCCCGCGGCCTCGAAGGCGGCCAGCCAGGCGTCGTAGAGCTGCACGTAGGCGGCGCTGCCGGTGTCGCCGGAGTCGCGCAGCCACAGGGCGACGTACTCGGCCGGGTCCTGCACCTCGCGCTGCACCACCCAGGCGTCGACGCCGTCCGGCAGCCAGCCGGCGACCCGCTCGCGCCAGTCCTCGCCGTCGCGGTGCACCCAGTTGGCCAGCAGCTGCCCCCAGCCGCCCGGCGCCAGCACCGACGGCAGGGCCGAGACCAGCCGGCGGCACACCTCGTCACCGGGCAGCCCGGCGTCACGGTAGGTGAAGCGGCCGGCAGGCCCGATGACGAACGGCGGGTTGGAGACGACCAGGTCGAACTGCTCGCCGGCCACCGGCTCGAGCAGCGAGCCCTCGCGCAGGTCCAGCGCGATCCCGGACAGGCCGGCGGACAGGCGCGCGCAGTCCAGCGCCCGCGGCAGCACGTCGGTGCCGACCACGTGACCGGCGTGCCGGGCCAGGTGCAGCGCCTGCACGCCGCAGCCGGTGCCGACGTCGAGGGCGCGCCCGACCTGCGGGCGCACGGTGAGGTTGGCCAGCGTGGTGGACGCGCCGCCCACGCCCAGCACGTGATCCGGCCGCAGCGGCCGGGTCACGCCGTCGTAGCCGGTGCCCAGGTCCGACACGACGTAGTAGCCCTCGTCGTAGGGGCGGACGTCGAGCACCGCCCGCACCTGCTCGCCGTCGTCGGCCACGACGCCGAGCCGGGCGGCGACGTCGAGCGGCAGCGCGGCCGCAGCCTGGGCGCCCGGCACCGGCAGCTGCAGCAGGAACAGCCGCACCAGGGTCTCCAGCGGCGAGCCGCCGGCGGTGGCGCGCCGCGCCGGCACGGTCTCCTGACGGGCGAGGGCCCCGTGCGCCACCGGGCCGAGCAGCGCGGGCACGGCGTCGGCGGTGTAGTCGGCGGCCAGCAGCGCCTCGCGCAGGCGGGCGACGTCGTCGGGAGCCTCGATCACCCCGGCATCCTTCCCCACCCCCAGCAAGCACGCGGGGCCCGCACCCGGGTGGGTGCGGGCCCCGCAGGGACTGCTGGAGCCTGAGCAGGCTCAGACGCGCGCCGGCACGTCCTCGCTGATCGCCACGCTCTGCCGCTTGGAGAACACGACCGAGCCGATGATGATCGCCACCGCCACCAGGCTGATGATGATCCGGACCGCGGTGTTGGCGTTGTCGCCCACCGAGAGCTGGACCACGGCCGGCGCGATGAGCACCGACACCAGGTTCATCACCTTGATCAGCGGGTTGATGGCCGGGCCGGCGGTGTCCTTGAACGGGTCGCCGACGGTGTCGCCGATGACGGTGGCCGCGTGGGCGTCCGAGCCCTTGCCGCCGTGGTGGCCGTCCTCGACGATCTTCTTGGCGTTGTCCCACGCGCCACCGGAGTTGGCCAGGAACACGGCCATCAGGGTGCCGGTCGCGATCGCGCCGCCGAGGTAGCCGGCCAGCGGGCCGACGCCGAGACCGAAACCGACGGCCACCGGCGCCAACGCCGCGAGCAGGCCCGGGGTGGCCAGCTCGCGCAGCGAATCGCGGGTGCAGATGTCGACGACGCGGCTGTACTCCGGCGTCTGCGAGCCGTCCATGATGCCGGGCATCTCGCGGAACTGCCGGCGCACCTCGAACACGATCGCGCCCGCAGCCCGGCCCACGGCGTTGATGGCCAGGCCGGAGAAGAGGAACACGACCGCGGCACCGATGATGACGCCGACCAGCACGTTCGGGCTGAACACCTGCGCGGTGAGCGCGGTGACCGTGGACTTCGCGTCCGCGTAGGCGGTGTTGACCGCGTCGGTGTAGGAGCCGAACAGCGCCGACGCCGCCAGCACCGCGGTGGCGATCGCGATGCCCTTGGTGATCGCCTTGGTGGTGTTGCCGACCGCGTCGAGCTCGGTGAGGATCTGCGCGCCCTCGCCGTGCACGTCGCCGGACATCTCGGCGATGCCCTGGGCGTTGTCCGACACCGGGCCGAAGGTGTCCATGGCCACGATGACGCCGACCGTGGTGAGCAGGCCGGTGCCGGCCAGCGCGATGAGGAACAGGCTCAGGATGACCGAGCCGCCACCGAGCAGGAACGCGCCGTAGACGGCCGCCGCGATGACGATCGCGGTGTAGACCGCGGACTCCAGGCCGACGGAGATACCGGAGAGCACCACGGTGGCTGCGCCGGTGAGCGAGGTGCGGGCGACGTCCTGCGTCGGGCGCTTGTCGGTGCCGGTGAAGTAGCCGGTGAGGGCCAGGATGACCGCGGCCAGCACGATGCCGATGACGACGGCGACGAACGCCAGCACCCGCGGGTCGCGGCTGCCGACCTGGTCCACGACGGCCTTGGGGACGTCGGGCAGGTCCGCGAACGAGCCCTTGAGGTAGGTGAACGCGGCGACCGCCGAGAGCACCGCGGAGACCGCGGCGGAGATGTAGAAGCTGCGGTTGATCGTGACCAGGCCGTTCTCGCCGGGCCGGGGCCGGGTGAGGTAGACGCCGAGCACGGCGGTGAGCGCGCCGATGGCCGGCACGATGAGCGGGAACACCAGGCCCTGCTCGCCGAACGCGGCCTTGCCCAGGATCAGCGCGGCGACCAGCGTGACGGCGTAGGACTCGAACAGGTCCGCGGCCATGCCGGCGCAGTCGCCCACGTTGTCGCCGACGTTGTCGGCGATGGTGGCGGCGTTGCGCGGGTCGTCCTCGGGGATGTTCTGCTCGACCTTGCCGACCAGGTCCGCGCCGACGTCGGCGGCCTTGGTGAAGATGCCGCCGCCGACACGCATGAACATGGCGAGCAGCGCCGCGCCGAAGCCGAAGCCCTCGAGCACGTTGGGGGCGCTGCCCTTGTAGATGAGCACCACCACGGAGGCGCCCAGCAGACCCAGGCCCACGGTGGCCATGCCGACGGTGCCGCCGGTGCGGAAGGCCACCCGCATGGCCGGGTCACGACCCACCGTGTTGGCCGCGGCCGCCACGCGCATGTTCGCCTTGGTGGCGAGGTTCATGCCGAGGTAGCCGATCGAGGCCGAGAACACCGCGCCGACGATGAAGAAGACCGAGCGCCCGACGCGCACCGAGGTGTCGGTGGCCGGCAGGAACAGCAGGATGACGAAGACGAGGACGACGAAGCCGCCCAGGGTGCGGAACTGCCGGCTGAGGTACGCCTGCGCGCCCTCCTGCACCGCCCGGCCGATCGTCTGCATCGAGGTGGTGCCCTCGCTGGCGGCCAGCACCTCACGCCGGAAGACCGCCGCCATGACCAGCGCCACGACGGCGATGACAGCGACGACGACGACGAGGGTGAGGTTGCTGCCGGCGAGGCTCACCGCGCCGCCGTCGGCGGCGAGGGTGTGCGACAAGACCGTCCTCCTTGACGACGAGCGCGAACGCCGTCGGTCAGAAGGACCCGCCGGGCGCCCGCAGGACAGCCGGGCCGACGCGCCTGCTCGGGTGAGGAGGGCCACGCTGCCCAGCGGGCCCGGAGTCTAACGGCCTGGCCGCCTCTCGCACCGCACCGACCCGATCATCACTGGCCCGACCATCACCGGCCCGATCATCGCCGGCCCCATCATCGCCAGCCGACACCGCCCCCGGGCCGCAGGTCCACCAGGGGACGGGCGCGCGGGACCGCCCGGCAGCGACGCGGGGTGCTGCCGGGCGGTCAGGCGCAGGAGCGTGATGCGGCGCCGAACCGTTGCCTACGTCGAGGCGAGCGGTCCGACCTGGCCCGGCACCCGGGCGGTGGCGCCCGACGGCCAGCGCATGGTGACCGTCGTGCCGGCCGCCGCGCTGTCGACGTCGACGTCCTCGACCAAGCCCGCGATCACGGCCAGGCCCACCGTGCTCGGCAGGTCCTCGGTGTCGACGAGCAGGCTGTCGGCGAGCGAGTCCGGGCCGTCCAGCGCGGTCAGCAGATCGCCGGGCTCGTCGTCGTCGCCGGGAGCCGGCACGCGGTCGGCCACCCGGACCACGAACGCGTCGGGCCCGTCGACGAGGTCGACGCGGACGGGCTCGTCCGGGCAGTGCCGCCGGTGCAGGCCCACAGCGCGGGAGCAGGCCTCGCCGACGGCCTGGCGGACCTCGTCGAGCACCGTTTCGTCCACTCCGGCGCGCCGGGCCACCGAGGCGGCGACGAGCCGGGCGGTGCGTACGTGCGCCGGCAGAGCGGTGAAGCTGAGCTCGACGGTGGCGGCGGTGGTGGTGGTCACGCGCCGGTCACTCCGTCGCCGCGACGGCTTCTTCGACGGTGTCGTGGATCGGGAAGACCTTGGTCAGGCCCGTGATCCGGAAGATCTTCAGGATGCGCTCCTGGGTGCAGACCAGGCGCAGCGAGCCGTCGTGGGCGCGCACGCGCTTGAGGCCGCCGACGAGGACGCCGAGGCCGGTGGAGTCGAGGAAGTCCACCCGCTCCATGTCCACCACCAGGTGGTACTTGCCGTCGGCCACCAGGTCGACGAGCTGCTCACGCAGCTTCGGCGCGGTGTAGACGTCGATCTCGCCACCCACCTCGACGATGGTGCGGTCACCCTCGGTGCGGGTCGACAGGGACAGGTCCACGAGTCCTCCAGCCTTCGGGTCGGCAGGCGCTAGGGCGCCCCCCACCTCGCATTCAACCACCAGCGGCGCCGACCCCCGCACGGCGACGAGACGTCCCTCCCCTGCTCCCGGCGACCTCAATCCTTCCGGCATCGAACTGGGCCCGAACTGGTCGGGCCACCGCTGCATAAAGCCCTGTTCGCCCCGTTCGGGGCTGCCCAGCGATGTTCGGCGGCCAGGAGCCGCCGGCCCGGCTGGCAGCCCGCTGGCAGACTCGGCGGGGTGCCCGCCCACCCCGCTGCCGGCCAGCCCCCGGTCGTCCCGCGGGACGGGGAGGCCCTCGACGCCCCGGTCACCCCCGACCTGCAGGAGCACGCCGGACGGCTGGCCGAGCGGCTGCTGACCACGGTCGTGGCCGGCCCGGGGCGCGCGGACCGGGTCACGCACGTCGAGCGGGTCCCCGCACGGGAGGCCCGGTGCTCGCCCTGGCCGGCCTGGGCGGCTCCCGAGGTCGTCGACGCGCTGCGCGGCCTGGGCGTGGACGAGCCGTGGGTGCACCAGGTGCAGGCGGCGGACCTGGCCCGCCACGGGCAGCACGTCGTGCTGGCCACCGGGACCGCGTCGGGCAAGTCGCTCGCCTACCTGCTGCCCGCGCTCACCGCGCTGGCCGAGGGGGTCCGCTCGCCGGAGGGGCGGCGGGCCAGCCGGCCGGCCACGGTGCTCTACCTCTCCCCCACCAAGGCGCTCGCCCAGAACCAGCTGGCCCAGCTGCGCACCCTGCGCGACCTGGGGGTGCCCGGGCTGCGGCCGGCCACCTTCGACGGCGACACCCCGACCGACGAGCGCACCTGGGTGCGCGACCACGCCTCCTACGTGCTGACCAACCCGGACATGCTGCACCGCTCGGTGCTGCCCGGTCACCCGCGCTGGGCCTCGTTCCTGCGCGCGCTGCGCTACGTCGTCGTCGACGAGTGCCACACCTACCGCGGCGTGTTCGGCTCGCACGTGGCGCAGGTGCTGCGCCGGCTGCTGCGGGTGTGCGCGCGCTACGGCAGCCACCCGGTCGTGGTGCTCGCCTCGGCCACGGCCTCGGACCCCGCCGCCACCGCCCGGCGGCTGCTCGGCGTGCCGGTGCAGGCCGTCGACGACGACGCCTCCCCGCGGGGCGCCACCGCGTTCGCCCTCTGGGAGCCCCCGCTCTCACCCGGCGCGGGCGAGAACGGCGCCCCGGTGCGGCGGACGGTGACCGCCGAGTCCGCCGACCTGCTGGCCGACCTGGCCGCCGCCGGCGTGCGCACCCTGGCGTTCGTGCGGTCCCGGCGGGGGGCCGAGGCGGTGGCGATGACCGCGCGCCGGCTGCTGGAGGAGGTCGACCCCGACCTGCCGCCGCGGGTCGCCGCCTACCGCGGCGGCTACCTGCCCGAGGAGCGGCGGGCCCTGGAGCGCGCACTGTCCGACGGCACGCTGCTGGGGCTGGCCACCACCAACGCGCTCGAGCTCGGCGTGGACGTGTCCGGGCTGGACGCGGTGCTGCTGGCCGGCTGGCCGGGCACCCGCGCCTCGCTGTGGCAGCAGGCCGGGCGCGCGGGCCGCACCGGGCAGGGCGCCCTGGCGGTGCTGCTGGCCCGCGACGACCCGCTGGACACCTACCTGGTGCACCACCCCGAGACGGTGTTCGGCCGCCCGGTGGAGGCGACCGTGCTGGACCCGGACAACCCCTACGTCCTCGCCCCGCACCTGTGCGCCGCCGCGGCCGAGCTGCCGCTCACCGACGACGACCTGACCGCCTTCGGGCCCAGCGCACCAGCCGTGGTGGAGACCCTGGTGGCGCGCGGGCTGCTGCGCCGGCGCCCGACCGGCTGGTTCTGGACCCGCCGGGAGCGAGCCACGGACCTGGCCGACCTGCGCGGCATCGGCGGCACCCCGGTCCGGGTGGTGGAGGCGGTGACCGGCCGGCTGCTGGGCACCGTCGACCCCGGGGCGGCGCACACGACGGTGCACGAGGGCGCCGTCTACGTGCACCAGGGCGTCACCTATTTGGTGGACCGGCTCGACCTGGGCGAGTCCGTGGCGCTGGTCGCGCCCGCGGACCCCGACTACACGACCAACGCCCGCGAGATCACCGACATCCGGGTGCTGCGCGAGGAGCGCGGCGTGCCCTGGGGCGAGGCGACGCTGTCCTTCGGGACCGTCGAGGTGACCAACCAGGTGGTCGCCTACCTGCGCACCCGGGTGCTCTCCGGAGAGGTCCTCGGCGAGGAGCCGCTGGACCTGCCGCCCCGCCAGCTGCGGACCAAGGCCGTGTGGTGGACCGTGTCGACCGAGCAGCTGGCGGCCGCCGAGCTGGACTGGGCCGACGTCCCGGGCGCCGCGCATGCCGCCGAGCACGTCTCCATCGGCCTGCTGCCGCTGGTGGCCACCTGCGACCGCTGGGACATCGGCGGGGTCTCCACCGCGATGCACGAGGACACCGGCCGCACCACGGTGTTCGTCTACGACGGCCACCCGGGCGGCGCCGGCTTCGCCGAACGGGGCTTCACCGCCGCCCGGTCCTGGCTCAGCGCCACCCGCGAGGCCATCGCCGCCTGCGGGTGCGAGGCCGGTTGCCCTTCGTGCGTCCAGTCGCCCAAGTGCGGCAACGGCAACGACCCGCTGGACAAGGCGGGCGCGCTGCGCCTGCTCGACGTCCTGCTGGCCGGCGCGCCGTCCGATCCCGCCGACAGCGCTCCCCCACCCGCCTGATCAGTCGGCCGATCACGCGCCTCCGGCTCACGGGCGTGCCGGGCAGCCCCGCGGGGTACCAGGAGACCCAGCCCGCCCATCGCGGACGCCGCTGCCGGCTCCGCCGATCCCGGAGGTCGCCGTGGCCGTTCTCGGTCTGCTGCTCGTCCTGCTGGTCGCCGCCCTCGTCGTGGGGGTGATCTACGACAACGGCGCCGCCTCCACCCTGCACGTGTTCGGCGTCGGCATCGACGCCACCGTCATCGGCGTCTTCCTCACCGGCGCCGCCGCCATGCTCGTGCTGCTGCTGGGCCTCTGGCTGCTCACCGCCTCGGCCCGCCGGGCCCGGCGCCAGCGCAAGGAGCGCAAGGCGATGGAGCGCGAGCGCGCCAAGCACGAGGCCGAGCTGGAGCAGGAGCGCACCCGGCTGGCCGAGGAGCGCGAGCGCCTCGACGCCGATCGCTCCCGGCGCACCCACCTGCGCTCCGGAGGGCACGACGCGGCGGACGGGACCAGCGCCGAGCCGGTCGACCTGCGCGGGGACCGGGCCGGCGTCCGCTCCGAGCGCGGCCAGCGCGACGCGGTCCGCTCGGACACCGTGTACGACCCCGCCGCCGGCGAGTCGCTGAACGGCCGCCCGGTGCGCCCCGGGGACCAGCCGGAGCGCTTCGACCGGCCCTGACCCCTGGGCTCGGGCCCGCACCTGGACGTGCGCGTGCTCGTCGGGCCTGTCGACGGCTTGCCGACGCACCCGCGGGGGCTGGCCCGACGGGAGGCCGACGAGCCGGCCGATGCTCGCCTCGGTGCACGGGTGTCAGCCCGGGCCGGTGGCCCCCAGGTCCGCGGGTCCGGCCCGGGACCGCGCCCGGACCAGCCCCGACCCGGCCCCGGGGAGCCAGCCGGGCGGAGGCACCCCGACCTCGACGACGACGTCCGCGACGCCGATCGCCTGGCACCGCAGCAGCCGCGCCCCCTGAGCCCGCGCCACCCGGGCGGCCCGGGCGCATCCGCCGCTTGGACGGGCGGGCGCCGGGAACGCCGGCTCCGCGGCGGCGGCCAGCGCCGCCAGGTCGGCCGCCGCGGCCGTCCGCGCGCGGTCTGCCGAGAGCGCGGCCGCCGCCAGCGGCACCACGGCGCAGGCGGCCAGGGCCAGCGCCAGCGCGAGGACCAGGACGGTGGCCGACCCCCGCTCGGCACCGCCGGACCCGTCCCCCGGCCGGCGCGAGCCGCCGTCGCCAGCCGGACGGGCCGCCGACCCGGCGCTCACCCGCCGACCCCCGTCTCGGTCGCCGCTACCGCGCTCGACCCCACCGTCCAGGTCCACCACCGCCCCAGACCGGGCACCCGGACCTCCCGGGTCACCCGCACCCGCAGCAGGCCGGCGCCGGTGCTGCCGGTGCTCACCGACGCCGCCGGGACGACGGCCAGGGCGGCCGCGGTCACCGCCTGCGTCGTCTCACCGCGGGCGGCCACCCGCGCCCCGGCCCGGGCCGCGTCCAGGCAGCGCAGCTGCACGCCCCCGGCCACCAGCGCCGACAGCAGGAACGCCAGCAGCGCCACCAGCCCGGGCAGGAGCAGGGCGGTCTCGGCGGTGGCGCTGCCCCGCTCGCCCGCTGGCACGGCGAGGCGACCGGGGGAACCGTCGGCGCGCCCGGCGACGTCGGCGCCGCTCATCGGACGGTCGCTCATCCCACGAGGGTGAGCGCGCGCTTGACCAGCCCGGTGAGCAGGCCGCTCACCGTGCTGCTCGTGAGCACCTTGAGCAGCAGGCCGGCGAAGCCGCAGGCGGCGAGCATCCCCACGGCGTACTCGGCCGTGCTCATCCCGGCCTGCGGGACGGCGGTCAGCCGTCGCAGGCGGCCCAGCCGCCGCCAGCCCACCGAGGACGGCAGCTGCCGTGCGGGAAGGGCACCGGCCCGCAGCGGCAGCGGCCCGACCACCGCCGCGGCTGCCGGGCCCGTCTGCTCGCCGACGGGCTTCCCGGCGAACGGCTCGGGCTCGGGCTCGGGCTCGGGCTCGGGCACGACGCTGAGGACGTGGTCGGTCCGGGGGTCAGCGGGGCAGTCGGTCGCCCAGTCGGTCGCACAGTCGGTCGCACAGTCGGTCGCACGGTCGCTCACGAAGACGGTCACACGTTCTCCTGACCTGATCGCGCCGCTGCGGGCGGCGCTCCGACCCCGGCCGTCCCGGGGCCCTCCCACCGTGCGCGCCCCGAGCCCACCCCGGGCCGGGCCGCCCGCCCGCTGGGGACGGTGGCACCGGGGGGTGTGGATGGGGGGACAGGCGGCTCGCCGCGCCGAGCCCGGCCGTCGCGTTCACCGCCTCGCGCGCGCACGCCGTTGAAGCGGAGGAGGGTCCGTGGCGGGACTGCTCGAGATCAAACGCATGGGGTGAGGGGACCCCTGAGCCAATAGGTTTGGCTCCGGGGCACCCTCACCCAAGAGGAGTTCAGGGGAGCTGGCCGAGGGCCCCGCCGGCCAGCCCGGCGACCGCCGGCACGACGCCGACGAGGACGAAGGCCGGCAGCGCGCACGCGACCAGCGGGCCGACCATCCGCACGCCGGCCCGGTGCGCGGCCTCCTGCGCCGACGCCCGCTGCGCCTGCCGGACTTCGCCGGCAAGGCGGGCCAGGGAGTCCGCGAGCGGCGCGCCGCCGGCGACGGCGCGGGCCACCGAGCGGGCGAACGCGGCGACCTCGGGCGCTCGCGGATCCTGCCCCGCCGCGGCACCGGCGGAGGCCGGCAGCACCCCGGCCGCTTCGACGATCACTCGCTCGAGGTCACCGCTGGGATCGCGGTCGTGAGCACCACCCGGATCGACCGCCGGCGCTCGGACCGGCTCGCGAAGGCCCAGGCCGCCCCAGGACTGCGCGGCCTCGGCCCCCAGCCGGTGCAGCGCGACCGCCCGCGACAGCGCGGCGCCCCACGGACCGTCGACGGCGGCGGCCACCGCGGCCGCCGCCGCGCCCACCTCCAGCCCCGCGCTCACCCCCGCCGCGAGCAGGTCGGCCACCAGAGGCAGCTCCTCGACCAGCCGCCGCGGGTCCTCGCCCGCCGCCAGGCGGGGCAGCGCGCGCAGCGCGGTCACCGCGACCAGCAGCCCGGCGGCCGCCCCGACCGCACCGCCCAGCAGGAGCGCCACCCCGCCACCGCCGGCGAACGCAGCCGCCCAGCGCACGGCCGCCCGCTGGGTCGCGGGGGCGAGTGCGACATCTCCTCCCGGCCGGCGGCCCATCGCCCCGCCGACCGCGGAGCCTCCCCCTGGGGCCTGGTGCACGAGCAGCCGTCGCAGCCGCCGGTCCGGCCGCGCCGGCCGCAGCAGCAGCCCGCCGGCCAGCACGAGGAGGGCCACCAGCGCGCTCATCCGCGGGCCGTCCCGGCGGGGAGCGGGCGCCTCACGGGCGCAGCACCGAGCGCACGATCCGGCCGGCCCACCAGGCGCCCAGCGCGGTGAGGGCGGCGCCCAGCGCGAGGCACCCGAGCCCGAGCGGCGTGGTGAGAAGCACCGTGAGCGGCTGGGCACCCAGCGCGGTGCCCAGGAGCACCCCGAGCAGGGGGAGCACGGCGAGCAGCCGTGCGGTGGCGCGGGGTGCGGCCAGCTCGGCGGCGAGCTGGCGGTGCAGCGCCGCGTCGGCGGCGGCGCCGTCGGCCACCCGTTCCACCGCCGCAGCCAGCCCGCTGCCGCTCTGCCCGGCCACCTGCCAGCACAGCGCGAGCGACCGGGCGGCCTCGGCCCCCGGCGCCGGCGCGAGAGCGCGGAGCACCGGGGCCACCGGGGCGCCGGTGCGTGCGGCCATCAGCAGCGGGCGCAGCTCGGCCCGGAGCGGCCCGGCGACGGCTCCTGGGGCGAGCAGCGGCTCGACCGCGACGACCAGGGCGCTGTCCGGAGCCCGACCGGCGCGCAGCTCCGCCGCCACCGCCCGGCAGATCTCCACCAGCACCGCCCTCCGGGCGGCCGCGAGCGCGCCGGTGGGGCGTGCCCTGGTCAGCGCACGGGCTGGCAGCGCCGCGACGCGACGCCTCCCGTCTCGGGAACGGTCCCAGCCACTGCGGTCCCCCGCGCCGCCTCCTCCCGGCCCCGCCACCCGCGCCACCCGCGCCACCCGTCGGCGGCTGCCCATGGGGTGCAGGACCAGCACCGCCGCGGCGAGCAGCAAGCCGGCGAGGGGTCCGAGCAGCACCGAGGCGCCGCTCATCGCACCGCCGCCCCTCCGGCCGTCGCGGCCTCGGGTGCAGCGGCGTCGGGTGCAGCGTCGGGTGCAGCGGGCTCCGCCCCGTCGTCGTCGAGGAAGCGCTCCAGGGCCGCCCGGCCAGGTCCGGGACGTCCGGCCCGGTCCAGGGCCGGGACCACCCGGACCAGCCCGTCGGCACCCGGCACGACCGCGGCGACCCCGGCGACCTCACGACCGGCGGTGCCGCGGGCCACGTGCACGACCGCATGCAGCCCGGCGCCGAGCTGGCTGTGCAGGGCGGGCCGGTCCAGGCCGGCGGCGAGGGCCAGCGCCTCGAGCCGGGCGGGCAGATCCGCCGGGGCGTTGGCGTGCACGGTGCCGCAGCCGCCCTCATGACCGGTATTCAGGGCGGCGAGCAGGTCGACCACCTCGGCCCCGCGGACCTCGCCGACGACGATCCGGTCCGGTCGCATCCGCAGCGCCTGGCGCACCAGGTCGCGCACGCGCACCTCGCCGGCCCCCTCGACGTTGCCGCGGCGGGCCTCGAGGCGCACGACGTGGGGGTGGTCCGGCGCGAGCTCGGCGGAGTCCTCCACCAGCACGATCCGCTCGGCCGGGTCCACCAGGCCGAGCAGGCAGCCGAGCAGCGTCGTCTTTCCCGACCCGGTGCCCCCGGTGACCAGCAGGGCCGCGCGCCGCCGCACCAGCGCGCGCAGCGCGCTCGCGAGCCGGGGCGCCACGCTCCCGGAGGCCTCGAGCTCGTCGAGGGTGAAGCTGCGCCGCGCGGGGACCCGCAGCGAGATGACCGTCCCGTCGCGCGCCAGCGGCGGCAGGACCGCGTGCAGCCGGACGCCGCCGGGCAGCTGGGCGTCCACCCAGGGCGCGGCGTCGTCCAGCCGGCGCCCGGCCGACGCCGCCAGCCGCTGGGCCAGCCGGCGCACCGCCGCCTCGTCGGCCAGCGTCACCGGGGCCCGCTGCAACCCCCGCCCGTGGTCGATCCACACCTCGCCCGGGCCGTTCACCAGCACGTCGGTGACGCCGGGCCGGCGCAGCAGGGGCTCGAGCGGGCCGGCACCGGCCAGCTCGCTGCGCAGCGCCCCGAGGACCTCGCTGACCTCGGCGTCCCCGACCACCCCGACGACCTCGCGCAGGGCGGCGGCGACGTTGGCCGGCGTCGGCTCCCGGCCGGAGGAGGTCAGGCGCGAGCGCACGGCCTCGACCACCCGGGGCTGCGGGGCCCGCTGCGGGCCGCTCCCCCAGTCCTCCCGGTGTCTCATCGGCCGGTGCGCGAGGCCGCCTCGGGCACCACCTCGTCCAGGAGCCGGCGGCAGGCCTTGGCCAGCGAGCCACGTCCGCCGGCCGCCGGCGGCAGGCCGCACTCGAGCGCACGGGCCACCGCGACCTCGGAGCGGAACGTGCCCGCCAGCGGCAGTCCGAGGACGTCGCTCACCGTGGCCGCGTCGAGCCCGCCGGGGGCGGGGCCGCGCACCAGCAGGCGCAGGTCGCCGGCCAGCATGCCGACCCGCGCGGCCACCCGGGCCGCCGCGGTGACCGCGCGGACCTCGGCGGGCACGACCAGGAGCACGAGGTCCGCGGCGGCCAGCACCGTGTCCGCGCCGGGGTCGGGGTGACGGGGCAGGTCCACGACGACCAGATCGCTGGACCGCCCCGCCGCGGACACGACCGAGGCGACCGTGGCCGGTTGCACGACCACCGGGTCGCCGCGGTCGTAGGACAGGACGGCCAGCCGCCCGGTCGCGCCGGCGGCGGGGACCGCCTCGCGCAGCGTCTCGCCGCCGAGCCGGCCGCGGGTCCGGGACAGCTCGGGCCAGCGCAGGCCGGGCAGCGCCTCCCCGCCGAGCACCAGGTCGATCCCGCCGCCGAGCGGGTCGGCGTCGACGAGGAAGCAGTCCAGCCCGGCGTGCGCGGCGCTGACCGCGAGCCCGACGGCCAGGGTGCTCGCTCCGGCGCCGCCGCGGCCGCCGAGGACGGCCACCAGCGGGCCCGGCCGCACCCCCTCGGCGGCGTCGGCGAGCAGCTCGACGAGCACCCGCTCGTCGTCCGGCAGCACCCGCACCGCCGCGGCGCCGACGGCGACCGCGCGCTCCCACACCGCCGCGTCGTCCAGGTCGGCGGTCACGACGACGACGTCGGGGCGCCGGGCCGGGGACCGGCGGGCGAGCTCGGGGAGCAGGTCGGGGCCGACAAGCACCAGCGGGCTGCCGGTCCAACGGGGGGCCGGGACGTCGACGTGGCCCAGGACGTCGAGGGCGACGCCGGCCACCGCCGCCAGCCGCAGCACCTCCTCGCGCAGGGCGGGGTCGCCGGTGAGCAGCAGCGGGCGGTCGTCGCCCGCCGGTGCGGGACCGGGACGGGGGGAGGCAGCAGGCATGGCGGGCACCCTTCGCCGCTGCGGCGCTGGGCCGCAGAGGCTGGCTGGCGGGAACGGGTGCGCTCAGCCTGCGCCGCGACGGCGGGCGCGCGGGGGGCTGGCCGGCGGGGCTGTGGACGGTGCCCCGGCCGCCTGTGGACGGCCCTCCCGGGAGTGGCACCGGGGGGATCCGCGCCCTTGCGTCCCGGGACGGCAGCCTCCGCGCGGACGAGGAGCGGCCGGGGCGGACAGGCCGTACGAACCGGCCGCGCAGAGGGGCCGGAAGAAGGTGACGGCCCCCGCCGGGGGGGATAGCGGGGGCCGTCGTCACGGTCGGACCCGGGGGGGATGAGTCCGACCGGACCTCGCGGGCGCAACTGCGCCGGCGCAGCCATCGTGTACCCGAGCGGTCACTCCCGCAAACAGCCGTCATCGGCGCCTATCCCGGGGAGCCCGCTGCCGGCAGCCGTACGGGTGCGCGCCGGAAGAGGACGGTGGGTCCCGCCGGGCCCGCCGGCCCGCCCGCCGCACCTATGCTCGGCAGCGTGCAGCCGCATCCGCCCGACGGCGCCCCGGCGCTGGACCGCAGCCACCCCGTGCCGCTGCGGTCGGCCGCCTTCTTCGACCTGGACAAGACGATCATCGCCAAGTCCAGCACCCTGGCGTTCTCGCGGCCCTTCTACCACGGCGGTCTGATCAACCGGCGGGCCGTGCTCAAGAGCGCCTACGCGCAGTTCGTCTACCTGGTCGGCGGCGCGGACCACGACCAGATGGAGCGCATGCGCGAGTACCTCTCCGCGCTGTGCACCGGCTGGCCGGTGCAGCAGGTGCAGGACATCGTGGCCGAGACGCTGCACGAGCTCATCGACCCGCTCATCTACGAGGAGGCCGCGGCCCTCATCGAGCAGCACCACGCGGCCGGGCGCGACGTCGTCATCGTCAGCTCCTCCGGCGCCGAGGTGGTCGAGCCCATCGGCGAGCTGCTGGGCGCGGACCGGGTGGTGGCCACCCGGATGGTGGCGCAGGACGGGCTCTACACCGGCGAGATCGCCTTCTACGCCTACGGCGAGCACAAGGCCAGCGCCGTCCGCGAGCTGGCCGAGCAGGAGGGCTACGACCTCTCGCGCTGCTACGCCTACAGCGACTCGGTCACCGACCTGCCGATGCTCGAGGAGGTCGGTCACCCGCACGCGGTCAACCCCGACCGGGCGCTGCGCAAGGAGGCGCTGGCCCGGGAGTGGCCGGTGCTGGTGTTCAGCCGCCCGGTGTCCCTGCGCGAGCGGGTCGGTCGGGTCCCCCTGCCCCCGCCGCCGGCGCTCGTCGCGGTCGCGGTGGCCGCCGGCGCCGCCACCGCCGGGCTGGTCTGGCTCGCCACCCGCCGTCGCCCGTCGCTCGGCGCCTGAGGGGCGGGCGGATGTCTCCGATCGATGGCCGGGCCGTGCGGGTGGTGGCGGCCTAGGTGCGCAGGGTCCGAACCGGGGGCGCCGCCTCCCCGGTCGTCGTCGTCGCGCTGCTGCTCGCCGCCGTGGTGGTGGGCGCGGGTGCCCTGCTGGCCGCGCGCGGGTCGGCCGGCCCAGGAACCGCCACCCCCACCCCCACCGCGGTGAGCGCGGACGACCTCGCCCTCCGGGTCGAGGGTCGCGGGCGGCTCGACGCCGACGGCGACACCCTCGTCCTGGTCGTGCCCGTGGCTGCCGACGTCGCCGGCGCCGTCACGCTGGGCCGACCGACCGGGCTGCCCCCGACGCTGCACGCCCTGGACGCGCAGACGCGGATCCCGGCGGGGGGCACGGGCTCGCTGCGGCTGGGATGGGACGGGCCGGACTGCACCCGCGACGTCCCGGACCGGGTGCTGCCCGACGTCACCCTGCCGGTCACGATCGCCGGCCGGACGCTGCAGACGCGCCTGGACACCAGCGGCGCGGACCGGCTGCTGCGGCAGACCTGGGTGTCCGGCTGCGGTATCCAGCCGACGCCTCCGCAGGGCCACTGAACCTCGCCGGGCATTGTTCGACGCATACCTCCTACACAGCGTCGCAGTCTCCTACGATACGTAGTAGGTCCGCACGTGCGGGCGGCGCCGACCCGAGGGTCGACGCCGTCCACTGGCCGCCTCGCCCCGGTGACCAGGCGTGCTTTCCGTTTCGTCGACGGGCACGAGGCCCGATGCTGACGACCCTGACGCGGGTGAGGGACGACGCGTGGGTGCCGGGGCGTGCGGTTGTCGTTCGGTCGCTGCGAGCCGGACCGGTGAAAGGTCTGCCGGAACCTCCCTGAGCGCTCGACGTGCCGGCTCCTTGACCGCAGCTCCGTCGTACACCCGTGACGCAGGGGAGCGGAAGCCCTGGCCCGGATCCTTTACCTTCCGGCCGGTCTCGGCGTGTGGGCGCCGGAGTGCTGTGCCACCGTGGGGCACGTGTCGCGGGAGACGCTGGGCGAGGACGACGAGGGCGGGGCCGCCGACCACCTCGAGCCGGTCGACCTCGACGCCCCACCAGCTGTCCCCTACAGGTCGTCGGAGAGTCGTCTTGGCCGCGTGCCGCGACCTGCCCTGGCCGTCGCGGTGGTGGCCGCGCTGCTGCTCGCCGGGACGGCCGGCGCCTGGGTCCAGCACCGGCGGGACGTGCGGGAGCAGGAGCGGCGGGCCGCCGGCGTCCTGCTGCTGACGGGGACCCCCGGCGGTGCGACCAGCGACCCATCCGGCGTGCTGGTCCAGGTGGTGCTGACCAACGAGGGGACGCTGCCGGTCGACGTGGTCGGCGTCGGCGTCGACCTCCCCGGCGTCTACGTCCGCGCCATCGACCCCCGCCCGGCGCGCCTGGGTCCGGGGGCGACCCGCGCGGTGCAGGTGCACGCGGTGGTCGACTGCTACCGGGCTCGCGACGCCGCCCTGCAGGGGGCCGGCGCGACGCCCGCGCAGCTGGAGGTGCGGGCCCGGACCGCGGACGGGCAGACCCGCACGCTGACGGTGCCCGGACGGGCCGGCGACCGGCCCTGGGAGTCCCTCTTCGCCGGGCTCGGGTGCGGCACCGGCGACGCCGCGCTCGCGGTGGCCCTGGACGGCTCGCCGCGCCCGTCCACCGGCCGGCTGGTGGTGCCGCTGCGGATCACCGGCGGCGACCGCGCCCTGCGCCTGCTCTCGCTGCGTCCCCAGCTCGGCCGCGAGGCCGGCACCGACCCGCAGCTGCCGGTCGACCTCCCCGCCCGCGGCGCGGCCCGCGTCGTGCTGACCATCGGGCCGCCGCGCTGCGACCTGCTCGCCGCCGGGGTCGCCGACCAGCAGCTGCCCGACGGCGTCCGCGTCACCCTCGCCGATGCCGCCGGCCCCTCGGCGGACCGGCCGGCCGCCACCCAGGTGCTCCTGCCCCTCGGCCCGGAGTACGGCCGCGCCCTGGCCGAGATGGTCCGCGCAGCCTGTCCGGCCTGAGCATCCCGCCTACCCTGGCGGCGGATCCAGCAGGTCGGCCGGCGAGGGGGGATGGTGGATGTCCCGCGAGGAGCTGGCCGGCGGTCCGGCACCCCCCGGACCGGACGGCGAGCGCACCGGCAGCCCGTCGCGGCAGGACGACGTCGTCGAGCTGTCCGGCGATCCGGGCACCGACCGGACGCGCGTCGCCCCGGGCGCCCACCCCCGCTCCGCCACCCTGTCCGCGCTGCGCCGGCACCCCCGCACCGCGGGCGCCGCGCTCACCGCGCTCGTGCTGGCCGCGCTCCTCGGCGCCGTCGTGCGCGGCGCGCTGGACGAGCGATCGCGGCTGCGCGCCGACGCCCGGGACGTGCACCTCTACGCCTGGCCCACCTCGGTCGACTCCGCGGGCAGCACCGACCGCACCCTCACCGCCGTGCGGGTGGAGCTGCTCAACGCGGGCCGCGCCCGGGTGATCGTGAGCGGGGCCGCCGTCGACGGCATGCCGGCGCTGCGGCCGGAGCCGGCCCGGCTGGAGCTGCCCGCCGGCGGGCGCGGATCGTTCCGGCTCCAGGCGGCGGTGCCGTGCGCCACCGATGCACCCCGCGGGCAGCTGCAGCTGCGGGTCGACCCCGAGGGCGGGCCGCCGCTCACCGTCACGGCGGTGACCGTGCCGACCGACCTGAGCTGGCAGGACGTCTTCTCCCGGGGCGGCTGCACCGGCGGCGGGGCCGAGCCGGCGTTCGTGGCCGCCGTCGTGGGCACCCCGCGCGCCGTGGCCGGCCGGGTGCAGGTCGACGTCCGCGCGCAGGCCGGGCCGCAGGGGCCGGTGTCGATCGACGACGTGGGCCTGGACGTGCAGCAGGGCAGCAGCACCAGCCCGGAGCTCCCGCTGCGCCTCGCCGCCGGGTCCGGCGCCGTCGTGCGCCTCGTCGTCGACCCGCCGGCCTGCGGCACCGAGGGGCTGCCGGCGCAGATCGCCAGCGCGGTGCACGTGCGCTGGGCACCGACCGGGGGCCCGGAGCAGGACAGCTACGTCGACGGCGGCCCCGCCCTGCTCACCGCCGCGGTGCACGCGCAGGACCAGGCCTGCCGGCGCTGACCGCTGCACGCCCGCCCCTCCTCGGCTCAGGTCCCGGCGGACCGCGCCACCGTCTCGCAGACCGCCAGCCCCTCGCGGGCACCGATCTCCACCGCGCGGGCGCAGTGCCGCACCCAGCCGGCCACGCCGTCGGGCGTGCCGGCGAGATAGCCGCACAGGGCGTCGGCGTAGACCTGGGGCCCGAGCTCGAGGTGGCCCACCTCGGGCACCGCCACCGCACGCGGGTCCAGCCCCCGCCCCGCCAGCACCATCCGCTGCGCGGCCAGGGCGACCAGCACGTTGCCCCAGGCGAAGGGCCGCAGCGCCAGCACCTCGGCGTGCACGACCGCGGCGACCACGAGCGCGGGCGCGCGGGTGGGGGCGACCAGGAGCGCGGCCAGGGCGTCGAGCCGCTGCGCCACCTCGGCCGGCGCCGGGACGGGGCCGAGCTCCAGCGCGTCGGCGACCATCGCGCCCGGCGGGCGCGGCCGGCCGACGACGTCGGCGGGGAGCACGTCGGCGGCCGCCACCACGTGCAGCCGGGCCAGCGCCTGCAGCGGAGCCCGCTCCCATGTGGGCAGCAGCGTGCCGACCTCGGCCGAGACCCGCAGCGCCCCGCGCAGGGCGGCGAGGTCGCGGTCGGCGGCGGCCGCGGCGTCGGCCTCGGGGGTGAACAGCGCGCCGGCGCGGACCTGGGCGCGCACCTCGTCGAGCCGGTCCCCGCCGTCCGGGCCGGCGTCGCGGCCTTGCTGCAGGTCCGCCGCGGCCACCGCCGCGCGCAGGCTGCACTCCACGGTGACCGCGGCGAAGGAGCGGCGCAGGACCCGGTGCGCGAGCAGCCCGTCGACGGCGGATCGGGCCTGCTCGGCGGCCCCGGGGACGCCGGGCAGGGCGGCCACCGCCGCCAGCGGGTCGGCGGGTGCGGAGGTCACGGCCGACCACCCTAGGGTGAGCGGCATGGCGTCCCTCCAGCGGCCGGAGCAGCCGAGGACCCCAGCCGGTTGGGACGCCGGCGACTGGCGCCGCCGCGGCGGGTCCTTCGGCGACGGCGCGCAGGCGTACCACGCCGCCCGGCCCGGCTACCCCGACGCCCTGGTCGGCTGGCTGCTGGCTCCGGCCGGCTCCGGCTCGCCGCAGGTGGCCGACGTCGGGGCCGGCACCGGCGTGCTCAGCCGCGCCCTCGCCGCCCGCGGCCTGCGGGTGCTCGCCCTGGACCCGGCGCGCGCGATGCTCGCCCACGCCGGGGTGCCCGCCGCGGTCGCCCGCGCCGAGCAGCTGCCCCTGCCCGGCCACGTCGTCGACGCCGTCACGGTGGGCCAGGCGTTCCACTGGTTCGACGCCCCCCGCGCGCTGGCCGAGTTCGCCCGGGTGCTCCGGCCCGCAGGTGTGCTGGCGATGTGCTGGAACCGCACCGACATGGCGGTCGCTCCCTGGGTGGGCGAGCTCGCGCTGCCCGCCTCGGGCCGGGAGGGCGTCGCCATCACGCCGGTGCCCGCCATCACCGCGAGCGGTCTGTTCGGTGCGGTGGAGGAGCGCGAGGAGCGCTTCGTCCAGCACCTCGACGTCGACGGCCTGCTCACGCTGGTCTCGAGCCAGTCGGCGTACCTGGTGGGGTCCGACGACTCCCGCGCGGCGATGCTCGACGCGGCGCGCTCGGTGCACGCGGCGCACGCCGGGAGCGACGGGGTGCTCGCGCTGCCGTGGGTGGCGACGGGGTTCCGGACGCGGCGCTCCTAGCTAGGACGTGTCTGGTGGATCTTCCGTCGATCAGGGAGCGGGCCATGGCGCCCGGTCCGGCAAGGCGGAGGAGTTCCGCGTAGCGGGGTTCTACGCGGGACGACGACAACACAACCGGTCGGGATGCCATGGTCCGCGAGCCGGCGGTGATCCAGCAGACGCGGCCAAGTCCGTCGCTGCGGCTCCCAGCGTGGAAAAGGCGGCTGTTGACGGGAGGAGCTGCGCTCGGCGGGGCGTCTGCTGCCCGCTGCGGTACATGGGTGGACTCCCGCTACGCATCTCCGCATAGCGGGAGTCCACCCATGCGAGGGGCGCGGGCCCGATCGCGTCACCAGCGCCGTTGACCGTGCGCCCGCCCAGCCCGGCAGCGGCGGATCCCGGGGCGACCGCGCCACTCAGCCAGCGGGCTTGTCCGGGCACCTCGCCAGGAACTTCACCATCGCCGCCACGTAGTCGGGGCCCAGGTCCACCCAGGACCCCTGCTGCCCGGACTGGCCGACCACCTGGCTGTTCACCGAGAGCCCCGACGGCGGGAAGCCGGCGCCGCTGTCCGGGCACTGCGGGGCGGGGAGGGTGAGGTCGAGGGCGAGGGTGCCGTTGGGCTCCATCCGCGCCGGCAGGGGCGGGCGCACCGAGGCGGCACCGTCGATGCGGTCCACCACGACCGGCTCGGCGGCGGCCAGCCGCAGGACCAGGTGCACCGAGGTCTTGCCGTCCGCACCGACCGAGACGACGACCTTCTCGGCGTCGGGGGTGCTCACCGGTTGCGGGCACAGGGCGTCGGCCAGCGGGAGGGGCAGCGCGGGCGTCCCGTCGGGCGCGCGCACCGTGGCCTCGCGGGTGCGGCCATCGGCGTCGACCGCCGTGAGCACGACCGGCAGGGTGCGCGACGCGCCGTCGGGACCGCGCAGGTCCTTGCAGTCGCCGTTCGAGCCCAGGACGCCGAGCAGCCGCAGCGACCGCTTGGCGCCTGGCGCGATCGGTGCGGGGTCGACCGGCTGCATCAGGTGGAGCAGCGCCGGCCCCACGTGGCCGCCGGTCACCCGGACCGGGCGGGACCCCGCGTTGGTCAGCGTCGCGTCCAGCTCCACCGAGCCGATGCCGGCGCCGCTGGCACCGGTGATGTCCAGCTCCAGGTCGAGCCGGCCGGCCGCCGCCCGGTGCTGCGCCCAGCGCGGTGCACCCCACCCGGCCAGCGCGCCCACGAGCAGCGCGAGCACCAGCCCCCACACGGGGACCCCGCCGCCGCGGACCCACCGGGCCCGGCGGCGCGCCACGCCGGGCTCCGGCCGGTCGTCCGACGGCTCGCCCGTCTCACCCGGTCCGGACGGGCCGTCGGCCTCGGCGTCCACCAGCTCCACCGGCGCACCCGGCCCCCGTCCCGGAGCACCGGACCAGCCCGATCCCAGCACCTCGCGCGACACGAGCGGCCTCCCCCCGACCCCGCAGCCCGGACCGGACCGGAGCGCGGGCGTCCGCCCGGGAGGCTACCGTTCGCGCGTGACCGGGGAGGCCGCCGCCGCGCTGGTCGGCGCGGGCGTGCTGCTCGTGGCCGGCGGCACGGTCTGGCGCGGCCGGCGGGCACGGCGGGACCTCGGCACCCCGGCCGACCGCGCCACCTTCGCCACCTTGCACACCGCCTCGCTCGCCGCGCCGCCGCTGCGGGCCGGGCTCACCGTGGCCGGGGCCCAACGCGCGGCCCGGCACCTGCGCACGCTGCTGGGGACGTCGGCCGTCTCGCTCACCGACGGCAACGCGGTGCTCGCCTGGGACGGGGCCGGCGACCGGCACACCGGGCGGGCGCTCGCCCTGGCCGCCACCACGCTGGGCACCGGGCGGGTGCAGATCCTCAGCGCCGACGCCGTGGCGTGCGCGGACCCCGAGTGCCCCATCCGCACCGCCGTGGTCGCCCCGCTCACGGTGGAGGACCGGGTGGTCGGCAGCCTGGCGGCCTACGGCACCCAGACCACCGCCGGCCTGGTGCGCGCGGTGGAGGAGGTGGCCCGCTGGGTGTCCGGCCAGCTCGACCTGGCCGAGCTCGACGCCTCCCGCACCCGGCTGATGGAGGCCGAGGTGCGCGCGCTGCGGGCGCAGATCAGCCCGCACTTCATCTACAACTCGCTCACCGCGATCGCCTCGTTCGTGCGCACCGACCCCGAGCGGGCCCGCGAGCTGCTGCTGGAGTTCGCCGACTTCACCCGCTACTCCTTCCGCCGGCACGGCGACTTCACCACCCTGGCCGAGGAGCTGCGCAGCATCGACCGCTACCTGCTGCTGGAGAAGGCCCGTTTCGGCGACCGGCTGCAGGTGAGCCTGCAGGTGGCGCCCGAGGTGCTGCCGGTGGCGGTGCCGTTCCTGTGCCTGCAGCCGCTGGTGGAGAACGCGGTCCGGCACGGGCTGGAGGGCAAGCCCGGCACCGGGCACGTCACGATCGTGGCCGAGGACGGCGGCCAGGTCGCCGAGATCAGCGTGGAGGACGACGGCGTGGGCAGCGACCCCGAGCAGGTCCGGCGCACCCTGGCCGGCGAGCCCGACGGGGACAGCGTGGGCCTGGGCAACGTCGACGCCCGGCTGCGCCAGGTCTACGGCGACGAGTTCGGCCTGGTCGTCGAGACCGCGCCGGGGGCCGGCACCAAGGTGAGCCTGCGGGTGCCGAAGTACCGGGCCGGGGTCCGGGCATCGTGAGGTCGTGGTGACCCGCTCCGCCCGCTCACCCCGGGGCTGAGCGCCGTGCTCGCCGACGACGCCCGCGCGGTCACCGGGCCGGCGCCGCGCTCGTGGTGGCAGGTGCCGGTGCTGCGCTACCGGGTCGGGGTGCGCGCCGTCGCCACCGTCACCTGGGCGCCCATCTCGCTGCCGGTCGTGTGGACCAGCGTCCAGGGCCTGGGCTGGCGGATCTTCCTCACCCTGGTGATCGTCGCCGTCGCCACGCTGGGGCTGGGTGGGATCCGGGTGGCCCGGCGCGAGCACCGCGAGCTGCTCGAGGGGCAGGCGGTTCGCACCCCCTACCGCAAGGACGGCGAGCGGCACCTGCTCCTGGCCCCGGCCGAGGTGCCGCTGTGCCGGGTGGAGGCCGACCGTGAGCTGCTCGCGGCGCTGCCGGCCAACGGGTCGGCGTGGGTGCGCGGCAACCTGGCCGGCGGCCCGGCCGCGCTGGAGGTGGACCGGGACCAGCCCGAGCCGCTGCGGCTGTGGCTGCTGGGCGGCGGCGCCCGCCTGCTCGGCCCCTGAGCCGGGCTGAGCGACTTCTCCCCCGAAACGACCGTCCATCCGAACGACCGTCCATCTGAACGAGCGCGGCGACCACTGCCACACCCGGCGGGGTACGGCGCGTTACCCTCCCGGCGTGCTCCGTGTCCTCGTCGCCGACGACGAGCAGCCTGCCCGCGAGGAGCTGGCCTGGCTGCTGCGCCGCGACGACCGCGTGGACACGGTCCGCACCGTGGCCACCGGTGCCGACGTCCTCAAGGCGCTGGAGAGCGAGCCGTTCGACGCGGTCTTCCTGGACATCCGGATGCCCGGGCTGGACGGCCTCGACGTCGCCCGCGTCCTGGCCAGGTTCACCGACCCGCCGGCCGTGGTGTTCGTGACCGCCTACGACGACCACGCCGTCGAGGCCTTCGACCTCAAGGCCGTCGACTACCTGCTCAAGCCGGTGCGCGACGAGCGGCTCACCGAGGCCGTGCGCCGGGTCGCTGCCGCCTCCGACGCCCGCGAGGGGGTGACCCGCGAGGCCGAGCCGGAGGACGAGACGATCGCCGTCGAGCTCGGCGGGGTCACCCGCTTCGTCAACCGCTCCGACGTCCGCTACGTGGAGGCGCACGGCGACTACGCCCGCCTGCACACCGCCACCGGCAGCCACTTGGTCCGGGTGCCGCTCACCACGCTGGAGGAGCGCTGGCGCGAGGCCGGGTTCGTGCGGATCCACCGCAGCCACCTGGTGGCCGCCCGGCACATCGACGAGGTCCGGTTCGAGTCCGGCCGGGCCAGCGTGCGCCTGGGCGAGGAGGTGCTGGCGGTCAGCCGGCGGCACACCCGGGCGCTGCGCGACCAGCTGGTCCGCCGGGCGCGGGTCGACCAGCCGAAGTTCTCCCGGTAGCGGGCGGCCGGCGATGAGCGTCCCCGGACCGTCCCGGCGCGCCACCCCCCGCCGGGTGGTCGTGACCGCCCCGCAGGTGCGGGCCACCCGGCGGCCGCCGGTGATCAGTCCGATGCGGGAGATCGACGAGCAGTCCGCCGTCGGCGAGGTCTACATGCGCTCGCTCGTGCGCACCCAGCTGCGCCTGGCGCTGCTCGTCTGCGCCGCGTTCGGTCTGCTGCTCGGCGGGCTCCCGCTGCTGTTCCGGCTCGTGCCCGGCACCCGCACCGTGCACGTCCTCGGCATCCCGCTGCCCTGGCTGCTGCTCGGCGCGGTGGTCTACCCCTGCTTCGTCCTCGCCGGGTGGCTCTACGTGCGCGCCGCCGAGCACACCGAGCGGGACTTCGCCGACCTGCTCGAGCGGCGCTGACCGTGCAGTCCGGCAGCACCGCCTACGGCGTCGCCGCCGTCGTGCTGGTCTCGGTGGCCACGGTCCTGATCGGCGCCTACGGCCTCCGGCTGTCGCGCACCACCAGCGACTTCTACGTCGCCTCGCGCAGCGTCACCCCGCTGTGGAACGCCTCGGCCATGGGCGGGGAGTACCTCAGCGCAGCGTCGTTCCTCGGCATCGCCGGGCTGGTCCTGGCCTACGGCTCGGACATGCTCTGGTACCCGGTCGGCTACACCGCCGGCTACCTCGTGCTGCTGGTGCTGGTGGCCGCGCCCATGCGCCGGTCGGGCGCCTACACGCTGCCGGACTTCGCCGAGAGCCGGCTGGAGTCGGTGGCGGTGCGCCGCACCGCGAGCGTGCTGGTCGTGCTCATCGGCTGGCTCTACCTGCTGCCGCAGCTGCAGGGCGCCGGCCTCACCCTGCGCACCGTCACCGGTGCACCGCCCTGGGTCGGCGCGCTGGTGGTCGCCCTGGTCGTCGTCTTCAACGTGGTCGCCGGCGGCATGCGCTCGATCACCTTCGTGCAGGCCTTCCAGTACTGGCTCAAGCTGACGGCCATCTCGCTGCCCGCCGTGGCGATGCTGGCGGTCTGGCACGCCCACGGCGCGCCGGACCCCGCGGCCGGCGGCTACCCGACCTTCCAGAGCGCCCGGACCGTGCAGGTGGCGGCCCCCACCACGCTCACCGTGCGCGCCCCGCTCGACGTCGAGGTCGAGGGCACGCTGGACGACCGGGCCGTCCAGGGGCCCGTCACCCTGGCACCGGGCCAGCACGACGTGGGCGGCGGCACCGAGCTGTCCTTCGCGGCCGGCGCGGAGGTGCCGCACGTGGCGCGGATCGAGGCCGCTCCGGGCGACCGGTGGGCGCTCCCGCTGTCCGGCGCGGGCGGGCGCGGCCACCCGCTCTACGCGACCTACTCCCTCATGCTCGCGCTGTTCTTCGGCACGATGGGCCTGCCGCACGTGCTGGTGCGCTTCTACACGAACCCGGACGGGCGCGCCGCCCGCCGCACGGCGCTCGGCGTGCTGGTGCTGCTGGGGGGCTACTACCTCTTCCCGGCCGTCTACGGCGCCCTCGGCCGGCTCTACGCCCCCGACCTGCTGCTCACCGGCCGCACCGACGCCACCGTGCTGCTGCTGCCCGAGCGGCTCGTGGACGGCGTCCCCGGCCAGCTGCTCTCGGCCCTGGTCACCGCCGGGGCGTTCGCCGCCTTCCTGTCCACCTCCTCCGGCCTGGCCGTGTCCGTCGGCGGGGTGCTCTCGCAGGACGTCCTGCGTGGCTCCGTGCGCGACTTCCGGATCGCCACCGTGCTCGCCGTCGCGGTGCCCTTCGCGCTGTCCCTGCTGGTGGTCTCCGCGGCGGTCGCCGACATCGTCGGCCTGGCCTTCGCGGTGGCGGCCTCGTCGTTCTGCCCGCTGCTGCTGCTGGGGATCTGGTGGCGCAAGCTGACCGACGTGGGGGCGATCGCCGGGCTGGTCGTCGGCGGCGGGCTGGCCGCGGTGGCCAGCGGGGTCACGCTGGGCCGGGGCACCGGCACGGCGACGTCGTGGAGCGGCGCCCTGCTGGTGCAGCCGGCGGCCTGGACGATGCCGCTCGCGTTCCTGGTCATGGTCGGGGTCAGCCTGCGCACGCAGCACCGGCTGCCGCGAGGGGTGAGCCGCACGATGGTGCGGCTGCACACCCCCGAGGCACTCGACCTGGACCGCACCCCGCCGCCGTTCCCGCGCTGAGCCCGCTCACGCCGTCAGCGTGCGCACCGCCGAGCGCAGCTGGAAGGCGGCGACCGCGGCCAGCAGGCCGTAGAGGAGCAGCCAGAAGCCGGCCAGCACGGTGAGGATGCCCAGCGAGATCCCGGGGCGCAGCACCACGTAGAAGCCGGCGATGGTGCTCACCACGCCCATGAAGACCCGCCAGCCGCGGCCGGGCTGCCCGCTGCCGCCGATCGCGGTCACCAGGTCGGTGACCCCCGCCACCACCCACCAGATCCCGATGAGGAACGCCACGACGGCGAGCGACTGCAGCGGATGGCGCAGCAGCACCAGCCCGACCAGCACGGACAGGATGCCGAGCACCGCCCACAGCGACCGGTGCCCGCCGCTGCCCTCCGCCAGGCCGCGGTCGGTGAAGGCGCCGACCAGGTGGAAGATGCCCGAGACGAACAGCTCGACGGCGAACAGGACCGCCAGCACGACCAGCGTCGCCTCGGGCCAGGCCAGGACCATGATCCCCAGCACCACCGAGACGATCCCGTAGCCCAGCAGCCAGCCCCAGTGCCGCCCGACGTCCTCCATCGTCCCGAGCACCGGGTCGCGCGGCAGCCCGGTGCCCGCGCCGGTGGCCTGCGGAGGTGTGTGCGTGACCATGACCGGTGACCTCCCCGCGGGTGCTGCGGTGCGCCCGCCTGCTGAGGAGTCTGCGTCGCGCACGAAGGCCCCGCCCCCGGGTTCACCCAGGAGCGGGGCCTTCGTCACCCCCTGTGAATCACCCGTCCTACGACCTGTCGCGTCCTCCTACGGGCCGTAGGTGACGGTCAGGTCTCGTCGGCCCCGACCCCGGAGGCCAGACCCTCGCCGATCAGGTTCATGACCGTCGGGTCCGCCAGCGTGGTCACGTCGCCGAGGTCGCGCTTCTCGGCGACGTCGCGCAGCAGACGACGCATGATCTTGCCCGAGCGGGTCTTGGGCAGCTCCGCGACCACCATGATCTGGCGGGGCTTGGCGATCGGGCCGATCTCCTTGGCCACGTGGTCGCGCAGCTCCTTGACCACGTCCGGCCCGCCGTCGCCGGCCTCGGCCCGCAGGATGACGAATGCGACGATCCCCTGACCCGTGGTCGGGTCCGAGGCGCCGACGACCGCGGCCTCGGCAACCTTCGGGTGCGACACCAGGGCCGACTCGATCTCGGTGGTCGACATGCGGTGACCGGACACGTTCATGACGTCGTCGACGCGGCCGAGCAGCCACAGGTCACCGTCGTTGTCCTTCTTGGCGCCGTCGCCGGCGAAATAGCGGCCGGGGAAGCGCGACCAGTAGGTCTCCTTGAACCGCTCCGGGTCGCCCCAGATGGTGCGCAGCATCGCCGGCCACGGCTCGGTCAGCACGAGGTAGCCGCCGGCGCCGTCGGGCACCGGGTTGCCGGCGTCGTCGACGACCTCCGCGTTCACACCGGGCAGCGGGGTCATCGCCGCACCCGGCTTGCCGGCGGTGACGCCGGGCAGCGGGCTGATCATCATCATCCCGGTCTCGGTCTGCCACCAGGTGTCCACCACCGGGCAGCGGTCGTGGCCGATGTGCTGGCGGTACCAGACGTAGGCCTCGGGGTTGATCGGCTCGCCGACCGAGCCGAGCACCCGCAGCGAGGACAGGTCCGCCGCGGCCGGGATCTCCGCGCCCCACTTCATGAACGTGCGGATCGTGGTGGGGGCGGTGTAGAGGATGCTCACCTTGTACTTGTCGATGATCTCCCACCAGCGGCCCTTGTGCGGGGTGTCCGGGGTGCCCTCGTACATCACCGACGTGGTGGCGTTGGCCAGCGGTCCGTACACGATGTAGGAGTGGCCGGTGACCCAGCCGATGTCGGCGGCGGTCCAGTAGACGTCGCGCTCGGGCTTGAGGTCGAACACCGCCCACTGGGTGAAGGCGCAGCCGGTGAGGTAGCCGCCGGAGGTGTGCAGGATGCCCTTGGGCTTGCCGGTGGTCCCCGAGGTGTACATGACGTAGAGCGGGTGCTCGCTGTCGAACGCCTCGGCGGTGTGCTCCGGGCTCTGCCGGTCGACGACGTCGTGCCACCAGACGTCGCGGCCCTCGTTCCACTCCACCTCCTGCCCGGTGCGGCGCACCACCAGGACCGAGCGCACGTCCGGGCACTCCTTGAGCGCCTCGTCCACCGCCGGCTTGAGCGCGCTGGGGGCGCCCCGCCGGTAGCCGCCGTCGGAGGTGATGACGACGCGCGCGTCGCAGTCCTGGATGCGGTCCTTCAGCGCGGTGGAGGAGAAGCCACCGAAGACGACGGTGTGCGGAGCGCCGATCCGCGCGCAGGCCAGCATCGCGATGACCGTCTCGGGGATCATCGGCATGTAGATGGCGACCCGGTCGCCGGACCGGACGCCGAGCTCGAGCAGGGCGTTCGCCGCCTTGCAGACCTCCGCGGTCAGCTCGGCGTAGGTGATGGTGCGGGTGTCGCCCGGCTCACCCTCCCAGTGGTAGGCGACCCGGTCCCCCAGACCGGCCTCGACGTGCCGGTCCAGGCAGTTGTAGGCCACGTTGAGCTTTCCGCCCACGTACCACTTGGCGAACGGCGGGTCCGACCAGTCGAGCACCTGGTCCCACTCCCGCTCCCAGGTGAGGCGGCGGGCCTGGTCGGCCCAGAAGCCGAGCCGGTCCTCGGCCGCGCGCTGGTACCACTCCGCCGTCACGTTGGCGCTGGCGGCCAGCTCGGCGGGCGGCTCGAATCGGCGGTCCTCCTGCAGGAGGTTAGACAGGGCCTCGGTGCTCACGGTGCGCTCCTTCGCGGTTCGTGTGCGCTCGGCGGGCGGCTCACCCGGCGCAGCGGGCGAGCGCCTCGTCGCTCGACAGGCGGTGGGACGTGTGGTGCTCGGTGATGGGGGGTGCTCGTGCTTGTGCTGGTAGGGCAGGACTGGTCCAGGTGACTCTTGCACCGCTGGCCGACCCGCGCCGCCCGGCGGCCAGCGGTAGCCCCGGGTCGGTCCCGGGCGGGGGCCCGCGACCGCGGGTCGGTCGGGGCCGGCGGCCGCTTGAACGGGGAGTTCGCGGCGCCGGCGCACGAGC